>JAZUKH010000105.1:0-27575 GCA_045643185.1 Myxococcota bacterium | reverse complement strand
CCCCCCCCATAGACACGCAAAATTTTGCGTCTGTATGGAGGGGCGCCGTCGTCGTTACACGGTCCAGCGACGGTGATAGGTAAGCCATTCGGCGAAGAGGCCGAACGTGGCGAGGAGCAGGGCTAGCACCCAAATGTTTTGAGCGGAGTTGGGGAGCTTTTCGAGCAGGACGAGTAGGGCGTCTTTTTGCGCGATCGGCGTTTCTTCGAGGATCGACGGCGTGGTGAAAAGCTCGGCTTGCAGCTCGACGGGGGGGCGAGCCAGGTCAGATTCGCGGGCGTTCGCGAAGTTGGCGGCGAATTCGTAGGTGCGCGCCGGGTTATTTTGATCGCGCAAAACGTAGATGCCAGCCTGGTCGCCGTAAATGGTCATCATTTGGTTGTAGGCCGGAATGGCGTTACGCACTTCGCCGTTGGGCAAAGTCAGGTCGGCGACGTTCATGTTGGGCGGCACCTGGACGTGCCAGGCCTTACCGGTGTTGAAGGCCAGCACCGGATCGCCGCCTTCGTCCATGAACCAGTCGACTGCGTTGATGATGAGGACGGGCAGAGCCACGCGGAAGATCAGGTCGGATTCGACGAGGCTGAAGCCGATGGCAAGGGCACGTCGCTCGTCGGTCTTTTGGGTCACGATGAGCGGCCCTTCGATGGCGCGCAAAACGATGTCGTCATTTTTGACGTTTTTAAAGACGTTGGCTTCGGCAATATTGAGATTTTTGAGGCTTAACCAGCGGCTGATCGTGTGCTTGGCGTTGACGCGCTCAATGACAGGGTCTTTGATGGCCGCTTGTTTGAACGGCGCTTCACCGTCACGCGGGTTGATGAACAGCACGCGTCCAGCGGCGTTGGTCTCGGTCAACGGCGGCAAATTCTGGTAGGAGTTGTCGAGAATGACGATGTCGTGTGCCGAAGCGAGTTTTTGCACGTCAATGACGCCGTCCTGCAAATACGTTTCGGGCTTTTCGATCTTGACGCGGTAGTTCTCGTTGAGCAACAAAGCGGCTTCGAGGTACAGGTTGCCTGGTGTGAGGCACAAAATGTCTGGACGCGCGAAGTCGGGGATGCGCGCGTAGGCGATGTCATCTTCGCGCAGCACATCCTGGGTGTCTTTTGGATCCTGAATCGTGATCTGAGCCGCCATGCGACTCGACGAGAGGTTAAGGTTGTCGTAGATGCGCAGTTCGGACGAGCCACTGGCAAGCGTCAGCGTTTTTTCAGCAATGACCGTGGCGTTTTCAGTCAGTTTTTGTGCGTTTTCGTCGAGGTTATAGACGGTCAACTTGGCGGTAACCGGCACGTCGAAGGCGTTATGAACTTTGATAAAGGCTTCAAAAGCGAGTCGATTGGCGATGTATCGTCGGACATTAAAAGCCTCGATGGCGAGATTTTGTGTCGGCATGCCATAAGTTTTTTGGGCAAACGCGACATCGAGTGAGAGTTTTTCGAGGTTAATGGCGTCTTTTTCGAACTGCCCGTCCGAAAAGAGGACGATCTCGGCGTTTTCTCGATCCTTTGTGAGTTGATTGGCGAGGTTGAAGGCATCGCGCATCGAATCGTCGGACGCCTTGAGGGTAAGCTCGTCGACGGTGCGGTGCAGCAAGTCTTTGTCGGCGGTGAACGCGGTGGCGGCTCGGACGTTGCCGGCGGCGTCGATGATCGTCATTCGGTCGTGCACCGACATGTGATCGATCGCGTCGTGGGCGTCTTTTTGAGCACAGGCGAGTCTTGTTTTGCAGTCAGCCTGGTCGAGCGTGGCGCCCATCGAGGCGCTGGTATCAAACACGAGAATGACGTGGCGCGTGGCTGATTCGTCGGTCTCGACGCGCGGATCCATGAGTGCCAGCGCGACGAGCAGGGCGATGAGCATCCAGATCAGGAAGCTGAGAAGGCGCTTCAGGTTGTCGAGCCACTTTTTGCGTTTGTGCGTGATGTTTTTCCACAGCCCGAGGTAGGGCACGACGAGCGTTTTTCGTCGCACGCGAATGAGGTAGAGGATGCCGAGTATGACCGCAATGACTGCGATGACGGGCAAGAGCGTTGATGGCGTATAACCGTTCCAGACCATAAGAAACTCGCCTATTTAAGGAATCCGCCCTGACGGAAGATTTTGAGGACGACGTCGTCGAGAGCAACGTTGGTGGGCGTGCCGATGTACATCATTTGTCGTCGTGAGCAGTATGATTCGATTTCCATGCAGTAAGCGTCGAACGCTTTTTTGAGTTGCGCCTTGACCTTTGGCGTGATGGTCATGGCGAAGCGTTCGCCGGTCTCAGCGTCGAGCAGGTCGACATCGCCGCGCGCGTCGGGTTCCACTTCGCTCGGGTCGTTCAAATGAATGACGTAGGTCTCGAACTGTTGGAAGTGCAAAAAATTGAGTGCCTGTTCGTAGCCATTTGGATTGTAAAAGTCGCTGAGGACGACGGCGAGGCCGCGTCGGTGATTTGCCGAAACAAAGGTTTTGAAGGCATCCTCAAACGAGGTGTTTCCATCGGCCTTGAGGCGTTCCAAAAAGTTGAAGACTTTGAAGATCTGACCACGGCCACTGCAGATGGGCATGGTGTCGGTCACGGCGTCATTAAAGGCGATGAAGCTGACGCGATCCATGTTGCACAGGCCAATGAATGCCAGCGCGGCCGCCATTTTTCTGGCGTAGTCGAATTTGGCGCCCTGATTGGTCATCATGGAGGCGGAGCAGTCGATCAGAAAATAGATCGAGAGGTCTTCTTTTTCTTCAAAAAGCCGGATGAGCAGCTTTTCGGTTCGACCGTAGATCTTCCAGTCGAGCGATCGGAAGTCGTCGCCCGGCGCGTAGTTTCGGTGATCCGCAAACTCGATACCCGTCGCAGTTTTTTTGGTCTTGCGTTCAGCTTTGTTTTTGCCTGCAAAGACCTTTTTGGACATGACGTAGAGGTATTCGATCTTTTTTAGGAATTCGTCGTCAAAAAGTGCCATGATCGATAATCAATTTATTTAGTGAAATTCGCCGGTTGAAGCGTGACTTGTCGAGCGTGCCGTGTCGAGTTGTGATCGAGTCGTGATCACCAGCCTTGTGGGCCCCGCAGGGCGAGGGGGTCGCGGCGTATTTTTTTCACGATGCCGCGTAGCATGCTACGCGGCATCGTGGAAAAAATAGCCGCGCAGGGGGAGACTTCCCCCTTCCAGAAACCCAAAAATCGTTAATTTGCTTTGGTTTCCTTGGTTTGGCTGATGAGATCGCGAATGATATCGTCGGTCGAGATATTTTCGGCTTCGCCTTCGAAGTTGAGGATGGTTCTGTGTCGCAGTGCGGGCAGGGCAGCGAAGCGAATGTCGTCGTTCGAGACCGAGAACCGGCCATCGAAGATCGCGTGGATTTTTGCGGCTTTGATGATGGCCTGTGCGCCACGCGGACTGGAGCCGAAACGGACGTATTGTTTGACCATTTTGGTTGCGCCGTCGAGTTCGGGGTGGGTGCCGAGCATGATTTTGAGGGCATAATCCTGGACGTGGTCGGCGATGGGGACTTCGGCGACGAGCGCGCGGAGTTTGATGATGTCGTCTTTCGACATCACGGCTTCGACTTTTGGCGAGGTGCCGGCGGTCGTGCGTTTGAGGATCTGGTGGAGTTCGTCTTTGGTGGGGAAAGGCACGTTCAGTTTGAACAGAAAACGGTCGAGCTGGGCTTCGGGCAAGGGATAGGTGCCTTCCATCTCGAGGGGGTTCTGGGTTGCCATGACGAAGAACGGCGCTTCGAGTTTGTACGTTGTGCCGCCGACCGTGACGCTTTTTTCCTGCATGGCTTCGAGCAGTGCTGCCTGTGTTTTTGGCGTGGCACGGTTAATTTCGTCGGCGAGCAGAATGTTGGTGAAAACGGGGCCTTTTTGGAATTGGAAAGCCTTATTTCCGCGCTCATCTTCGACGATCATGTTTGTTCCGACGATATCGCTCGGCATGAGGTCTGGTGTGAACTGAACGCGTCCGAAGGCGCAGTCGATCGCTTGCGCCAGCGTGCGGACGAGCATCGTTTTGCCAAGGCCAGGCACGCCTTCGAGCAGAACCTGACCATCGGCGAGCAGACAAAGGATCACGCCGTCAATGATCTGGCGTTGACCGACGATCATGTGCCCGATCTCGTCGCGAAGTTTTCCGATTTTTGACTGAAATTCCTGAACTGTCTGATTAATATCCATGGTAAACCACTTCCAATAAGGTCAAAATTGGGGCAAAACGCGTTCAAAAAATGAGCGCTTTTGAACAGTGTGTGCTTTTTTACCACAGGGCGCACAGAATAAGAGAAAAAAGCGGCGCAAACAAATCGAAATCGGGGTAAAAAGGGGACATCTCCGATGCGGCGTTCGCCGCATTCGTCGATGCTCGGCACGCTTTCGGCCGTTGGCCTTCAATGCGCGCCTCGAAAATTGGTGGCCGTCGGCCATGCCGGCCGTTGGCCGTCATAAGCCGCCGGGCTGCGCTATTCCGCTTCGCGAAATACGCGCAGCAAAAACGCCCTCACCCCCGTCCCCTCTCCCTAAAGGGCGAGGGGAGAACGCAGTCATTTTAACTTCGGTCGCGTTGACCGCACGAAATCATAAAGATAAAGCCGTGCTAATTCGTCTCGTCATTATATTCATTCTGTTAGCGGTCAACCTGTCTGCGTGGTGGTTTGGCATCATGGCACCCGACATGACTTCGATTGAGTTTACCGATCATGACGTGTGGTCGTTGCTGAACCAGTTGCCGCTCGTCAACGTTGATGTGAGCGGCGAACCAGTGTCGTATCGCGCGTCTCACCTTGAGTGGCTTGGCCTGTTGGCGAGCTGGCCGCTGTTGTTGCTGTTTGGCACGCGTTCGTTGACCGATTTCAAGTTGTGGCAGCGCATCGTGAGTTGTGTGGTGCGCGTAGCGCTGATCGCGACGATCGTGCTGGCCCTTGTGGATATCGAAAAGACCGAGGAGAGCCAACAAGTTTCGATGGTGTACCTCGTGGATGTGAGCGACTCGGTGCCCGACGCCATGCTGGCCGAAGCGCAGCAGGTCATCGATTCGGCGCTCAAATCGCGTGGTGACAGCAAAACGACGTTGAACGTGCAGGTGGTGACGTATGCGGCGACGCCGCGCGTTGTCGAGACCGAGAGCGATGCGGTGCAGCTTCGTCGCCATGACGAGACGGGCAGCGCCGAACAGCAGGCAACCGACATCGAAGCGGCGATCCGTTTTGCGTCGTCACTGTTTCCCGAGAATTATCAGCGCCGTCTGGTGCTGATGGGCGATGGCAACCAGACGCAGGGCGATGCGCTCGGTCAGGCGGCGCGCGCAGCTCAGGACGACATTCGCATCGACGTCGTTCACCTCACGATGCCTGAACGCCACGAGATTCTGCTGCACGGCTTTGAAACGCGCGACCGCGACAATCTGCGCGTCGGCAAGCCGTTTGAAGTCGTCGCGTCGCTCGAATCGACCAAGGCTATGACGGTGCAGCTCGACGTCAGCCTCGACGGCGTTCACAGCGACAAGCTGTCCCAATCTGTCGACGTGCAGCCCGGTTTGAACGAGATTCCGCTCGTCGTCACGTCAGATCACCCCGGAAAACTCAATTTGTCGGCTGAACTGGCCGGTGTTGCCGAGGGCGACGACACGTTTGCCGCGAACAACGCCATTAAAGACACGTTTGAGATCCTCGGTCGCCCGAAAGTGCTCTACATTGAATCCGACACGGCCAGTGCTCAGTACTTGCAGCGCGCTCTGGCTGGCTGGGGCGACAGCGAGGGACAGAATTTTGACGTGGACGTGCGCCCGCCCTCGGGTTGGCCGACTTCGATGAGCGAACTCTCGAAATACGCCGTCGTCATTCTCGGCGACGTGGCGCGCGTGACCAACACGGGCCGCACGAACATCACGAGCGAAAACATGAAGCTGCTCGAATCGTACGTGCGTCGTCAGAGCGGTGGCTTTATTGCCCTCGGCGGTTCGAATGCTTTTTCACTCGGTGGCTACAAAGACACGATCATCGAGAATATTTTGCCGGTCAAGTTCGACGCGGATGCCCGTAACGAAAAAATGACTTCGGCGATCGCGTTCGTCATCGATAAATCGGGTTCGATGCGCGAAAATCGCAACCTGGAAATGGCCAAAGAAGCCGCGAAGCAGAGCGTCGCTACGCTCAAACCGCAGGACCGCGTGATGGTGATCGGCTTTGATGATGCGCCTTACCTGGTCGTTCCGGCGACGCGCGCCGTCAATCGTTACAGCATCAACGACAAGATCAGCCGCATGCAGCCCAACGGCGGCACGAACATCCGTGATGCCCTCGAACTCGCCTATTTGGAGCTTTCACTCGTTTCGGCCAAGGTCAAACACGTCATCGTGCTGACCGACGGTCATAGCCCGTACACGGGCATTGATGCGCTGGTCAAGGAAATGTCGCGTTCCAAGATCACCGTGTCGACGATCGCGCTCAGTAAGGCCGACACCGTGTTGTTGAGCCGCATCGCCAGTCTTGGTAAAGGTCGCGCGTACATCGCGAACGACCCGACGTCGGTGCCGCGCCTCTTCGTCGAAGAGACTGACCGCATCGTCAACAATGCCGTGGTGGAATCGCCATTTGTGCCCAAAGTGGCCAAGCAGCACGCCATGGTCAAGGGCGTGACGCCGCAGACCTTGCTCGGCTATGTCGAGACCAAGCCCAAAAACGGTTCCGAAGTCATTCTGACCGCGCCGACGGGTTCCCCGATACTCGCCCATTGGAACGTGGGCACGGGTTCTACGACCGCGTTCACCAGCGATGCCAAGAATCGCTGGGCGTCGGGTTGGATCAAGCAGTCGTCGTCGTTCGCCAAGTTCTGGGCCCAGGTCGTGCGCGAAACCATGAACGAAGAAGAAGAAACGCTTTACGCGATGACGACGCGCCTCGACCAGTCGCGCGCCTACGTCATCGTGGATGCGATCGACACGGATGACAGCTTCATCAACGGCTTGGATGTGACGGCATCCGTTCAGCCGCCCGAGGGGGATGCGTTCAACCTGACCTTTGAACAGGCCGCGCCAGGGTATTACGAGGCGTCTTTTGACGTGTCGAGCTACGGCGCTTACGCGATCCGCGCCGAGTTGAAGCAGCAAAACGAGTCGTTGGGGTATGCCCAGTCATCGCTTTCGTACCCGTATTCGCCGGAATATGCCGCGATGGCGCCTAACACGCCGTTGATGGACGCGATGGCGGCCGCGACCCACGGCTACGTCGATGTCGACTTCGCCCAGATGAGCGACCCCGGCGACGTCAAGTTGAGAAGCTACACGCCGTTGTGGGCAAATTTTTTGTGGCTGGCTTTCGGACTCATTATTCTCGACGTCGCCGTGCGACGTATTCGCTAAACCCCGTTGGGGGCCCCGCCAGGCGAAGGGGTAGCGGCGTATTTCGTATTTCTGTAGAGACGTGTCGACCACGCGTCTCTACAGAAATGCGAAATAGCCGCGTAGGGGAAGACTTTCCCCTCAAACGTAAAGACGTGCCATGACAGGCTAATTCTGTTATAATAATGTGTTTAGTATGGCTTTTCATGCGCGTCAGCGTTTTCATAAATTCATGTCATTGAGGTAACGATATGCAGAGAAATAAGGCAGTGCTCGCAATTCTTGCGCTGAGTTTGTGTGGTTGTGAATCTTCGGACCTGGATCTTTGCCCCGATAACCCGGAGAAGGACGTTCCCGGCGTATGCGGCTGTGGCATGGCCGATGTGGATACGGACGGCGATGGCGTGATGGACTGCGTCGATCTTTGCCCAGCGGATGCGAAAAAAGCAGCGCCCGGCATTTG
Organism: Myxococcota bacterium; assembly: GCA_045643185.1. GTDB lineage: Bacteria > Myxococcota_A > Bradymonadia > UBA4248 > UBA4248 > RGIG464. The sequence goes on along the minus strand of JAZUKH010000105.1, from coordinate 19,787 downwards.
TGGCTGTTCGTTTGACGATGCGGATGCCGATAACGATGGCGTGATCGACTGCCTCGCCGCGCAAACGCGCGATCTTTGCCCCGATAATCCCGATAAGCGCTTGCCCGGCGTTTGCGGCTGCGACATTCCCGACGAAGACAAGGACGGCGACGGCGTCATGGATTGCCTCGGCGACTCGGTGGATCTTTGTCCCAATAACCCGGACAAGACCTATCCCGGCGTTTGTGGCTGCGACCAGTTGGACGTGGACAGCGACGGCGATGGCATGCTCGACTGTTTGGATGCCTGTCCCAATAATCCGAACAAAGTTTTGAAGGGTTTCTGCGGTTGTGATGTCGACGACACACTGGCTAACCTTGCTGATACGGACGGCGACGGCGTCGTGAACTGTCTCGATGCCTGTCCGCTCAATCCGACGCGTTCGACTGGTGATGCGTCGTGCGACCTCAACGACAGTGATGGTGACGGCATTTTGGATGACGAGGATGCCTGCCCGTACAATGCGTCGGTGACGGCGAAAAAGGGCGAGGAGGCTGTCGATTGTGGTTTCATAGACGGAAATCATGTCATCATTCGAAATGCGGTTGAATTAGAATTATTGCGCGATCAATTGGTTGAAATCGCGAAAACAGACCCAGTCGGGCAGAAGTGTGACAAATTGGATGTGAGTTGCGCTTCTAAAACTGGCATGTATGTTTGTTCCAATGGTTTGATCCGCGTGCAAAAATGCGGTGAATGCACGGTGAATGAAGAGACAAGTCCTGCAAGTGTGTTGTGTACGCCCATGTTCGAAGATCCTGAGGCAGGCCCGGCGAATCCTTATGAAGATGTCGGTGAAAAAGCGCTTCATGTCGAAATTGAAAATGATTTGAACCTCGCCGATCTCATTCCGACTCAGGAAGTTGCAGGAGAATGTGTGGCTGAAAATTGGACGAGCATTCCTGTGCTCGCCAATGTGACGCTTGAAGCCAAAGAGCCTGTGACCATTCGTTTTGAAAAAAATGGCAAACGTTGCAAGCTGCACAATTCGCTATTTGAGATCATCGTTTTCTCGGATATTAAAAATATCAACCTGGATATCGATGTGGAAGATATACACGGCGGCGTTTTGGCCTCCAACATTGCGGCATCCAATCTCTCTAATATCGAGCTCAAAGGGGCTGGTTCAATTACTTATGATCCAAAGACCCTTTTCTGTGGTGGTCTGATCGGGGATGCCAATGTCAATTATATGCAGGTTGACAAAAATGCTGAAACCATCCCTGTCAATATGTCGAATGTTGTGGTCAGAGACGTTGATTATTCATTTCGCGAATGTATGGTTTTGGGATCCCTGGTCGGAGATGCTTTTTATCTCAACTACACGACCGATAAAAAAGAAAATCACGTGAAAGCGATACAATTGATGAATGACCATCCCGAGGTGGAGGCGCTTGGTGGGCTTTTTGGTAGGTTAGATCACGCAACGCTTTCCAATGTTTTCTTAACCGTGGACAACATCACAAGCCAATTTAATCCTATGAGGATTATGGTCATTGGTGGTGTGGCTGGGAACGCGCAGGAGGTCTCGTTCAACCAAGTCGACGTTACGGTTGGTAAGTTGAATAATGCAATGACTGTCGGTGGATTGGTCGGTGATGTTAACGTCTCGAGTTTCAATAATGTAAAACTCCGCATTACCGATTCGATCGAAGCTGAAGAGATGGCTGGCGGTATAGCTGGATATCTTGGGAATTCGAGCTTGAAGAATATTGATGTAGAGATCGAAAGGGTCAAATCCCTTTATTCTTATGCTGGTGGTTTGGTGGGCACGGCTTTTATTTCTGTCAATTCCGCTTCGACTTCAAACTCGATGCTTAATCCAACGTTCCAGAATATTCGGACTCAGGTCCAAAGCCTTTCAGGATATGTCGTAGGCGGTGGTTTTGGCTATATGGATGTTAGCTTGTCTCTAAATGATACCGATGAGAATTATGACAAGTCTAAACTCATCGTTCGCAATGTGGATTCACGCGTTGACAACCTAAAGGGCGAGGGTTTCTCCGGCGCTGTTGGTGGCTTTGTCGGTGAGCTGAGGACCAGCCTGATAGCAGGATGTTCGAATAACGAAGATGGATGTGACTGGAGCGAGCATTTCGTGTTTGAAAATATCTTTTCAAACGCCAAGGTCGTTGGTTCCGAAGAATCAAATTTGGGTGGATTTGTGTCCCTGATGAATCTTGCATATCCGATGCAGTGGAGAAACATCGTTTCTGCGAGCAGTATATATAATTATGCACAAGCCTCTGACGGGTCGGAAAAATACACTCCCATGGCGGATAACGCGTTGGTTAAAAGTTTAACGATGGATGTAGCGCCGGCGATGACACAAGTGTATTGGTTCGATGCCGGTCGTGAAGGCGCTGCGCCTGGTATTGAGGGGGCCACGGCTTTTAAAGCGTCTAGTGTGACAGACGTTGTGACGGCACTCAATAAGCTTTTGTCGGGCGATCCGTACATGGTCTGGAAGGTGTCCGAAATTAAGCTTGATAATGTGACGGTCAGCTTGCCGACGTTGTATTGATCGACCAGGTTTTAGTGGAGAAGTGCGGATTGCCCTTCTCCACGCGTGGATCGTTTGTTGTTACAGCTCAGCACAGCTCAGCCAAGATTATGATCAAGTAAGAACAAAAAAAAGACCGGCAATAAGCCGGTCTTTTTTTTGTTATGAATTCATCTCAACATTGAATTAGAGGAGACGACGGACACCTTCGGAAAGGAGCGCGATGAAGTTTTTGGCGACTTTTCGTCCACATTCCATAACTTCTTCGTGATTGAGCTTGGTGGCGGAGAGTCCAGCGCCCTTGTTCGTAAGGCAGGAGATACCGGCGACTTTCATGCCCATGTGGTTTGCGACGAGGACTTCGGGGACGGTGGACATACCGACGGCATCGGCGCCGAGGCGTTGAACCATGCGAACTTCGGCCGGCGTTTCGTATTCGGGGCCGTGCATGGCGCAATAGACGCCTTCCTGAAGCGGAATGCTGAGGTCTTTCGCGGTTTGACGCAGGACTTCGGACATAGCTTTGTTGTAGGCTTCGGTCATATCTGGGAATCGGGGACCGAATTCGTCGTCATTTGGGCCAACGAGTGCGCTGGATGCCTGCATAAGGTTGATCTGATCGGTGATGAGCATGAGGTCACCGGCGTTGAAGTCATTGTTGACGGCGCCTGCAGCGTTTGTCACGATGACGCGGCTGCAACCGAGGCAACGCAGAATGCGCATCGGGAAGGTGACGCGACGCAGATCACCGCATTCATAGTAGTGGATACGTCCCTGCATTACGACGAGGTCTTTTCCATCTAGTTTACCAAAAACGAGGTTACCGGCATGCCCGTGAACGCTCGAAGTGGGAAAACCTTCGATATCGGCGTAAGGAATGACGACTTTGTCTTCGAGGGCATCAACAAAGGCGCCTAGCCCTGAGCCGAGGACGACGACGAGGTCGACCTTTCGGTCACATTTTTCACGAATACGTTGTGCTACTGCACTAGCTTCATCAAATAGTTTACCCACAACAAATCTCCTTTAGGCAATGGTGTCAAACAAACGAACACCCTACACGAGAGTGCAGGGTGTTATTTAATGTAATATATGATTACTTCTGAATGAGTTTATAAACGCCGCGGGAATCTTTGCTGATGATACCATCGTTGACCATACCTTTAATGATGGTCGCGAGTCTCGTCTGGAAAGATTTGTTTGAACGCTGAGCTTCATAACCATTGTCATAGAGCGCAGCGCGGATTTCATTAGGCGTCTGAGTATCATTGGCATCGCGCATAACTTTAATGATGGCATTGCGGGTTTCTTCTTCATGAATTTTGGGGAATTTACCCACGCGGCCACGTCCAGCAGCACTGGCTTTCGGAGCGGCAGCAGCATCGACAACGCCATCAGCAACTTTGACTTTGTTCTTCGAGCCCGGTTTACGACCACGTTTTTTAGGTGCATCTGAAGCAACAGCAACAGGTTTCGCTGCTTTCGCAAATTTATATTCTTTCTTTTCGATTTTGGCGTCTTTGATATCCAAAAGGTCGATCAGAATGTTGCGAACTTCAGATTCTTCTGCTTCAGAAAACTGATCGAGCATGTCAAAAACGCGTTCTTTAACAGTTTTTTCAGATCTCAACGCAGCAATTCTCTTTTTAAATCCCATAATTTCCTCCTATTGTGTGGCAAAAAAAAGCGCTCTTCAAAGTTAGGCGAACGCTTTACGTTAGAACATCCTTATTTCTAATATAACTTATTCATAAATGCAACTATTTTTTTTATTCCTAAACTAACAAAAAAACCTTTAATCTGACTTCCCGTATGACGATCAAACCGTTTATCCATAAGGAAAATCCTTTGTTTAACGCATCGATGGCCCCGAAGACATACGCTCAAATTCTTCACACTTTTTTATGATACGAACCGACATGCATATTGCACAGATTGCAAGGTGTTCGTCAAAACTTCTTTTACTTCTTTAATCACATAGACGTTCACACAATTTTCTGAAACCCCTTGTGGTTCAATGATTTGCGATTAACTTTACCCTTGGTAACAAAGACTTATTTCTAACGCTTTCCGAAAATCACACGCTTATTTTGGCTGTTTTTTCGAAAAAACACGCGCGTTTTTTGTCACGATTTCATCAAAATTGAAAAAGGTGACTGCGTAATTGTGTGTCATACATGTAGGTGTAAACCACTATTTTGAAGTTTTCATTTGTATTTCATGCCCGCCTTCTGTATTGAATAGCGCTTTTTGCGACGAGAACACGGGGTTCTCTTCCGAGGAGGTTTTATGAATCGTATATTTGGTTTGGCTCTCATTTTGGTTTTGATGTCTGGCTTCGTCTGTGCTTGTTCCGACAGCGACACGACGTGTGACGAGAAAACATTCGAAGCTTCGTGTATCGATAACAAAACGGTTGAGATTTGTACACATAATGAGATCGCGCAATGGCAGTGTTCCACGGGACAGGTTTGTAAAGAAGGTACCTGTGTGAAAGCTGATACCGAAGAATAAATCTCAATACGCAACGCCGTGCCGAGGTGCGGCGCCTGTCATGATGGAGTACGGAGCATGAAAAAAGCGCTCAACGTCATCGCGCTGATGACCATGGCCCTCGTCTGGTGCAGTTGTTCAGATGAAGGCGAGGATAGCGGAAAAATCGCGTGTGAAGGGAATTATACCAAGTGCGAAAATGGCCGGGTCTCACGTTGCATCAATGGCGTATTGATGACCAACGAATGTTCGGGCTCGTATGCCTGTCAGAATAACCAGTGTCTGCCCATTCAGTCTCAACAATGTGGCGACGACTTCGTGAAATGTGAAAACGGCGTATTGTCGATCTGCCAGTTCCACACGCTCACTGAGACGCCGTGTACGGGTGATAAGACTTGTCAAAACAACAAATGCGTGTCGGGGTCGCAAGTTTCGTGCGTGGTCGAAACCTACACGGCGTCATGCGAAGACGCCAGCACACGCTTGTCGTGCGATAACGGCTACGTGAAGCGCGAAACCTGTGCGAATGGCTGCGCCAACGGCATTTGTCAGCAAAACGCCGGCCCTTCGTTCTGTGGCAATGACAAGATCGATGGAAACGAGCTTTGTGACAACTTCGACGTGGGCTCGGCGACTTGTGCGGATCTCGAGGAATTCAAGGACATCCCGGCTGGCAAGTTGATCACTGGCCGCGTCAAATGTAACGACTCGTGTGATGGCATCGTGAACTACGATTGTGAGATCACGACGTGTGGTGACGGCATTCTGCAGAACGGCGAACTTTGTGATACGAACCTGGTGACGGGCTTGCCAATGCATTCGACGTTCCCGTCCTGTGACGAGTATTTTGATGCGTCTTCACGCGGTCTGACGTGGAAACCGGGCGGCGAACCCAGCTGCAGTCGTGACTGCAAACAGTATGGTAAAGGCACGTGTGCCTTTGCTGACCAGCCCCGTGACGGCATTCAGACCTGCGAATTCGTGTCGCTCGAAACGACGACGTTCGAGGGCGACGATAATGTGTGGCTCAAAGGCGTGATCCATGTGACGACCGATGAAACGATCGATGAACTTGTCGGCCGCGTCCGCTGCGGTCATCGCGAGATCCCAACCTATAATTGGGGACACACGTCCGACCTGACGCAATACGTCATCGTCGATGGCGCTGAATCGGCCACTGGTGACCACACCATGGAAGCCTATCTCAAAGCCAATAACTGGGGCCCGGGCACTTATGACTGCGTGTTTCAGGTCAACGGCCATGGCGGCAATGACAGCTACTACACGTGCCCGATCCAAATGGGATACCCGTCTGACGAAGGCATCGTCGATGATACCAAATATCGTTCCTACGTCGTTGAACAAGAACACGTGGATGGCGATGTCATCGCTTATTGGGGTTTTAACACGCTGGGCGCCAAAAACGCCGTTGTGTCGCGCGCCAAAGCCGATTCTGGCGCCGATCCTGACGCCGTGGTGACCATCACGGCCGGGTCGGATGGCAAGACTGAGATGCTCCTCGTCTCAGGCCGTTCGGGCGATTACGCCACCGATATGGCTATATCCTCCGACCATTGGAGCGAAGCTACGAGCGTGAGCGCGGCTTCCAAACACTACTCCGTCAAGTTTTCAACAAACGGATATCAGAACATTCGCGTGCAAATGTACGTCGCGATGAGTTCCACTTCCAGTGGTAACCTTTCGGCAACTATGACCATCGGCAATGAGACCAAAACGGCAGACAATTACACCATGAAGAATACAGACCGTTCATGGGAACCCTGGTCGTTTTATCTGAACAGTGCTGAAAACGCTGACGTCACACTGAATCTGTACACCTACGCGGCGACCAAGGATGTTAACGCCAGGTTCCGAATCGACGATCTCTATATCCTCGGTGATAAGATCGAATAGTGACAGCTCAGTTGAGGAAACCAACCAAGTTGTGTCGTAAATAAGAAAAACGCGTCGCGTATTGACCGAGCATCCGTATCGCGATGTAGAGACGCGCGGCCCGCACGTCTCTACATCGCAACGGATGCGAGGGAGAAGCGACGCGGGCGCGGCGTATGAAATAGCCGCGCCTAAAATACCTATAATAATAGGCAATTGGGCGTTTATACCCATCTGAGATATCACATCGAATCGTCGGGCGAGTGGAAACAGCTTGACTAAAACGCGCTAAATGACTAGTTTTAAGCGCCTTTTTGTGCGTTTCCTGAAGGTTCAGGTACACGCACCGTTTATTGACCCACAAACAAATAACAAGGAGTTCGTCATGGGAAGAGGTGATCGTCGTCATAGTCTTAAAATGAGCCGCATTAAAGAACAGAATAAGAAAAAAGATCGCATCCGTCGCGCCATGGCTGCGGCTAAGAAGTAATTTAGGCTCTTCAATTATAAATGCTGGATCGCATGGCGTATTGGCTTTGCGATTCAGCTTTTTTTGTGCCCGTCACAAGATACAGGTGAAATATGTGTGAACATTGTTGTGAAAATGCGGAAAACGCGGGTTTGTCTCGCGCGGATAAACTTTATCGCATTCGCCACTCGGCCAGCCACATCATGGCTGAAGCCGTAAGATCGATCTTCCCCGATGCTAAATTTGCTATCGGTCCCGCCATCGCTGACGGGTTTTATTATGATTTCGATTTGCCTCGCCCGTTGACCGAAGACGACCTCGAAACCATCTCTAAAAAGATGAAAGAGATCATCAAAGCGAATGTGCCGTTCGAGCATTCCAGCATGACTAAAGCGGAAGCGTGCGAATTCTTCAAAGATCAGCCCTACAAACTCGAACTGATCGAAGGCATTAAAGACGAGACCGTCTCGATCTACAAACAGTCCACTTTCACTGATCTGTGCGCAGGTCCTCACGTTCGCCGCACCGGTGAATGCAAACACTTCAAACTGACGAGCATCGCTGGCGCCTATTGGCGTGGTGATTCCACTAAGCCCATGCTCCAGCGTATCTACGGTACCGTCTGGTCGACCAAAGCTGAACTCGACGCCTACCTCGAGATCCAGGAAGAAGCTAAAAAACGCGATCACCGTAAACTCGGTAAGGAACTCGAGCTCTTCTTCATGCATCCTTATGCCCCCGGCTGCATTTTCTGGCAGCCTAAAGGCTATACAATCTATAAACAACTCCACGATCTGTGGTCGGAAGTTCAGCGCGATCAAGGCTACGTCGAGATCTTCAACCCGATCATGTACGATTCGGAACTCTATAAAGTTTCGGGCCACCTCGATCATTACGCCGACGCTATGTTCAAACTCGAAGTCGACGGCAAAATGATGTGCCTTAAGCCCATGAACTGCCCGGACACGATGCTGTTCTACAAACAGCGTCCTCATTCCTACCGCGAACTTCCGCTCCGCGTCGCTGAACGCCAGACCTTGCACCGTAATGAACTTAGCGGCGCCCTCTCCGGTCTCACGCGCGTTCGACAGTTCATGCAGGATGATGCCCACCTCTTCGTCGCCCCCGATCAGATCGCTGAAGAAATCGGTAAACTCATTAAGCTCATCGCCAGCTTCTATCAGCTTTTTGACCTCGAATATAAATTCTATCTCTCAACACGCCCCGACGATTATATGGGCAAGATCGAACTCTGGGATCAGGCCGAAGCGGCACTCGCTAAAGCCCTCACCGACAACGGCATTGATTACAAACTCAATCCGAAAGACGGCGCTTTCTACGGTCCAAAGATCGATATCCTCATCAAAGATTCACTCGGTCGTCAGATCCAGTGCGCAACGATTCAGCTCGACTTCCAGTTGCCCGAACGCTTCGAACTCGAATATATTACGCCCGAAAATACCACGGCTCGCCCCGTCGTTATTCACCGCGCCATCTTTGGCTCATACGAGCGTTTTATCGGCATTATGATCGAACACCTCGCCGGTGCCTTCCCCACTTGGCTCGCGCCTGTTCAGGCCGCTATTCTCCCCATCACCGACGAATCTCTTCCCTACTGCCGCGAAATCGCTGCTCAGTGGGAAGCCGCTGGTATTCGTACCTTCGTCGATGACCGTAGCGAAAAGATCGGTTACAAAATCCGTCAGGCAACCATCCAAAAAACACCTTATATGATCGTCATCGGCAAAAAAGAAGTCGAAGATAAGACCGTTAACGTCCGCTCCTACAAAGATGGTGAACGTGGCGTCATGGCTCCTGATGTCATTCGCGATGAGATCCTCGATCACGCTAAAAACCGCGTCCTCGACGTCAATATCAAAAAACTCGATCTCGATGCCTTCATTAATCCTGAAGACGAAGATAAAGAAGATCAGGAATATTAATTTCTATTCTTTTTTGAAGCCAGGCTATCGGCGATGCCGATACGCCTGGCCAAAGCCGCTATGCCTTTGGCATACGCGGCTTTTTTTGGCGCTCGGCGAACACACAAACTGACGGCACGTCAAGCCGCGGCGCTCCTTGCCTGGCTATATCCGTTTGACCGTGCTGCTTGACGGCACGTCAAGCCGCGGCGCTCCTTGCCTGGCTTAACGCGCGCCGCGTCGCGGCGCAGACAGAGTACGCGCCTATTACATAGGGCCCTCCCCCGCCACCACCGCCGCGAATTTTTGCAACAGACCACTCGGTAGACACACCTATCCACGAACGCCTCATTGCTCGTCTTTGAGCTATGTTTGCTCAAACGCCGACGTTTCGTCGTGCTCAAAGACCAGAGAATGCCGCCAAACTCTGTTGCGTCAAAACGTCTTTTGGGGTTAATCCGTTTTGCGCAAAAACTCGCCCTAGACTGACTGGCCTGTCTTTTCCATGGGCGAGTTATCTATGTCTGACGCATGTAACGATTGTCGTCGAACGAACCGGTTCCCAACCTGAACGCTCTTCAACGATCATCTCACTCGTCATGCGTGCGTTTATTTGGCAAGCCGCTCTAAAAATGTCACGAAATACATAGCTGATTCTCCTTATGTAAGAGGCAATGAACGATTTGGATGTATGAGACAACGTCTGTTGCTCGATGCTATATATATTGCCAGCGGATTTTCAAACGTGACATTTTTTTTAAATTATTTTTGAGTGAACAATAAACAACATCGATCCTTTCGAGGCGTGTACACAATTGAAATGTGCTTCCATTTTTCACCACTCAGCCGAGTCGTAACGTATTCTCCGCAAATATCGGTCATCATCCTTAAATTACACGCTGATCAGTGCTATGATTGGCTGTTATTCGTGCGTTTTCAGGACGAATGCAAAAAAAAGCGAAAAAAAGCGAAAAAAAATGTCACGTTTTTGAACGGGCTGGCAATATTAAAGGGCAAGAAAACATGACTGCATTGAGGCAGTCTCACCTAAAACCCTCTTGCAAGGAAGCTCAACGCATGCTCATTTCATCCAAACTCAAGTTTTTAGCTCTCACTTTTTTGATCACCACATTGCCAGCCTGTGCTGCCAACGATTCGAGCGCCCCAAAAAATGGCAGTGACCTCAACCGACCGGTCGAACTCAGCATTGCCACATGGAACGTTCACAATTTCTTCGACACGATCTGTGATTCAGGCTCTTGTGAAAAGGGCGACTACGAGCCACAACTCACCGAGTCAGAGTACAAGAACAAACTCAACTTTGTTGCGGCCGGCGTCAAGCGGCTGAACGCCGACATCATTATGCTGCAGGAGATTGAGAAAGAATCGCTCCTTCAGGAATTGCTCAAAGGTCTGCCGAACTATCCGTTCTATGTCTTTGGGGAATTGGGCACGACTGCAAGTGTTGATGTGTCGATCATTTCACGTTATCCGATCATTGATATCAAATTGCACCGTCCTGAGACCGACTTCATACTGCCCTCAACAAACACCAATAAGAAATTGGCACGCGAACTTATTGAAGCTGACATTGAGGTCGAAGACGGGCTTGTCGTGAAGGTTTTCACGACACATTTCGTCTCCAAAGCGACCGATCCGAGTGGCGAACGACGTGAGATCGAAGCCAAGATTACCAGTCAGATCATCAAAGCTGCGAACGATGCCCAATCCGACGCACTGATTGCTTTTGGCGGAGATTTGAACGATTACCCGGATTCCGTCCCTATCGCTACGTTGCATGATGAAGGCAACCTGATCAACGCTAGCGTCGGTACGCTCAGCGAAAATGCCACAAGCTGGAAACATACAGCCCGATTCGACTATATTTTCCATAATGAAAACCTGGCCAGTTATCACCAGGACACAACGGTCGAATGTGAGACCACCGGTACAGGTTTCAGTGACAGCGACCACTGCGCGGTAAGGAGCACCTATCGTTTCTGATCTTGCCGATTCAACGATAATATTTGCGCCGCCTATTCGCGTTGCGAATACGTCGGACGCGCGCCGCCTATTTCCCCAGTCGCTGCGTAGTATGCTACGCAGCTTCATGGGGAAATACGTCGTCGCTTCGGCCTATGCCGTTCCGGCATACGGCCTCGTTAATATTTGCGCCGCCTATTCGCGTTGCGAATACGTCGGACGCGCGGCGGCTATTTCCCCTGTCGCTGCTACGCAGCTTCATGGGGAAATACGCCGTCGTACCTCGGCTATCTCGCTCGGTGAGACGAGCGACCGCCCGTCTCTCTCGCTCAATACGCCTCGGGATCATATTACATATCTTCTCGTTCAAATCGTTCGACAAAGCATTCGTGAGCTTTTCGTTTGTTGTAACTGATGCCGACGATGATGACTTCGCCATAAAAGTCTTTAATATCATCGGGATATTTGTTTTCTCGAATCTGGTCGATGGCGGCTTTGACATCCTGTTTAAATTTGAGTTCGATGACAATAGCGGGGTTCATCGTTTTTGGCTTTGGAATGAGTACGATGTCGGCAAAGCCTTTGCCTGTGGGCATTTCGCGAATAATTTTATATTGATTTTCGATAGCAATACATAAAACAGAAATGACGCATGAAAGCGCATTTTCGTTATTATATCGAAGGATCGACGTCATATTCTGGTGGGTTTCTTCGACCATGCGGGCGACAGTTTCGTTGTCTTCGCTTAAAATGGCGTTGATAAATCGTTGTGATCGCTGCCAGGGCTTGATGGCATCGGGCCAGGTGCATACGCGCAGGGCATCTCTAAATGCAATGCGCACTTCTTCGTTTGGAATAAAAACTTCGCTGGTTTCGGTGTCATAGCCGAGGTAGCCGATGTGAATGAGGCAGGTAAAAGCGTCGTCTTTGCATTTGGGTGTGGTAAATGAATTATCATAAGACGTCGTATTGACGGGGACGCGACCGCCGGCAATGAGAAATTGTACATCGGAATAGATTCCGTCGAGGTCAGCATTGATAAAATCGAGCAGTGATTCGAATGACGCCGTCGCCGTCCAGTAGCTGCCAAATTCTCGGTTTTGCATGGCCTGCACGAGCGAACAGGGATTGTAGACATGGGCTTCGTTATGGAATTGATAACCATCGTACCAGTAAGTGGCTTGCGCGCGATCCATCTGATATTGTTTGCAGAGTTCATCGACTTCACACTGTCGAATGCCGACGTATGGCGCCAGCATCAGCGGCCGAATCATGGTATATTCTTTAAAATTATTGAGTGAGGACTGGGTTTTATATTTCTTAACGGGCAAAATGCCGGTCAAATAGGCGAGTGCAATATATTTTTCTGAAGATTTTTGTTTAAATAAATCGCGTAAAAAGTGGATCCAGGCATTTTGCGTAAGTGTATCATCAGGACGATTTCGGAAAATAGCGTCCCATTCGTCGATGATGATGACGAATTTTGTGCCAGTTTGGTCGGCGATGAGCGAAAGTTCTTCAGGTAACTCTAGTTTCTTATTTTTTAGAATATTTGGCCAGGCCGCAGCGAGTTCTTTGTGAATTGCAGAGCAAATGCGATCGATAAATTTTGTAATATCTTGACCCACGAGCATAAAAGTCTGCACATCAAAGCTGATGACTTCGTACTTGTTGATATGTGTTTCAAACGACGAATCTTTTGCGATCTCAAACGGTGCAAACATTTCGTGCGAATCGCACGTTCGGCAGTAATAGGCTTCGAGCATTCTGGCGGTCACGGTTTTTCCAAAACGCCGCGAGCGGCTGACGCACATGTAGCGATCCTCAGTATTTATCCATCGATTGAGATGCTTGAGAATACCGGTTTTGTCGACGTAGATCTCTGAATTGAGCGAGATTTGGAAACTGTCATTGCCACTGTTGAGAAAAAGACTCATGCGTATGCCCTCCCCAGGCGAAGATGCTCGATACACCTAAAATTTATTCTAGCACGCCTTGGCTAAAATGGGAAAGCGCGTGGATTTTTGTGTGGTCGCCGCCTATTTCGCGTCGCTTCGGCCTATGCCGTTCCGGCATACGGCCTCATTTTATATTTGCGCCGTCCTTATTTTAGAGTTCCAAACACATCTGTATCGTCTTCTTGAGTTCGCGTCGCACCTTGTCAATAATATCGCCAGCGTTGCGAATGTCGCACAGATCCACCGCGCCGTCGATTTCCAGTTCGTCCACGATACTCATGTTTTTATCCACATACGTTTCCATCTTTGCAATCATTGACGGAGCGTGCGACGAAAGCGATTGAGGAATGAATATCGCCTCACCGCCTTCGTATTCAATCACACTGCTGATGGCGTTTTGCATATCGTAGCAGAAGAATCGCTTTGCCGAATTGAAGTCTTTGATCATATTGCGGCATATCTGTTCGTCATTGCTTTTCGTTGTATCCACAATAAGGTATTTCAGAAGTTGCTGAATTGTATTCAGCTTATCAATAATGATCAATTTCGTTGTAGGGTTGTAATTGTAACAGCTATTATTCATATTAATTTCTCCTTATCGTTTGTTGTTGATTGTACTATTCTTTCCATTTCTGCCAGATGTATCGGATCGCGTCCTCACAGTCTTCTGCGTTATCTAACCACGCATAGCGATGTTTGTTGTAATCCATAAACATCATAGCTTCTTTCGTACTCGTTAGCTCTGCACATTGCAGTTCGTCGTTAACGTTCGACTGTTTGAATTTTTCGCTCATCGTAATATAACCAATGCTAATGTTCAATATTGCTGTCTCACGAAAATTTGAAGAATAGCTGGCTCGAATTTATAAATAGGTTATTGGATAACTAATTATAACCGTTCAATTGAGTTGATTCGAAGCAGTTCTGGGGCAAATAAATCTGGCACTGCTATACGAACGCGTTGTCCAGGTTCAAGGGAATAATCTGATTCGATTGCTGGATTTCTAACAAACCTTTGATTTTCCTGTGAAATACTATTCGACGCATCCTCAGGTGTGACCGAATTAACATACGTTGTCATTTTCTTAACTCGGCTTGTCTTGCTGATATCCATTACAAATACTTAATTGTGCCAGTTATGAAATACTCTGTTTCATGATTCATTGGAGAAGTACCTTGTGGCTTTTCAATGGTGGAGACTTCCGAATGGCATCCGCATACGAGCCCAGACAAAACCAGAATGAGAATGGATTTAAGTATATTAATGAATTTGAAATTCATTGTTAAATTTCATTGTAGTGAGGCGCAAGCGCAAATTTGATTTGCATATATTGCAAGCGTCTCAAAAGATCGTAAAAACTCGAAATTTGGTTTAACGAACACAATATCGACGACCAATGGCCGAGTGCGATAAAAAACGCCGCATATTGTGCAGAATAGCGGCGTTAGAGCCATGTTGCGGTGCAGGTGTGTACACGCCGCAACATGGCGGAATTACATATTAAAACTTACTTGTTTTCCCAACCGATGAGGGGATCGGGGTACGCGGCGAGTTCTTCGGCGGTGCGATCGCGCATCGTGATGGCTTTTGCCATACATTTCTGAGCGCAGATGGTGCAACCGACGCAGTTTTCGGCGTGTGCTTTGATGGTGCCGTCGGCTTCGCGAATGAGGCCGAAGTAGGAGCAACGGGTGCAGTTTCCGCAGTCGGTGCAGAGGTCGCGGTTGATCTCGGGGATGCGTTTGACGGGGCTGAGATCCATGAAGTCGGTGAGGGAGTTTTTGGCGCGTCCGATGAGTTCATCGATCGATTTGATGCCGCGTTCTTCCATCATCTTTGAGACGCCTTCACAGAGGTGTTTGATGATGCCGACGCCGTGTTTCATGGCGATGGTGCAGAACTGAACGTTGATGGCGCCGAGTGCGAGGAAGTTAGCGGCATCTTTGTAGTTCATGGGGCCGCCGTTACCGGAGACCGCGACGCCGGAGTTGCGGACGTTCCAGAGTGAGCTGTTGGAGATCGCGGTGACGCCATGTCCCGACATACCGATGACGACGCCCTGTTCCCATTCGTGTTCTTTGCCGTCGATGTGTTTGCGGAAGGTGAACGAGGGGAAGGTGTTTGCGAGCGTGACGCCGGCTTTTTTGTTGGGATATTTGTCGAGAACGGCTTTGATGGCCTTGAGGATCGCTGCGACGCTGGTGACAGCTGCCGTGAGTTTGAAGAGTTTGGGGATCTCGGGGTTGGAAACTTCCATGACCCAGCCGATGATCTTAGCCGTCAGCGCGGCGTTCTGTGAGACGATATCGCCTTCGGTGCCGTCGCCGCCCTGCGGGCAAGAGAGGGAGTATTCGATGGCCATGCAGCCCGCGTCTTCGAGTTTTTTGGTGTTGTGCTGCCAGCCGGCGCGATCGTGTTCGTCGTTGCCGGTGACGGGGCCACCCGTAGAGACGGCGATGAGGCGATCAGGGAATTCTTCGCGGAGGATTTTGACTTCGGCGCAGAGACGATTGATTGGGTGTTCTGAGACGTTATCGCAGTTTGCGAAGGTTTCTTTGTCGAGCTGGAACATGTAACCAGCGGGGATATGAATGGGGACGCTGTCGAAAGCGGTCTTCATGAAACCACCAGCCCATCCGGCTTTGAGGGCACGACGCATCTGGTTGAGGCCATCGGAAGGAGGCGCAGCGGAGAGAAGGAAGGGGTTGGGCAGTTTACGGCCGAAGAAATCGGTTTCGAGGGAGACGGGCGTTGCGTTGTAGCCATCGAGTTTGACGGTGCTCTTGGTGGGACGGACGCGTTCGGGCATTTTCTGGTCTTTACCGGAGAGGTAGTCATCGATGGCGGCTGCGACGTTTTTACCTGTGGCGACAGCTTCGACGGCGGTGGAAGGACCGGCCCAGCAGTCACCCGCATAGAAGACGCCTTTTTTGTCTTCGATGGCGACTTCGGAGCCGTTACCAATGGCGATGATGACGTTTTTGACGTTGTTCATCGTGCAATCGGACCCTTCGATGTCTGAGCAGTCACGGATGGAGAATTTTTCGGCGTTGAGGCGAACGCGACGCGTTTTGATACCAGCGACGGCGCCGTCTTTAACGATGATCTCGGTGACGCGTGTACGACCGGTGACTTCGATGCCAGCGGCTTCGATGTGGTGTTTTTCGTTGGGCGTGAGGGGAAGTTCAGACCATTTTTCGTTTGCGATCATTTCGACGCAGCAGGCACCGAGTTTGAGTGCTTCGAGCGCGCAGTCGACGGCGATGGCACCACCACCGATGACGACCGTGCGGCCCTTAATTTGGGGCTGGCTTGCGAGGAAAGCGTTACCATACATGGCTTTGTCTTCGCCCGGAATGTTGAGTTTGTAGGGGTTGTAGCGTCCGACGGTGACGAGAACGGCGTCGTGTTTTTTGGCGAGGTCGTCAGCGTCGGCATTGACGCCGGTCTTGACGTTGACGCCCGTGGCGCCAAGCACCCAAGCGATATCAGAAGCAAGGACGTCTTTGGGCAGACGATCATCGGGAATGAGGTTGAGCGCCCCACCGAGTTTGTCGTTGCGGTCATAGATCGTGACGTCGTAGCCGCGCTGCGAAAGAACGGCTGCGGCAGCGATACCGGAAGGACCACCACCGATGATGCCCACGGATTTGCCTTTGGCGGCTGCACGGGCGATCTTCGGCATGACACCGAGTTCTTTGGCTTTGGCAATGACATAGGCCTGCATTTTGGGAATTTCAACAGCGCAACCATCAAGGGCGTTGTGGCTACAGGCTTTCTGGCAGTAGGCATTCGGGCAGATAAGACCGCAAACACCGCCCATCGGGTTAGCCGTCATGATCTCAGCGGCTGCGCGCGCAAAGTCGCTCTTTTCGCCCTGTTTGGCGGCCATGATAAAGTCGGCCGGTGAGCAGTTGACCGGACATGCTTTCATACACGGTTTGTCTTCGCAAAATTCGCAGCGGTCAGCCTGACACGCAAACTGGCCTTCAGACATAAAAATTTTGTGGTCCATTCTTTTTCCCTTTTCTGATGGTAAGTAAAACATGGCGCAATTATCATACGCCCCAAAAACAAGTGCGCCGTTTATCAGTCAAAGAGGGTCAAAAATCAAGTAAATCCACGTGGTGTATGCAAAATTGGGGTTACATGTAGGTATAAAAGTGCAGAATAATATAAACAGAATTTGGGAATTAACTATGACGAATTTGTCAGACACGTTGAGGTGTTTTTGACAGATCGGTCATGGCAAAAAAAAAGCCCATGTCGTCGAAGGACATGGGCTTTTAAGGGATATCGCAGGAAAAGCTATTGTGTGACTTATTTGCCACTGGCGACGCAGGCGCCGTTCATGCAGATGTCGCCTTCGTTGGGGCATTCGCAGCTAAGACGGCACTGAGCGCACATATTGTTGAGGCAGAGCATTCCGTTGCCACAATCGGCGTCAGCACGGCATTCGACATCGTCTTCACATTCGTGTGAAGCGTTGCAGATACGTCCGTCGCCGCATTCAGCGTCGCTGAGGCATTCAGGGCGGGCGAGGCATTCGCCGTCGAGGCAGATCTGACCGTCAGCGCAGTTGCTGTCGATGACGCATTTGCCAGCAGCGAGGCAGGCTCCGTCAACGCAAAGACCGCTTTCGCACTGTGAACTGAAGACGCATTCGATCTCGCGACTGGTGTCACAAACATCGGTCTGGCACGGGATGCAACGACCTTCTGCGCACATATCGCCTGCGTTCTTACAATCGGCGTTTTCGCGGCATTCGACGTCAACGCATTTGCCTTCGTTGCAAAGCTTGTTGTCGCCACATTCGACGTCGCGTGAGCAGGAGAAGATCTGATCATCTTTGTCGCAACGCGTGCAGCTCGAACCGATGTCGTCGTTATTGTTGTCGGCTTTGTCATCCGATTTGTTGATGAACTGGTCGCAATTGCCGTAGAGGTAGCAACTGTAGTCAACGCAAGTGTAGCCCTGGACGTCGAGGAATACGCAGTATTTGCTCAGACATTCATTATCCCAGTTGCAGGCTGCGCCGTTTTCACGCGGTTTGTATTGATCACATTTGCCATGATAATAACATTCGGAGTCGACACAAATATTATCGTCTACGGCGCCGACGTAGGCACAATGGCCACTGACGCAATTGTCATCCCATGAACAAGAAATACCATTGCTGAGTCCAGGATTGTACTCCCAATCCCAATCCCAGTCACAGTCACCTCCACCTCGCCCACAGTCGCATGAGTAATCATCGCATGTATAGCAAGCGCTTAGTGAACAAAGAGCAAGAGCGGTAAGGGCGATCATAAAAAAGTTTCTCATGGTAGTACTCCTGTATTGGTGTCTCGTAAGACGAGTCGTTAAATCGTGAAGTATCTGAACGCGTTGTTTCAGACGTCAGTGGTGTTTTGCAGAAGACGTGCCAAGTGAAAATTTAAGAACGAAACAGCCGTTGGCTATTTTGAGTGAAAATTTGATAAACGAGTGGATTTTCTAATAATAGCGTTGCTTTGACGAGTTTTGTGCGCCGCTAAAAAACGAAGAATGATCCCTAAACTGGGGACGTGTTTTTGAACCTTTTGTGGCGTTAGGTGTGACAGAACAATGTTGTTTTAGGGTAGTTGTCTGCCAAGCGTGTCATGTTTTGGAGGCTGATCTAGCGTATTGTGCAAGTCAGGGCCTGCGGTGCGTCGGGGGGACGTCGCTGGTGAGGTCGTTTGGTAGTTTGTATGGTAGTTTGTTAGTCGCTATGGGGTAATAGGTAGATAATTGTGAGGCATTTGGGGTAGGCATGTATCAACCTTGGCTTTGTGCGGCTCGGAGGCGAGTGAGCACGTCTTTATGATCAGGCAATGAAAGGCCTCGGCTGAAGAATAACGCAACATCATATCGTACGTTACATTTTAATAATAATGCCAGAATGACGACTGCTGAAATTAAATCAAAAATTGAGGATGAAAGTAAGTCTATATCTGATATTTTGGCAATATTAAATGAATTATATGATAAATTATATGATAATACAAATGTTACAACTCAGGTGGGGATCATAATTTGTTTTAGATTTTGCGTTGATCTTTGAGCATTTTGTATTTTAAGCAGGCCTA
The DNA here is from genome assembly GCA_045643185.1 of Myxococcota bacterium. GTDB lineage: Bacteria > Myxococcota_A > Bradymonadia > UBA4248 > UBA4248 > RGIG464. The sequence continues at coordinate 416 of JAZUKH010000105.1, read as the reverse complement.
GGCCTGCGGCGCGCAGGGGGCCGCTGGCGCCCGGCTCCCTTGCATCCCCCGGCGCTTTTTTTGTCGGCCGTGTGGAACTCGCTTCGCTCAAACATGCCACACGGCCGTATCAAATACAGGAACAGTTAAGGTAGATCATCGTAAATTAAATTTTGGAGTCGGCGGCCGCGAACTTGCCTTCGGCTTCGAACAAATCGCGTCCGCTCGCTCAATCTCAGCCTGCTTGCCTTCGGCTTCGCTACGGCTGAGATTTTGCATTTCTGACCATACGATGCTTCCTCTGCTGAGTTGTAACGTGTAGACCGTGCAGACCGCGCTGAGCCGTGCAGACCGCGCTGAGCCGTGCAGACCGCGCTGAGCCGTGCAGACCGCGCTGAGCCGTGCAGACCGCGCTGAGCCGTGCAGACCGCGCTGAG
>JAZUKH010000104.1:0-14283 GCA_045643185.1 Myxococcota bacterium | reverse complement strand
CGCCGTGGCGAAGGCGAAGCCGGAACACAGGGCGCTCCGGCCGGCGATCTTTACGTCTATATCTCGGTCAAACCTCACAAGACGATTCAGCGTGACGGCTTCAACCTCATCGTGGAAAAGCATATTCACGTGGCTCAGGCTATTCTTGGCTGTGAAGTCGAAGTTGAGACGCTCAACGGTACTGAAAAAGTGACGATCGATGCCGGTATTCAGTCTGGGGATCTCATTACCGTCAAGGGAAAGGGCGTGCCCGTTTTGATGTCCAAAACCGGTGAAGTGGGCGACCTCATTGTCGTCGTCACGGTCGATATTCCCAAACGTATCAATGGTGAAGAACGTGAACTTCTCGAGAAGTTTGCCAAGTCTCAGGGGGTCGAATTCAAACCCGAAAAAAGTGTTTTCGAGAAGATCAAAGACAAATTCTCGGGGGATTAGTCGCGGTCGTATGTAGAGACGTGCGGGCAGCCTGTGGAGACGTACGGACCGCACGTCTTTATTTATCACCAAATAATGCAAGGCCCCTGTTGAGTAACATGTTTGAGGCGTTATGGCATGTTCTCTTTGCCAAAACGGGGTGAAAACGATTATAAACATATTTTTTGGTCGCGTTTTTATGCATTGCGGCATTTTTTACATGTTTATGATCTGGAGAAATTGATATGGCAATGACTGCACAGAAAGGCGGTGTCATGGGGGACATCAATGTGACGCCGTTGGTCGATGTCATGCTCGTTTTGCTGATAATTTTTATGGTGGCTGCGCCGGTCATGGAAAAAGAACGTTCCAAAAAAGAGATCGACCAGGATCGTGATCGTCAGCAGCGCCTGGTGGCACTGAATCTGCCTTCATTGGATAATTCGGCAACGGCTGCGCCGCAGGATGGACGCACCGTGATGCTCCAAATTACGCGCGAACTTGTCGTGAAGTTTGATGAAAAGCCCGTGGCGGACTGTTCCGGAAGCGTTGACGACAAAAAAGGCTGGGAAGCGTGTTTTGATCAGGTCGAAAGCGCAGTTCGTGGTGAGCCTGAAGCGCGTGAAAATGGCGTTGTCGTGGATGCCGACAAAGAGACGCGTTTTGGTTTTGTCGTAGGTATCATGCATCGTCTGCACCGTGCCAATATTGAAAAAGTTTCGATGTTCCCGAGAACGGCGTCGATTGAAGGTTAGAAGATTGTGAAACGCTTTTTTGTAGAATTCTGTGTTGGCATCTTTGCCTTGTTTTCTCTTGTGAGCGCACAATATGCCTGGGCTGCGCCGTTGAGTTTGGAACAGGCTTATGAACTGGCTGTTGCGAACAGCCCTCAGATCCGTGCACAGCGTCTGGCAGCGGAAGCTGCGGAAGCTCAGGTCAGTGAGGCCAAGTATTACTGGGCGCCGAAATTCAGTTTAAGTTCCAAATTTGGTCCGACGCCGGCCACCAAGGATATTTCAGACGACTTCGAGGACGTGTGGGACCATTTTTTGGATTCGTGGGGCTTTTGGACCAAGAATAGTTTGGAATTCTGGCTGCCGCTCTTTACCTCGACCAAAGTCTATCATACGCATCAGCTTGCCAAACTCGGTTATGAAGTCGAGCAACTTCGCGAGCAAAACGAAGTGTTGAACGTCAAATATGACGTAGCCCGTGCCTATTATGGTCTGCAGCTCGCGACGGCGGGCCTGGATGTCATTAAAGAGGCGGAAGACTACGTCGCACGCATTCAGCGCGAGTTCGACAAAATGATGGAAGAGGGCAGTGACAAGGTCGATCCGACCGATCAGTATCGTATCGACATCGCGGTTGCGAACCTCTATCGACTTAAAGATCAGATCACGGCGTCGCGTAACTATGCAGAAAAGGCGTTGAGCGTGCATACGCGTCTAGAATTGCCCATCGAGGTCGAGGAAATGGACTTCGAGAGCGACGATGTTGGTCTTAAAGACTATGATGCTGTGCTCGAAATGGCACATAGTCATCGCGGCGATCTTAAATTGCTTGAGTATGGCGAAGAGGCTGCGCGCCTGCAGGCACATATTCAGTGGTTGAACTGGTGGCCTGACCTCGTTTTGGCTGGCGAACTCTATTATAAATATAGTAACGCGGTGCCGACGTTTAATCACAACGATGATTTCTATATCAGCAATCCTTACAACGGTCGCGGCTTTGGGATCGGGTTCATGCTTAAATGGAATCTCGACCCAGTCGGTCAGGTGTTCAAAGTTCGACAAGCCAATGCCAAGGCCGACAGGATGGCTGCTCAGCGTGAATTGGCTATTTCTGGCATCGAACTCGAAGTCAACAAGCTCTATTACGAGACGGCCTCAAAGCATCACAACATCGAGATCACAAAAAATTCCCGCAGAGCAGCCAAGCGTTTTTTGACACAGCAGCTCATGAATTACGAAGCTGGTGAAGGCAATGTCGATAAGCTCGTGAGTTCTTTGACGACGTTTATTGAACAACGCTCGATGTATTTATACGCGTTACATGATTTTCGAGTGGGGCTCGTTCAGTTGCAGACCGCCGTCGGGGCTGATAACGTGACTGATTTGACGGCTGCGGTGCCATAGGTGGCACAAAAATTGCTTTTAGCTCGCCCCAGTGGGAAAAGGTATTAAAAATTATTGTCCCACAATGGGCTAGCATAAAGGAGTTCATCATGAAATCATCTCATATCATTATCAGTCTTTTGGTTGCCATGTCGTTTTCGACGTCTGCTTTTGCTCAGGATTCTGCAGCAGTTGCTGCGCCTGCCGCAGCTCAGGTGGCCGACATCAATTCGTTGCCCGAGCCCATGGCTTTTATGAAGTCTAAGCACGCTGAAGCACTTGCTTTGAACAAAATGGCGCCGTCCGCTGATCGTGATGCCAAGATCAAGGCATTTGTTGATGATCTTGCCGACTATGACGATCTGGCTCAACGTTCCCTGGGAGATCGTTGGAGTACACTCGCAACCTCAAAACAGGCTGAGTTCAAAGCCACGTTCCGCGAAATGATCGAACTTATTTATACGAAGAAGATCGCCGACAAGAATTTCAATGCAGACAAGAAAGTCGATTGGGATCGCGTCGTGAAGACCAAGACGAGTGCGACGGTCTCTTGCTTTACGCAGCAAAAAGACATCGAGACTGAAACGGAATTCGTGCTGCATCCTGGCATCGTTTCCTGGAAAATGTACGATATCCTTCTTGATGGTGCCAGTCTTGCCACGACCTATCGCAAAAAATATGCGAAACAGCTCGACGAAAAAGGCATCGACGCCATTCTGGCCGATATGAATAAGGAAATCGCCGATCTCAAGGCCAAAAAGTAACGCCATTTCTTAATTTCGGGCTCAAAACTTAGGTTTTGGGCCCGCTTTTTACTTTTTCAGCCCCATGGAGGTGTATGCATGAAGGTTGAGCTCCATCACCGTTCGCGTGAAGCCTGGTGCCAAGTCGAGCTGGCGAACGATCGTAAAGTTCTGGGTCAATTCATTCAGTTTTTAAACGCCGACGAGGTGGATGCACTGCGCATTCACGGTTATGAGGACGAGCGTTTGCCAGTTGCGTTGTTTTCACTGAATGAACTCGTTTCGCTTGAGTTTGTGGGGGCGCATCAGTTTCGTGCATTGCCGTCTGGTTTGAACCGGTTTGACCAGTTGCAGGAACTCGTGTTTCGTGAGTGCGCGGATCTGTGTGATCTGAGTGGTGTGTCCGAGCTGAGTGCATTGCGGGCATTGCGTGTGTGCGGTTGCGACTGCTTCGACGCGTTGAGCGACGAAGTTTCGTCATGTGAACAGCTTGAGTTGCTTGAGATCAGTGGTTGCCCGAATTACACCAGTTTGAACGCGTCCGATCTGCCGCGTTCGTTGCGTGTGCTAGACATTCGTGGATGCGCTTCGCTTGTGGTGCCGAACGTCGCTGATGAGGACTGGCCAAAACTTTGTTCGACCAACGCAAGCGAGTGGTCACTCAAAGCTGGAATTCATGGCGACAAATTGACGGATATCTCGCGTCGTCTTGATCATTTGTGTGTGCGTGGCGGCGGCGCCGGCGTCGATGACGGCTAACTCAAAAAAAACGCGTTTTGGTCGTTAAACCAAAACGCGTTTGGAGGGAGTAATGAAGAAATGTGCTTCGGATCTCACGAAGTTAGCAATCTTAACAGATTTGCTAGGTCCGCATTATACACATTTTTCTTTGCTGTAAAAATAAATACGTATTGAGAAATTAAGTTTTTATTTTGCGACATAGCCGCACGTAGCGGCGTAATCCGTGAGCATTGAGCGCATTAGTTTACGACCTCGGCAAAGTCGGCTCATGACAGTGCCGATGGGGATGTTGAGTTTGTCAGCGATCTCTTTGTACGAGAAGTCGAGGAGATCGGCCATGACGAGAATGGCTTTGAAGTCATCAGAAATACTTTTGAGTGCTTTGAGAACTTCGTCGGAGAGGTGATAGAAGCATGACTTTTTGATGCTTGAGAGGCTTGGTTCGACATTTTCGGTCGGTTCAGCGCCATTTTGATTGCACGGTGTGTTTTCGGCGAGTTCTGATTCGATATAGGCGTGTTCACGCTGTTTTCGTCGATAACCGTTAATGAAGGTGTTTGTGAGGATGCGGCAGAGCCATGCATTCATGTTTGTGCCTTCATCAAACTGGTCGAAATGTCGATAGGCTTTGACGAGAGTGTCTTGAACGAGGTCGTCAGCGTCGCTTGGGTCGTGCGTGTAAGTGAGGGCGAGTGCGTAGAGCATGCTTGTTTGAGGCACGACTTCTCGTTGATAGCGTTCTTGAAGGCTTTTAAGACTAGTTTTCATGATGTTATCCTGCGTTTGGCTGGCGAGGCCAACATTATATATAGTGACTTGGTACTGAAAGTTCGTAAAAACGACGAACGGCGCGCGTCTTGTTGGACGTCGTGCCGCGTAGAGTTTAGGAATGAATGACGCCGAGCGAGCGGGCATAGTCGTGCAACTTTTTGCGCAGGATTTCACGACCGCGGAACAGTCGGCTCATGACGGTGCCGATGGGGATCTCAAGTTTTTCGGAGATTTCGCGGTAGGACTGGTCCTGGATATCGGCCATGACAACGATGGCTCTAAAATCATCGGGGACGAGTTTGATGGCGTGTGAGACTTCGTCACTGAAATCAGCGCTTTCTTCGACGTAAAGGTCGTCATCGTAAGTGACGTCGCGCATATCCGCGATGTTTTCAGAGACGGATTCGTCGTGGTCGACGCAAGCGCGTTCGTGCTGGGTATGGCGATACTGATTGATGTATTCGTTCGTCATGATTCGAAGGAGCCATGCTTTGCAGTTTGTGCCTTCTTCGAACTTGTCGAAGAAGCGGAAGGCACGAATGAGCGTATCCTGCGTCAGATCTTCGGCATCGCGTTGATTACCAGTCAGTCTGAGCGCGTGGTTCATCAGGATCTGACGGTAGGGCATGACTTTGTTTTCGAAGGAATTCTGATCGTTCTGCATGGTATGTTCTCCTCATTTGGTGGATGTTCTAATAAGTTGATTGTCGGCACGCGTGATTTTGTTAGCGTGTCGAACGCGGCGGACTAACACAAAGTTCGTGCCAAAAAACACAAAATCGACCAATGCGTTATCCTGTATGGTTTTTCTCGTCAAAAATATTTTTTTGAGTTGGGAACAAAACTAGTAATATGTAAAATGCGTACTTGTGAATATGCAAATAGCGTATTTGTAAATGAGTTTGTGATTGAGTTTTAGTTCAAATGAAAGTTCCCGGCTGAATCGTCACAGATTTGGAATAAGAGTCGTTCAAAGGAAGTTGACACTGAGCGCGTGTGTAGCGTAAACTAGATTTATTGTGGCGTGTCATAGATAGGATACGTACGATTTTTGAATCAGTATGGGAGTTTAGACCATGAAAAAAGCCCTTATGACGCTTATGGCGTTTATGATGTTGGCGCTTGTCATGCCGTTTGGTGCGTATGCCCAGGATTCGGCGAATAATGAAACCGACACGTATGATGGTGGAGCTTTTACCATTGTTCCTCCGGCCAAATGGATCCTGGTTTCCGGTAATCTTGGTGACAAGGAACTGTCGAAGCTTCCTGACAACGTTCGTGAGCATTACAATCAGCGTAATACGGACGTTCTTTTTATGAATATTGAAGGTCTCGACAAGCCGACCCAGGGCTTCAAAGACAGCCTGAACATCGTCATGGTCAACGAGCCGATTCCGTTGACGGAGGAACTGGTCAAGGAATTGACCGGTGTTCTTAAACAGCAGTACGAATCGATGTTTGAAGGCTTTGAAAGCTCGTCGATGGAAGTGATCAAGCTTGGTGAACGCGATGCCCTTGAAGTTCAGGGTAAGTACACGATCCTCAACTATACTGTAAAAATGCGTCAGATCTTTTTGCCGCTCAAAGCGGAATCGCTCGTGATGACGTGTACGTATGAAGCTTCTCGCGAAGCGGAGATCCAGCCGCTTTGTAATGCGGCGATCAACAGCCTCGTGGTCAAGTAAAGTTTGTTTTGGTGGATGGGGTCGGGTGTTTGACCCCATAAGCCGCGATTCGCGAAGGCGAATGCGCGGCTTTTTTTGTGCCTGTTGACTTTTGAAGTGCGGTGCATAATTTATTGCGCCCGAAAATTGGGCCGTTGCGTATGCCAAAGGCATAGCGAACGGCCGCGAAGGGCGTATCGAGCGTAGCGAGATAGCCCGAAGCCACGCGCGTATCGAGCGAAGCGAGATAGCGCGTGAAAAAAAAGTGGGAATGTTTTTTGAGCATTCTGTGGTTTATGGCAGCCGAATGCACATGCGGTATGAAAAATCCGCATTCAAGCATCGGTCGAATGGGCTGAAACAAGCCTGAAAACCTTTCACAGTCTGTATTTTGATAGGAATTTTTGGAGATTAAAAAATGGCGAATTACGAAGAAGACAATCGACGTTATCAGCAGCTGTTTGGCGACGTCAAAGCGGAGATCGCAAAAGTCGTTGTCGGTCAGGATGCCCTGGTGCATCGACTCCTGATCGGCTTGATCACGGGCGGGCATGTTCTCGTCGAGGGCGTTCCGGGCCTGGCCAAGACCTTGCTTATCAGCACGCTTTCTGATTGTTTGTCGGCGAATTTTTCACGTATTCAGTTCACGCCTGACATGCTGCCGGCCGATGTTATCGGTACCGAGATCTTCAATCCCAAAGAAGCGTCGTTTTCGATCAAAAAAGGCCCTGTTTTTGGCAATCTGATCCTCGCGGATGAGATCAACCGTGCGCCGGCCAAGGTTCAGTCAGCATTGCTCGAAGCGATGCAGGAAAAGCAGGTCACGATTGGGAATGAGAGTTTCAAACTTGAAGCGCCGTTCCTTGTCATGGCGACGCAGAACCCGGTTGAACAGGAAGGGACGTATCCGTTGCCTGAAGCCCAGCTCGACCGTTTTATGATGAAAGTTCTCGTTGGTTATCTTTCGAAAGAAGACGAAATGAAGGTCGTGGAACGCATGGCGAGTGGCGGCGGGGAACCGAAAGCCAAAAAAGTCATGGACATCGAGACGGTTTTAGAGGCCAAAAAAGCGGCGGACAGCGTTTTTATTGATGACAAGATCCGCGCGTACGTCGTTGATCTTGTGAATGCGACGCGTAATCCTGCGGAATACGGCATGCCGGCACTTGCGAACCTCATTGAAATGGGCTCATCCACGCGTGGTTCCATCAATTTGGTCAAGGCTGCGAAGGCGCACGCGCTCCTGAATGGTCGCACGTATTTGAGTCCGCACGACATCAAAACGATCGCGCCGGATGTTTTGCGTCACCGCATCGCGCTGACCTACGAGGCTGAAGCTCAGGGCAAAACGGCCGATGACGTCATTCACACGATCCTCGATACCGTGCCCGTTCCGTAATTTGAACGTATTTACGCATTTTTGACATCACCCATAAAAGCGAATCATGTTAAGTCCTGAAATTATCAAACAGGTCAAGCAGATCCAGATCCGGACGGGGCGTCAGGTCTCGGACGTTCTTGCGGGCGCGTATCTCTCCGTTTTTAAAGGCGTTGGGATGGAATTTGACGAAGTTCGTCCGTATGTGCCTGGTGACGATATTCGTGCGATCGACTGGAACGTTTCAGCACGCATGGGCGTGCCTTACATCAAGCGTTTCGTCGAAGAGCGCGAACTGACCGTGCTTTTGCTCGTCGACGTGAGTCCGAGCCTTGAGTTTGGGAGTGGCGAACGCTCGAAACGCGAGGCAGCCACTGAGTTGAGTGCGCTGCTGGCCTTCTCTGCCATTGAAAACGACGATAACATCGGCTTGCTGCTGTTCCAAGACGGCGTCGATGCGTTCATTCCGCCCAGAAAAGGCCAAAAACATGCACTGCGCATCGTTCGCGAAGTGCTTGCGCGTGGTCGCGGTGAGAGTACCGACGAGGTGGCAGGCGAGTTGCCGTGGTACAAGAAACTTGGCGCAGCACTGTTCAAAAAATTCAAGCGTTTGCAGCAGTCGACGCGAGGTCAGTCGCGTCAGACCAGCATTGAACACGCGCTTGAATTTTGTCACCAGGTCTTGCATCGACGTGCCGTCATTTTCCTCATCTCGGACTTTCTTGACGAAGGTTATTTGGACGCCGTACGTTCGGTCCAGCGCAAACATGATCTGATCAGCGTGCTCGTCAACGACCAGCGCGAATTCAACGTCATGGATGTCGGGCTGCTCACGATCGAGGATGCGGAAACTGGTGAAGTGCGGGAAATCGATACAGGCAGCAAGTCGTTTCGAGAAGCCGCGGCAAAACAGGCGCGTGAACGCGTCGAAAAGATCAAGTCGTCCTTCATGGCGTCTGGATGTGACCTCATCGAGGTCGACGCTTGTGGTTCTTTGATCGACCCGTTGCTTGCCTTCTTTAAGCAGCGACAGAAGCGTTTACGCTAGGGGCTGGTAGATGATAACTCAACGTATTTTTGCAGCCATTGCTGTGGCTGCCTGTTTGACTTGTAGTGCCTGCGCGTCGGAATCTGTCGAACCTAGTGAAACGGCGGTCGAGCAAACGGCGAAGTCATCGCTCGTGCGCGAGACCACGATCGGTCCGGTGCATGCGACGGTGACGCTGACGCCCGAAAAACCTGTTTTGGGCGACTCTGTGACGCTCGAGATCAAAGTCGATGCTGATTCGGGCGTGGATGTCGATATGCCTGAATTTGGCGATCAGCTCGGTCGTTTCAGCATTGCGGATTTCAAACCGTTCGAGCAGATCGATGCCGCTACTGGACGTATTCACAAATCTCAAACTTATACCCTTGACCTGCCGATGAGCGGCAAATTGCGATTGCCGTCATTTTTGATCGAGTTTACCGACAATCGCGAGTCGGCTGATGCCGAAATGCGCGGCAAGGTTCAGGAATTGCTGACCGAAGAGGTCACGTTTGAAGTCGAATCGGTTTTGCCTGACGGAAAAGCGTTGGATACGCTGAATCCTGCGCGTGGTCCGCTCGAAGAACTCGTGTTGCCTGAAGCGTCCAATCACCATTACTGGGTGTGGATCCTTTTGGGGTTGATCGCCATTGCTGGTGGCGTGATCGCCTTGACGAGACGTCCCGCCGAAAAAGCGGCTTTGCCGCCGCACATCGTAGCGCTCAATGCCCTCGACCGTCTTCAAAATGACGGTATTCCTTCGGATCCAGACAAAGTGGATGCTTGGTATGTTCAGGTGTCTGGTGTTCTCCGCAACTATGTTGAAGGTCGATTTTCGTTGCACGCACCGCGTTTGACGACGGAGGAATTCTTTGAACTCGCCAAGGAGAGTGACGCGCTCGATGCCAATCAAAAAGTCATGATCCGCGGATTATTGGAGCGCGCAGACCGCGTTAAATTCACCGAATTCGTCCCCTCGAAAGACGAATCTCAGACTATGCTTGACGAAACGCGTCAGTTTGTCATCAATACGAAGCCGGTCGACGTGAATCAGCCGGATGACAAGGTGGGTAAGGCATAACGTCATGATCGAATATCACGAACCACTTTTACTTTTGCTGGCATTGCTCGCCATTCCGCTGTTTATTCTCATGCGTCGCCCCAGTGGCCGTATGAAGTTTTCTGGCTTCGAAGTGTGGCCGGCAAAGACCAAAAGTTTTCGCGCCAGAACCGCGTTTGTGCCGGCATTGCTGTTTGCCGCAGGCTTTATTGCGCTTTGCGTGGCGTTGGCTGGGCCTCGTATTCCCGGTGGCGAAGTGCGCGAACATCGCGAAGGGATTGCGATGATGCTCGTCGTCGATAAGTCGGGATCTATGGAAGCGCTCGACATGTCGAAAGACGACAAAGAACTGAACCGATTGGAAGCGCTCAAAGATGTGTTGAGCGAGTTTGTGCGCGGTAACGGGTCCTCACTCAAAGGTCGTTATGACGACTCGATCGGGCTTGTCAGCTTTGCTTCATTTCCTGACTCTGACTGTCCGCTCACGCTGGACCACATCACGTTGATGCAGCTCGTCGACGAACTGCAGATCGCAGATCGTGACGAAAGCGGCACTGCGATCGGTGATGCGCTCGGTTTGGCCGGCGAACGTCTGCGTGAAGCTCCGGCCAAGTCCAAAGTCATCGTGCTGCTCACAGATGGTGTTAACAACACGGGCTATGAAGCGCCGCTTGACGCGGCTCGTATGGTCGCCAACCTTGGCATTAAGGTCTACACCATTGGAATCGGAACAAACGGGTTTGCGCCCATGCGCGTCAATGATTTCTTTGGGCGTCAGGTCATGAGACAGGTGCCCGTTGAGATCGACGAACAGACTTTGACTCAGATCGCGGATATGACCGGCGGTGAGTATTTTAGAGCGACCGATAATGAAAGCCTCCATCAGATCTATGAAAAGATCGATGCGCTCGAAAAAACGAAGATCAGTGAAGAACGATATCAGCACTATGACGAAAAATATGCCTTCTGGGTCGTTTTGGCGATGTTGCTGGCTGCATGCGGACTTGCGTTGCGCGTCACGTATTATCGACGCGTGCCGTGGTAGGAGGTAAGGCATGGATTTTATTCAATTTGCGAATCCTGAGCGCATTTTGTGGATCTTTGCGGTCCTGGCCGTCGTCCTGTTCTGCGGTTTGTTGATGTGGTATCGACGAAATCGGCTCGATCACTTCATGTCGCGCGAAATGCAGTCGCGCCTGTTGGTTCAGGCGAGTGGTACACGCCGCATTTTACAGCTGGTGTGTCTTGCGGTCGCGGGCGTTTTGTGTGTGGTTGCGTTGATGCGCCCCCAGATCGTCACGAAGGAGACGATTCCGGCGTCCAAAACGACGGCGAATGTGTACGTCGTTCTCGACGTGTCCAAGAGCATGCTGGCGACGGACGTCGTGCCGTCGCGTCTCGACCGCGCGAAATCGGAAGTGCGCGACATGCTCCAGGCATTTTCGGCACATCGCGTGGGTTTGATCGCGTTTGCTGGTCGTCCGACCGTGCTGTCGCCGCTGACGGCTGATCACGGATTCTTTAGACTCGTTCTGGATTCTGCGTCGCCTTCCAGCGTTACGCTCGGTGGCACCAATATGGAAGAAGCTATTCGCAAAGCCACCAAGTTGCTCGAAAAACAGGAAGGCCCCAAGGCCATGTTGCTGATCAGCGATGGTGAAGATCATGATACGTATCCGTTGGAAGCAGCCAAGGCTGCGAAACAGGCTGGTGTCGTTATCGTCACGGTCGGTTTCGGTTCAGAGACTGGTTCGACGATCGACGTGCTTGACAAAGCGACAGGTCAGAAAAAACGCGTTTTGGATGCGGCTGGTCAGCCCGTCGTGTCGCGACTGGATGGCGATATGCTGCGCAAAATTGCGCTTGAGACGGATGGGGCATACGTGCCGGCTGGTAACCGCGGTTTGGAACTCGACAACATTTTGAAACGCTCGATCCTGCCGCTCGTCGAAGATGTCAACGACGTACACACGCGTGAAATTCGCGTTGAGCTGTTCCAGTGGGTCGTGGCCATCGCGCTCCTCTTTTTCGCAGGGTTTATGCTTCTTGAGTGCGGCGGACGCAAGAAACGTTCGGCCGTCAAAGGCGCTTAATTATGAAAAATACGCTTTTCAAAATCAGTTTGGCTTGTCTGATCTCGGCGATGCCGATGACCAGTTGGGCTCAATCCGCCCCGGCTGCTGACGCACAGGCGCCAGCCGTCGCGGATGCAGCCGACAGCGTGGCGGCTCAGGCAACCGCGCCCAGCGTTGGCGCTGCTGACCAGGTTGGCGCGCCGACCGGCGAAAATGCGGCGTCTGAGGCTGCACAAAAGTCTGTTTTTGATGATCCCAACCTTAAACCACGCGAGATCTACAACCTTGCACTGCAAAAACTCCAGGCGTCGTCGTTTGACGAGGCTGTCGAGGGCTTTATGAAGGCGCGTGACCTCGCTGGGTTTGACAATGAACTGCGCTTTAACGCGGCTTACAACCTCGGGATGACCTACGCCGCGCAGGCCGACGCTCAGGGGGATCCAAACGCGGCTGAGATGCCGGCACTGCAAGCCGCTGTTGAGGCGCTCAACCTCAGCTCGGCCTGGTTCCGCGATGCCATTCGTCAGCGTCCAAGCATTGATGAAGCGCGTCAGAACCTTGAGATCGTTCTCAAACGCATCGTTGCGATCAACGACATCATGCAGAAAAAGTATTTTACGCTCGAAAAGCAGATCGAAGAAGTCTTGGCGAGTGAGAGTGAGATACGTCATCAGACAAGAACGTTGAGTGAGCAGATGCAGCAGGCTGGTGAAGGCGCCGATGTGCTTCAATTCAAGTCGGTGTTTGATGCGATCGCTAGGATCCAGCGTTCGACCCTGACTCAGGCGAACCTCGTGGCTGAAAATGCCGCCGACGCACTCAACGAAATTAAGGCGACACCTGAAGAACAGCGTTCCCAGGAACAGGCGATGCGCGCATTCCAGCTCGAAATGGCGACGCCCATTCTTGAACAGGCTCGTCAGACCATGGCGCACGCACGTCGTCAATTGCGTGACCAGGCTATGAGCGACGCGTGGCGTCTCACCAACGGCAGCTACAATCTGCTCAAACAGGCTTTGGAGCAGTTTGAGGAACCACTCGCTAAATTGCAGCACCTGATGGAGGATGAGTCTGATTTCGTCCACCTCGCTGCGACGCGCGCGCTACTGACTGATCCGGTCTCGCTTGAAGCCCTTAAGGCGCAGCATCCCGAAGCCGAGATCGCTTTGCCAAACTGGTTGAACCTTCCTCTCCTCGCCGATAATCAGACGGATGTGCTCGTCCGAACCAAAATGCTCGCGGCGATGCTCGAAGCCATGGTCGAAGGGGCTAAAAATCAACTCGCTCAGGCGCAACAGGCTGATCCGCAGCAAAAGAAGCAATTGGAAGAACAAACGGCACAGATCGCTGACGCGTTACCGCTCATTCAACAGGCTGTCGAAGCTATGGAAGCTGCCAATGCAAGGTTGTCAAACGATGACACTGCTGGGGCTCGTGACCAGGGCGCGAAGGCGCTCAAACTTTTGTCGTTGGCGGCAGAACGCTTTGCTGATCTCAAGCACCTGATCGAGCTCGCCTACGCGTCCCAGACCGAAATGACGCGCGTTGTCGCGGGTCAGTTGCCTCAAGCCGCTGCGTCGGCTGATCCCGATGCGGAACAAGCCACGCTGTCTCGTGATCAACAAAAGGCGTTGCTCAGCGAAGCGCTCACGACAAACCTCGATCGACTTGGTCGCATGTCCGATCTGTTGGCCAAACAGGCCGCTGAGGCGATGAATGCGCCGACGCAGGATCCCAACCAGCCGCAGCAACAGGCTATGACCGAAGAGCAAAAACAGCAGATGCAGCAACTCTTTGAACGGGCTGAAGAACTTCGTAAGACCGCCGAAGACGCGGTTCAGCGCATGAACCAGATCGTCACGACTGAAAGTGTCGATGCTCCGGAAATGGTTGTGGCGACCGAGGATGCGAACTCACCCGCGTGGAGCGAACTCACGGGGGATGCCGAGATCGCCGAAAAAAGCCTCGAAGAATTGCGCATTCTCTTCTTTAGCGTTGTTGAACACGTGGCCGAACTGTTGCGTCAACAGGCTAAGACCATGGATCAGACGACCGAAGCCGCTGTGGCACTCGACCAGTTCGCTACGCCTACGACGCCGATCGAACCCATTCTTGAACGTCAAAAAACGCACGAATTTACGGCAGACAAACTCGCTGAGATCTTGCAGGAACAAAGTCAAAAAATGCAGCAGGGCGAGGGCGCTCAGGCCATGGATCAAAATCAGCAAGCGGATGCGGCACAACGCTATTCGCAGGCTTCCAGCGAACTGCGGGTCGCTGCGACTGCGATGCG
>JAZUKH010000103.1:0-13257 GCA_045643185.1 Myxococcota bacterium | reverse complement strand
AGGAACTGACTTTACCAAGGTCTCTGACAGGTACATCAGACAGGTCTGTGAAGAGATTAACCGGAGACCTCGAAAAGTGCTTGGTTGGAAGACACCGGAAATGGTTTACTCAAATATGCATTTGGATTGACAATTTTCCGTCTCCCCCTACGCGGCTATTGGCGAATGATGCGGTAGAGACGTCCTGACCGGGCGTCTCTACCGCATCATCGCCAATACGCCGCTACCCCTTCGCCTGGCAGGGCCGGCAACGGGGTGTTTTTGCTGATTACACGTTGAAAAGGAATTCGATGATGTCGCCGTCCTGAACGATGTATTCCTTGCCTTCGACGCGGTAGAGTCCACGGGCTTTGACTTCGGCCATTTTTCCGCCGCATTCCATGAGTGTGTCGAAGTTGCAGACCTGTGCGCGGATGAATCCGCGTTCGAAGTCTGAGTGGATCTTACCGCCAGCCTGCGGCGCCTTGGTGCCGCGGCGAATGGTCCATGCGCGGCATTCTTTTTTGCCGTCAGTGAGGAAGGAAATGAGTCCAAGGAGTTCGTAACTGGCTTTGATGAGTCGATCGAGTCCGGATTCTGTGAGTCCGAGGTCTGACATGAACATTTCGCGTTCTTCTGGGTCGAGTTCGGCGAGTTCCTGCTCGGTTTTTGCGCAGATGGGAATGACCTGGGCGTTTTCTGCGTCAGCCCGGGCTTTGACGAGTTTATAATAGTTGTTTTTGGTAGGGTCAGCGACGCCTTCGTCATCCATGTTGCAGGCATAAACGATGGGTTTTGCCGAGAGTAGTCCCATTTCTTTGAGCGCATTCTGTTGGTCTTCGTCTTTGTCATCGAAGGCGAACGTTCTCGCGCTTTTTCCGTCGCCGAGATGTTTTGCGAGTGCTTCGAGCCAGACGACTTCTGCTTTTGCGTCTTTGTTGGTTCTGGCGAGTTTTGTCATTTTGTCGATGCGTTTAGAAATGACATCGAGGTCGGCGAGGATAAGCTCGGTGTCGATGGTCTCGATGTCGCCATCGGGGTCGACCGCGACGGGTTTTGTGGCATCTTCCACGACGTGGAGGATGGAATCGTCGTCGAAGCATCGGACGACGTGGACGATGGCGTCGCAGCTTCGGATGTTTCCGAGGAACTGGTTGCCGAGCCCTGCGCCCTGTGAGGCCCCTTTGACGAGGCCGGCGATGTCGACGAATTCGACGACGGCCGGTGTGCGCTTATCGGGTGACCAGATCTCACAAAGTTTGTCGAGGCGATCGTCTGGTACGGCAACAATGCCGACATTGGGTTCGATGGTGCAGAAGGGGTAGTTGGCTGCTTCGGCGTTGGCCGTTCCCGTGATTGCATTAAACAGCGTGCTTTTGCCTACGTTCGGGAGGCCGACGATTCCTAATTTCATATCGTTTTCCTTAATAAGTCGAAGATATTGGCGGCGTGTTGCGGTGGACTCGTCTCAAACCGCCGTGAGACGAGCAAAATAGTGTGTGTGCGCTTACTTGCTTTTGGCGTCAAGCTTTATGGACGACATGAGCAAAGATTTTTTTGATACATCGACTGAACCGGGCGATTTTACGGGTTCACGCAGAGCCTGTGCCGTGACTTTGAGAAGGCGTTCGTGGCGTTCTGCGGTCTCGTTCGAGACGATCTCGTTGAGGTTTTGGTAGGGTTTGGTTCGTGGTGACGATTCGTCGAACGCATCGAGGATCGTGTTCAGATCAATCATGTCGAGCGGCTTTGCGACCACAAACAACCGTTCTGTATCGGTTTCGATGAGGTTGACGAGTCCGTTTTTGATGAGCCGCGTCAAAATGGCTTCAATGGCCGCCGTCGGATATTGACAGGCTATGGCGATGTCTTGGGCTGTGACGGGCGTGTTTCCGTGTTGGAATTCCCGGACGATGGCGCCCACGACTTCGATCGGCGCGTATGGTCCCATAAAGATCCATGTGTCTTCCTGATTGAGCGTATTTTCATCAAAAAAGTTCGTCGCGACCAGTTCTCTGAAATTCTGTGTGACGTAGCACGACAGTACGCCCATAAACAGTATCATCCACAGAATGTAAATGCCGAGGAGGGTGAGCGGCACGAGGGCGAGCGTGCCGTACAGAACGCTGTAACTGTTTTGGAAGGCAAAGGTCATGTAGAGTGAGTAACCGAACTTAAAGACCTCGAAGAGGAGTGAGACCGCGAGTGCCGGCACAATGGCGTGCTTGAATTGAACGTGGGTGTTGGGCAAAAATTTGAAAAGAAGAAAACAGGCGATGAATCCGTAGATCGCGGTACTAAGATAAGCCCATACACTGGGATCGTCGGCGACCTGATTGATGAGTTGCGTCGACTGGTAGATGGAGATCGAGACGAGCACCGGTCCAAGCGTCACAATGGCGTAGAACCACAGTATTCTGATGTAGAACTTGGCGCTTTTTTTGACGTGCCAGAGGTCGTTGACGGAATCCTGAATGGTGATAAAGAGCATGACTGAGGTCACGAGTAGGGCAATAATACCGATGGGGCCCATACTGAAGTCGAGTGCGCGTGAAAGCGTGTTCGACAGAAACGTGACGATCGTCTGGTCTGAGTCGGGATTGGCAAGTGGTCCGATGAAGTCGACGATGGAATTGATGATGTCTTCCTGCTTGATCTTTCGGTTGAACATCAAAACGAACGAACCGCAGACCACAAGCATAGGAATCAGGGC
Source organism: Myxococcota bacterium (assembly GCA_045643185.1). GTDB lineage: Bacteria > Myxococcota_A > Bradymonadia > UBA4248 > UBA4248 > RGIG464. The sequence continues at coordinate 10,565 of JAZUKH010000103.1, read as the reverse complement.
GAGCGTCGTGGTGTAGGTGACGGATGAGGCACGCATAAAAAGTCGGTTGCTCATCATCTCGCGCCACATGATCTTCAGAAATGTGAGGTCCTTGTAAAAGAGCCTTTTGTACCAAGGTTCGGTTTTCATGCCTGTGAGGCAATACTGGCGCTGATTATCCTTAATTTTTGCAAAAGATGTCTTGAATTTGGAAGGCATTTTTGGGGTATTCCCTTGAAATATTATGTAAGATTGTAATAGAGAGAGTCATTTTTGGGCGTTCTCCAAAACGGAGGCGCATTTTAGGAGAAAGTGAGAAGATGACAAGAGAATCTTCAAACGAAGCGTCAGCGGCGTACAACAAAGATGTTTCGCGCGTTGCGCATCGGATCCGGATCGTAGGATACAGTTTTTTTGCAGGTCTTGCGCTTATATTGAGTTGTTTTTTGGTTTATAATGTGGTCGGCGATTTGCGTGAAGGAGCAGTTTATGATCCATATACGCATTTGCCGCTTTCGCAGACTGAAGGCAGCGCCGTTGGCGCTTCGGGAGAGTCTGTGACGCCCGAATAGCCGCCCGATCCGCGATGGCTATGGAGCACTATGCGTCCGAAGCGACATGACCTGTGCTTTGGCGAACCCGTACGAACCTTTTTGCCGGAAAAGTATCCGGCCATGATCATTTGAGGCACACGATTGATGTCAGACGAACAAAAGAAGTTTGGTCATAGCTATAACAGAGACAATACACATCATTCCAGCGGCCGCCCGAATTCGGGTGACGGTCGCAATCACGGTCGCCCGAATCAGGGCGACGGCGCTCCGCATCGCTCACCGCGTCGTTCCCAGGATAATCAGGGCGATGGAGGTTCTTTCGAAGCGCGTTTGAATCGCGAGATCAACCGCATGATGCACCAAGGCGGCGCTTCTGATATCCAACTTGACTCAGAGCGTACTCGCCGCGACGGCGATAACCGCGCGCGTCGTGACGGCGATAACCGCGCTCGTCGCGACGGCGATAACCGTCCGCGTCGCGACGGCGATAACCGCGTCCGTCGCGAAGAAGGACGCCGTCCGCGTCAGGTCGTGAACGGTGAACGCGTTGAAAATCACAGTCGTATGGAGCGACGCGATGACGTGATCCGTGACCCACGCGAACTCGTCGTGCGCGCCTTGCTGCGACTCGATGAGCACGGTTATTCCAACATCATTTGGGATAACATGATGCGTAAGTCGGAACTTAACGATCTCGACAAGGTGCTGGCAACGCGCATCTACTACGGTACGCTCTCAAACCTGCGTTTGATCGACGCCGTCTGGGCGCGCTACGAGCCGGATATGCCACGTCGCGCTGACGAAGTCGTGCACACGACCCTGCGCACCGCGCTATATCAGATGATGTTTTTGGACCGCGTCCCGTCCTACTCCATTGTTTCGTCGAGCGTTGAAGTGGTCAAACGTTTGCGTAGTCAGGGCGCAAGTGGATACTGCAACGCACTTTTACGAAAAATCGTAAAAATTCGCGAGACGGATGGCAAACTTGAATTTTCTTCGACAGGTAGCAAGACTTTGGACTTTGCTATTCGCTACAGTCTGAATGATGACCTTGCTCGCCTGTTGCTCGAGACCTTTGGTGAAGAAGCCACGTCGATCGCCGAAAGCATGATGCGGGCTCCTGCCATGAATATCCGTGTCAACCAGTCGAAGATCTCGTTCGATGAGTTTTTGTCGAATCGTGAGCTCTGCGTCGAAGAAAGTCGACTCATTCCTAAATGTTCATGCGTCGTTCAGGCTCGTAACCAGGCTCTTGAGACCGCCATTGCTTCCGGGCTTTGCTGTGTTCAGGACGAAGCCGCACAACTCGCCGTTATGGCGCTCGGTCCCGCCGATGCCTGGGGAAAGGGACAGAACGAAGTTCATATCTGGGACGCCTGTGCCGGTCAGGGGGGTAAGACGCTCCACCTGTTGGACCTGATCTCACGCACGCACGATGGGCGTCGCTACGACCTGTTGAGCACCGATATCTATGCGAATAAGCTCGAACGGCTTAAATCCGCACAGCACAGTGTCTTTCCAGAGCAAAAGATCATTGTCAAGGTGCGTGACCTGACGCTGCCCGGCAGCGTGCCGCTGGCTCCGTTCGACTGCGTGCTGGTCGATGCGCCGTGTTCCGGTCTCGGCGTGATGCGTCGCCACCCCGAAGTCAAGCTTCAACGTAAGTCGGAAGACATTCAAAGCTTGGCTGAACTTCAGGCTCAGATCCTTGACAACGTGTCTAAACACCTTCGTGTGGGCGGCATGCTCATTTACGCGGTTTGTACGATCACGCCGCAGGAATGTGAGATTCAGCGCGTTCAGTTTCTCGCAACTCACCCGAATTACGCCGAAGCCTCGTTGGATCTGGACATGTTGGGCGAACGTGGTCAACAGTCGAGTCTCAAACTTCTGCCGAGTATCGACGGGTGCGATGGCTTCTACATCGCGAAATTCGTGCGCGTCGAATAGTATTTCTGCATAGACGTGCGGAACACACGTCTATGCAGAAATACGAAAGAGTTCTCACGTCGTGACTGGGCCCCGCCAGGCGAAGGGGTAGCGGCGTATTTCGCATGATATGCGAAATAGCCGCGTAGGGGGAGACTTCCCCCCACCAAAATACGATGTAGTTGTTAGACCTACACGATCATTACATTTGGGCCCCCAACCAGTATATATTGCCATCGGTTTTCAAAACGTGACATTTTTTTTCAACAAATCAACGTCGTTTGTTGGTTGGCTTGTCTGGTTGTATGGGGCGGTCATGTATTTTGTTATTTTTCCAGACACCAAAAGCTAGGGTAAGTTGTAAAATCGTTTGGAATAAAAATTCCTATATAATTGTTATAGAGGGCCATTTCTGCTAGACTTTTGCGTTCCTAAATCGGGCGAAATTTTTCGCCCCCCTGACTGTCTTAGACAAAGGAAGACAAAGGTTATGCAGAAGAAACAATGGATGGTCTTAGCGGCTGTCGCGTCGATGCTGGCCATGGCTGGTTGCGCCGACGATCCCGAGACGGAGTCCTCGTGTACCGAGAACGAAGTTTGGAATGGGACGCATTGTGTTGCGGAAGACAATGAGAACTGTGGTCTTGCCGGGAATGTTTGCACGAACGGCAATGTGTGTATCAACCATCGTTGTCAGTGTCAGAATCCGAGCACGGGTGAGGCTGTTGAGTGCAGCACGAAGGGCTGGGTTTGCGGCAACGGCGTTTGCGCGAACACGGACAGCGACAACAACAACTGCGGATCGATTGGTCACAAATGTGACGTAGCCCAAGGCATGACATGCTATTTGGGATCGTGTACGGACAACTGCCAGGGCGACACGGAAATGTGTGTGTTGCCGGATGGTTCGGGCACGTGTGTGGACACGGCGTCGAATCGTCAGCACTGTGGCAGCTGCAATCACGAGTGCGCGGGCGCGGATGCGTCGAAACACGTGAAAGCAGGTTATTGCAGTGACGGTGAATGCGCGATCACGTGCGAAGTTGGCTGGGAAGATGCGGACGACAACGCTCAGAACGGTTGCGAAAAAGAGATCGATACGTCTAAGTCGATCTGCGGCAACCAGGTCGTGGAAGCCGGTGAGGTTTGCGATGGCAAGAAGTTGAATGACCAGACGTGTGCGACGATCGTTGGCCCGGGTTCTGTCGGCGATCTCTACTGTTTGGCAGGCTGCCAGGGCTTTGATTCGTCTCACTGCTCGAAACCGACGACGTGCGGCAACGGTGCGGTGGATGGTCAGGAAGTTTGCGACGGTCGTGATGTGAACGGCAAAACGTGCGCCGAGGTTGTCGGCGAAGGCTCTGTGGGGTCGCTGGGTTGTTCCGTGAACTGCGGTGAGTTTGATACGACCGGTTGCTCGGCGCCGACGACGTGTGGCAACGGTAAGCTCGATGAAGGCGAAGTCTGTGACCATGACAAGCTGAATAACGTGACCTGCGCCAGCTACGTTGGCGTGGGATCTGAAGGCACGATTCGTTGCAACGACAAGTGCTCCGGCTACGACATTTCGGAATGCTCCGCTGCGTCGAAATGCGGCAACGGCCGCCTCGAAGAAGGCGAAGAATGCGACGGTGTTTCGTTTGCGAACGGCGCAACGTGCGAAAAAATTGTGGGCGAAGGCTCCAAGGGCGCGCTTCAGTGCGATGTGTCATGCAAGATCGTGGCGACACAATGCTCGCCGCGTACGACCTGCGGTAACGGCAGCGTGGATCCTGGCGAAGTTTGTGATGGCAAACAGTTGAACAGCCAGACGTGTGCCGACGTGGTCGGCGAAGGCTCCGTCGGAAATCTTTCGTGTTTGAATAACTGCACGGGCTATGACATTTCGAACTGCACGGCGCCGTCTTCGTGCGGCAACGGTTATATCGAAGCTGGCGAAGCCTGCGATAGCAACCGTTTGAACGACCAGACCTGCGCGTCCATCCTCGGTGAAGGCGCCACGGGCGTTCTGCGTTGCAATAACTCGTGCACAGGTTTTGAAACGAAAGGTTGTACGATCCCCCAGACCAAGTGCGGTAACGGTATTCTTGAAGATGCGACCGAAGTCTGCGATGGTGCTGCACTGAACGGCAAAACGTGCGCCGACATCGTTGGTCCGGGCTCGAAAGGCACGCTCCTCTGCGGCGATAACTGCAAATATTATAATCTTTCCGGTTGCTCGGCGCCTTCGACGTGCGGAAACGGCACGATCGATAACGGTGAAGTTTGCGAACCAGGCAATGTGAATGGCAAAACGTGCGCTGACATCGTCGGTTCGGGCTCGCAGGGCACGCTGAAGTGCGGCAGCTCATGCTACAGCTTTGATACGTCATCCTGTTCGGCGCCAGTCGCCTGCGGTAACGGGTCGATCGATGCTGGGGAAGTCTGCGATAACACGAACGTCGCCGGTCAGACCTGCGCTCAGTTGGTCGGTTATGGCTCGAAAGGCGTTGTCCGTTGCGCCAAAAACTGTGCTTCGCTCGATACCACCGGGTGCTCGCCTGAAGTCACTTGTGGCAACGGTAAACTTGATAACGGCGAAGTCTGCGATGGCAATTTGTTGAACGGCGCAAGCTGCGCGGCTCGTGTCGGTTATGGGTCGAAGGGCGAACTGAAATGTAACAGCACCTGTTCGGGCTACGACACGTCGAATTGCTCCGAAGCGGTGAAATGCGGCAACGGCGTTTTGGATGCCGGCGAAGTTTGCGATGGGTTCAACGTGAACGGCGCAACGTGCGCGTCTAAAGTTGGTTTTGGCTCGACCGGTAACGTCGTTTGTAATCTCTCTTGCACGGGTTACGACACGACGAACTGCACCGCCGCTGTGACGTGCGGTAACAGCCGTGTCGATGCCGGCGAAGTTTGTGATGGCACGATCCTTAAAGGCGCGACCTGCGAATCCGTGCTCGGTTCCGGTTCGACGGGGGCGATCCGTTGTAACAATACCTGCGACGGCTATGACACGACGAACTGTTCGGCACCAGTCCTTTGCGGCAACGGTACGATCGATCCGGGCGAAGAATGCGACAAGAATAAGTTCAATGGCTCGTTCACAAGCTGCTCGGGTTACAATTCGATGCTCTATACTTCGGGCGGCACGCTCAAATGCGCTGATAACTGCACGATCGATACGTCTGAATGTATTTCCTGGTGCGGTAACGGCTCCCTCAACGCCACGAAGGGCGAAGTCTGTGATGGCGATAAACTCAATAACAAGACGTGCGCGACGCAGGTCGGTGTCGGTTCCACGGGGTCGTTGAGCTGCGCTGATGACTGTATGTCGTTCAATCTCAATGATTGTACCGCTCCGACGATCTGTGGTGACGGTATCGTCAATCAGAACAGTGAAGAATGCGATATCACGAGCTTCCGTAAAGGCAGCGCCGATTGTTCGGCTTACAGCTCCACCTACAAATCGGGCACGAACGTTCAATGCCTTTCAAACTGCGTCGTCGACACGTCGATGTGCGAAACCAAACCTTATTGCGGTGACGGCATCGTAAATGGTACCGAAGAATGCGATGGTACGAAATTCCTGCTCGACAAAAAAACGTGCGCCGGTTGGGATCCCAAATATGCGTCCGGTAGCGTCAAGTGCAATAACAGCACATGCACGATCGACTACAGTGCCTGTGTCGAAAAACCGATCACGCCAACCAAAAAATGTGGCAACAATATCCTTGATGACAATGAAGTCTGTGATGGCGACAAGTTCTATGTCACGAATTGCTCTGACTACTCTGCTGAATACACGACGGGTAAGTTGAAATGCACGGACACGTGTGAGTTCGATACGTCTGAGTGTAAGGGCTACGAACCGTCCTGCGGTAACGGTGTTCTGGATCCGGGCGAAGACTGCGATAACAAGGTGATGCGCTTCTCGGCAACGCAGACCGCGTGCAATGCTTATGATTCAAGCGTGTACCAGAAAGGCACGATCAGCTGCACGAGCGATTGTAAATACGACTTCTCGGCTTGTAAAACGTGGTGTGGTAACGGTGCAGTGAATAACAGCGGCGGCGTTGTCGAAGCTTGTGATCACAGCGCGACGGGTGACAAATTCTCCACCAGTAAGAATACCTGTGCCAAAGTCATGGGCAGTGGTTACACGGGCGATTTGGCCTGTTCTGAGGACTGCTCGACGATCATTACGACCGGTTGCAAGCCCCCCGTTGCCAAGTGCGGCGACGGCATCGTCAACAACGACGAGTTGTGCGATAAGACGGCATTCTTGGATAACGCCACGGCCTGTAAGGATTGGAACTCTGCCTACACGGGCGGTACGATGAAGTGCAATGCCGACTGTACTCTCGATGAGTCAGGTTGTACGAAGCCTGCTGAAGCCAAGTGCGGCGACGGTATCGTCAATGGCAGCGCCGAAGAATGCGATATCAACGCGTATGATCCCGACTTGAATACTTGCGAAAAGGTTGACAGCAAATACTCGGGCGGCACGCTCAAATGCACGAGCAAGTGCGAGATCGATGAATCCGGTTGCGTGCTCAAACAGGTTCAGACCTGCGGCAACGGCAAGTTGGATGATGAAGAATGGTGCGATAACGACAAGTTCGATCCCGATGGCAATACCTGTGATGCTTGGGTGCCTGGTTCGACCGGGACGCTCAGCTGCAATAGCGATTGCAGCGTCAATACGACGAATTGTAAACCGCCCGTCTGTGGTGACGGCAAAGTCAATCAGGAAACCGAATTCTGCGATAAAACGGCGTTGGCCGATGGCTTCTCGTTCAACTGCGCTGACTGGAGCTCCATCTATAGCTCCGGCACGATGACCTGTAACAGCGATTGCGAATTCGACGAATCGAACTGCAAGACCCGTTGCGGTAACGGCGTGCTCGATGACGACGAGTTCTGTGATACCAACAAGTTTATCGACAACGATAATCAGTGTGCAAACTGGCTGCCCGGTTCGATCGGCACTGTGGGCTGCACGCGTACGTGCGAAATCGATACGTCGTCCTGCGTGGCTGCTCCGACGGCCCACTGCGGTGATGGCATCGTGAATACAGACGCTGAAGAATGCGATAACAATAGCTTCTTTATGGATGTCACGGACTGCAAAGATTACAGCTCGGTCTATGAATCCGGTAAGCTCGGTTGCAACAATAACTGCACCGTCAATGAAAGTGCCTGCGTCAAGAAAGCTGTTTCGGCTTGCGGCGATGGTAAATATGATTCCAACACCGAAGAATGCGATGCTGGTCAATTCATGTTCGGTATTAAATCGTGCGTGGATTACAGCGAATCTTACAGCTCCGGTATGCTGAAATGTAACGACAAGTGCGAGATCGATACGAGCGCCTGCGTGGCTACAGTCAAATGCGGCAACGGTAAACTCGATGCCGATGAATGGTGCGATGGTAAGCTCTTCATCGATGACGCGAAGACTTGCGCGGAATGGGGCGATTACACCTCCGGTAACGTCAGCTGCACCTCGACTTGCGAACTTTCGTTCGCGGGTTGCACCAAGCCGAAGGAGGCCTCATGCGGTGACGGTGTGGTGAACCAGGATAGTGAAGAATGCGATGGCGAGTCCTTCTTGTTCAATGAAAAGACCTGTGCTGGTTGGAATTCGAAATATGTTTCTGGCAATGTCACGTGTAATACGGCCACATGCAAAGTCGAATACGGCGCTTGTAAAGACGCTTCGTCGCTTTGTGGCAACGGCCGCATCGATGAAATCAACAACGAATGGTGCGATAAGACCGCGTTCCTCGATGGCGCTAACAAGTGCACTGACTGGGGCGACTACGCTTCCGGAACGATGAGTTGCAACGCCGACTGTACCCTCAACTTCAAAAACTGCGTCAATAAACCCACGGCTAAGTGCGGTGACGGCATCGTCAACAATAATGAAGAATGCGATAAGGATGCTTTCCTGCTCGACGAAACGAGCTGCGCCGGCTGGGATCCGAAATACGTTTCGGGTAAGGTCAGCTGCAATAGCAATTGCACGCTCAATTACAGTGCTTGTAAGGAACCCGAAGTGGATAAATGCGGTGATACAATACTTGGCGAAAACGAGTATTGCGATGGCGACTTGTTCATGTTCGGTGTGACGAGCTGTGCTGAATACGATCCCGCGAACTATGTTGGTGGCAATTTGAAGTGCACGGAATGCGAGATCGATACGAGCGATTGCGTCGCGAAACAGAAATGCCCTGATGCCGACATTCGTTGCGTGGGGCCGGCGCTCGAAATGTGCATGGATGGTATCTACCAGACTGTCACGGTCTGCTCGGGGTCGACGCCCGTCTGCGACGCGCAGAGTGAAGGTTGCATCGCCGGCGAAGCTTCGACCAATGTGACCTGGTGCGCTTTCCAGTGGCTCGAAGCCTCTGACCACATGGGCTACGGACGTATTCTCCTCCCCTCTGGCTCCTCGCCCGAGGACGTCGTGGCTGGTATGTTCTGCACGAATGACCTCTCCAAGCCATTCGGTCAATGGACCGAAGTCTCTGCGGAACACAATGCCTCCTGCGGTGATTGCTACGCGAACACCGAATACATGACGAGTACGAAGTATGCCGGTAAGCCTGGTGTGAACTACTGCGTGTTTGCCTTCATGGACGACAATGCTGAATATATCTGTCGACCGGCTCAGAACGGCGATTTGCCGCCGATCATCATCAAGGATTCGACCATCATTGATGCGTCCTTCACACGTACGTTCACAAACGCTGGGTCTAGCTGCACAGAAAGCGATATCCGTTGCGTCAATAACAACGTTGAAATCTGTGACGATGGCGTTTTCATCCTTTACGATGAATGCGCGACCGGTACGGTTTGTAATGCCGAAACGGGAGATTGCGACGTGCCTTCGACCACGTCCTACGACGTGACCGAAACTTTCGAAACGGCGAAAGCGAATACAAGCTACGCTTCAAATTATTCGAAAGACTACGGCAACGCGGGTAAACTCACGTTGAAGAATGCCGCCTTCTATGACACGACCAGTGTGATCGATGGCATGACGGCTATTTTCAACGGTAAGAATACGACGACGTTGACGATCACTGGCTTCACGGGCGGTATCGGTACGCTGTCGTTCGATTACAAATTCTGGAGCGCCTCCGAAGGTAACGTCACGGTCACCATTACCGATGGCGTGAAGTCGGAGACGATCTCCAAGCAAAGCGATACGGAAAAACGTTCCAAGTCAGTGACATTCAATAACCGCGATAATAACGCGGTTGTGACCATCACGGCGACGAGCTCGTCGAAGTCCCGTATTCTCGTCGACAATGTTCGCTGGACCAGCGCGTACTAACGCGTAATCTGGCGTCTCGCTAAAAAAGGCTGCTCTTCGGAGCAGCCTTTTTTTGTTCTTCATGGCTCGTTGGGACAGGCTGACTGCTGTGTCGAAAATCGGTTTTTGTTCGGTATTCACTGCTGAATATACAAACCACATGTAGGTATTTATAAATAAATTTTCTTTTTTTAATGATTTATGAAATTTAATTCAAATTGTCATACTTGAGGTCAATTGACCTCAAGTATGACAAAAATGTCACAAATTCACGTAATATCGGCATTTGCGAGATTTTTGAGTCAAAAATTTTTGATAGAAAAGTTTGCAAGCTTAAAAAAATCAGTCTATAAGCGCCAAGAAATCGACACAGGATGTTGATTTGTAGAACCGAATATAATTCGATAGAAAATACGTGCATTTGCGCGTTACCCCTTTATTTCATATCTCAAAAGGAGACTTGGTTATGACGAAACGTGATCTTTTGGCAATGGCGTTGGCTGGTCTTTGTGCTTTCGGTGTCGTGGCTTGTGGCGACGACGATGACGATAATGATTCGAAAGAATGCAGCGTCGACGCGGATTGCGCGGACAAAGGCGACAAAACGAAATGTGACGACGCTGGCGTTTGCGTGAAACCTGCTGATTCGAAAGAATGCAGCTCCGACGCTGACTGCGCGAACAAAGGCGACAAAACGAAATGCAGCGCCGCTGGTGTTTGCGAGAAACCTGCTGATTCGAAAGAATGCAGCTCCGACGCTGACTGCGCGAACAAAGGCGACAAAACGAAATGCAGCG
>JAZUKH010000102.1:0-17974 GCA_045643185.1 Myxococcota bacterium | reverse complement strand
CTTCCAGCCGCCGACATCCTAAAATTAAGGCGGGGGCTGCGTCAACCGGGCCCGTCTTGCCTTCGGCTTCGTCGGACCCGGTTATGCAAGCACCGGCGTTGCCGGTGCGCGGCCTCCAGCCGCCGACATCCTAAAATTGAGGCGGGGGCTGCGTCAACCGGGCCTGTCTTGCCTTCGGCTTCGACGGACCCGGTTAAGCATGCACCGGCGTTGCCGGTGCGCGGCTTCCAGCCGCCGACATCCTAAAATTGAGGTGACTTCATCTTCACTGTTTTGCTCGCGCTTTGAACGCTTTGCGTTCATGCGCTCTCTTGTAATGTACAAACAACAAAGCCCGCCAGATTGGCGGGCTTTGTTTTGAGGTGTGTTAAGGTTCAAACAGCATGCGTAACGCGGCGATGGCGCGGCCGCGGTGAGAAACCTGCAGCTTTTGTTGCTGCGTGAGCTGAGCGAAGGTGCACTGGGTTTCGGGGCAGAAAAAGAGAGGATCGTACCCAAAGCCTTCGTGACCGGCTTTTTCGGTCAAAATGACGCCTGGTGCATGCGCTTCGAGTGAGATTTCGGCATAACTAATGTGGATGCCTTCCGATGGGCAGGGTTTGTCTGTCGCATCGTAGAATTGAGCGGCTCTTCGCAGTTTTTCGTTTCGACAGATCGCCATAATGTCTTCTCGATCCACGATGATGAGACAGAGCGCACAGGTGAAGTGAGCGGTGCGTTTTTCGGGAGGCACATTGGCGAGTTGGCGAAGGAGCTTGCGATTGTTGGCGGCTGTGCGATCAGGATCGTTGTCAACATCGGGTTCAAGGATGGCAAAGCGTTGACTGTGAATGCCTGGGGCGCCGCCTAAGGCGTCGACGCACAGGCCAGAATCGTCGGCGAGTGCGTTTTGACCGAAGGCGCGTGCATAGGCCAGGGCTTTAAGACGGGCGTTGCCAATAAAGGTGTCGGCGTTTTCGTCGACGTCGATGCCGTAGGGGGCGGGTTGCACTTCAACGCCGTTGACGGCGTGGGCAAATTCTTCGGCCTTGTGGGCATTTTGTGAGGCTAAGATCGTTTTCATAGTTTAACGGTGCCAGGTTGGCGTTTTCAAACCGGGGGTGGCTGAGAGGCGCGTTTGCCAGCGGCCATCCTGGTTCATGAGGTATAAGCGTGGTTGTTTGCCATCACGTGTGGATTCGAACACCAGGTATCTGCCGTCCGGACTCCAGGAGGGCTCTTTGTTGTGACCCTGATCCTGTGTGAGACGCATCACTTCGCCGGTATTGACGTTGATGGTGAAGATATCAAAGACGTTTCGCTCGTCGCGGGCGGTGAAGGCGATCAAATCACCTTTGGGCGACCAGTCTGGGGTGGTGTTGTAATTCCCGACCCAGGTAAGTCGTCGCATGCCGGTTCCATCGACGTTGATGATGTAGATCTGCGGTTTTCCTGAATAGTCGCTGACGAAAGCGATTCGGCTGCAGTCAGGGCTAAACGAGGGGGAGGTTTGAATGTTGTTTTCGAGATCCGTAAGTTGGACGACATCTGAGCCATCGGCATTCATAATATAAATGTTGCCGTTGCCCTCTCGGGCACCCGTGAAGGCGATCTTCCCGGTCTTTGAGCAATAATCAGCGCCGGATGCCCAGCCTTCGAAGTCTGTGAGCTGCGTTAGCGTGCCGTCTGTGTCGTACCGATAGATGTTGTCAGATTTGGTCGAAAGCTGAGTGTAGAGAAGACTTCCGTTGGGTCCCCATTCGGGCATGACGTTGATGGCAGGTGGAACCTTGTAGGTTGAGATGCCATAACCGTCCGTTTCGAACGATTGTATCGTTCGAAAATTGTTCTTTCCCTGAGCTGCGTAGAGGATCCTTGAGCCAAAAACGCCTTCTTCACCGGTGTAATATTTGATGAGTGCGTTGACGTAAGCATGTGCGGTGGCACGAATCGAGCTTTCGTTGGCGTTTTTGGCGTCAAACTCGATGGGCACTTCGTTGGCGAGGTCGACGTTGTAGAGATGGAACGTGAATTTTGCGGATCTTCCGCCGTCGTCAACGGTGTAATGGGCTTTGACGAGGATAGACGCGCCGACGTTATACCATCCGTCGAACTGAATGGTCGAGAGCGTGACGCCTTCCTTGGTGGTATCAACGAGGGCGTATGTTTCGACGGGCATGACTTCGAAGAGCCCGCTCATGCTCAGGTCGTTGCGAATGACGTCGACGAGCGTCTGAGCTAGGTTTGTGGCATCGACGTTGTTGCCGAGGCGTGTGGCGTTGGGTACAGCGATCGGAATGCGGACGGGCGGTCCGCCTGGGGCGATGGTGATCAGACTGAGTGGATCGATGCCGAGCGAAACGCCCTTGTCCTGCAGGTCTGATTGTGCTGTCTCACCTCGGTTTTCGGGCGTATCTGGTGCCGACTGAGCTTGTTTGAGCGCACGCATGGCGTCTTTTGAGGCCTGGTCGTTTGCTTTGGCCGTCGTTTGGTCATCAGGCGTCGGCGTTTGGGCATCCACCAGTTGCGTGGATGCCGTCCAAACGGCGAAAATCGCGGCAATCGTGAGGCAATGCTTCATCAAAATTCGTTACTTCCCAATGAATTCGACGCGACGATTGAGAGCATAGTCCTGTTCACGGGAACCGAATGCGACGGGTTTTTCTTTACCATAGGGGACGACTTCGAGACGTTCTGCGGCAATGCCCATAGTCGTGACATAGCTTTTGACGGTCTCACCACGTTTTTGTGAAAGCGCGAGGTTGTATTCGGTGGTGCCACGTTCGTCGGTATGTGCAGCCAACTGGACGTTCATGAGCGGTGAGGCTTTAAGCATCGTAACATTCTTCATGATGGCATCGACGGCAGCCGACGAGAGCGTCGCTTCGTCAAAATCGAAGTAGACGACTTCGAAATTGCTGTCTGAATTGATGACATCGTCTTCATCGGAGACGACGTTGTCGAGTTTTTGAGCGATCTCAAGCTGTTGCTGCAAGCGTTTCTGGCATTCTTCAGCATTGAGTTCAGCCTCGTCTTTCGCTTGTTTTGCGAGCGTTTGAGCGAGTCTTGCTTTAGAGCGTGCGGTTTCCTGGTCGCCGTTTTCGGCGGCTTGTTGGGCTTCAGCGAGGGCTTTTTTGGCCTGTTCGTAGGTGAGTGTGGCGCATTCTGACGCGGATTCAGCGTCGTTCATGGCGGCAAGTGCTTCATTGATGACGTCATCAGCATTAGGCGTGGAAGCACAGGCGCTCAACATCATTCCGAGTGCCAACGCGGTGAGTAACTTTTTCATAGAAATAACCCTGGTCATAACGAAATAAAGTAGGTGATGGAGCACGGCGCGTATTGCCGCTAAGCGGCAATAGCGCCGTGAGCATGCCGTATTGCCGCATCGCGGCAATAGGCATGCCCCCAAAAAACAAAACCAAATGAATTTGAATGGAATCGGCGTCGTGATGGATCGACGAAGTTGAGATCAGTGTCCCCAAACGGGATTTTCGTACCAACCTGAGGTGGTTGCCGCGACCTGTGTTTTTCCATCGGCGGTGGAGATATAGATTCGGCTTCCGCCATCGCGTGTGGAGCTGAAGGCGATGTACCGTCCATCGGGGCTCCATGAGGGTTTGTCGTTTTTGCCTTGTTGTTGTGTGATGCGCATGAGATCGGTTCCATCGGTTCGGATGGTGTAGATATCGAGGGCGTGTGTTTCGTCGCGTGCGCTGAAGGCGATGACGTCGTTTTTGCTCCAATCGGGGTTTGTATTGTAGTTTCCGATGGTGGTGAGGCGCGAGACGCCGGAGCCATCGGCGTTCATGATGTAGATCTGTGGATTTCCGCCGCGGTCGGAGACGAAAGCGATTCGGCTGCAGTCGGGGCTCCAGCTTGGGGACGTGTCGATGGCCGAGCTGTTTGTGAGTCGTTGTGGATTTTTGCCGTTGGCATCGACGGTGTAGATTTCGGCGTTGCCGTCTTTTGAGAGTGTGAGTGCGATTCGTCCGTTACCCGCGCAGTAATTGGCGCCGGAATTCATGCCGCGTTCGGCCGAAATGATGCGCAGAACGCCGCCCTGTGAGAGATATAGGTCTGGTGTGCCGGACTTGTAGCTGGTGAGCAGGACGCCGCCGCCGGGCCCCCATGCGGGGAGCATCTGGATCGCGCTGTGTTTGACGACGTTTGCGACATTTTGCCCGTCGGTGGTCATTGTGACGGCGCGGGATGGTTGGCCTTTACCGGCGCGTGAGAGGGCGATGAGGGATTGGCCCATGAAACCGTCTTCTCCGGTGAAATATTTCATGACGGCGTTGACGAAGGCGTAAACGGCGGGGGCATAGTCATTGCCTTTCATGCCGGGATCGACGTATGAGAGTTCTATGGGCTTGTTTCCAGAAACGTCGAAGAGGGCGAGTTTGAGCTTCGGCATGCCGTTAGCTTGGGTCAGTTCGCTTTTGATGAGCACCTGTGCGCCCGAAGCGTACCACATGTCATAGTTGGTGTTATTGAACTTTTCGCCCACGACGGCAGGCATGAACGAGCCTTGAGGCACGATGTCGAACAGGCCCGAGAGTCTGAGCGTATGGTCGAGCATTGTGTCGATGCCTTTTGAGATTTCGGATGGTGTGTTCGTCGAGACGGGGGCGAGGGCGAGAGCCATGCGGTTCGCCGCAACGTTGACGATGATTTCGGCGTTCGCTGGGGTCGATCCAGGTTGTGTATCCTGAGCCGTGGCGAATGCGGGCAAAAGCAGGCAGAGTGCCGTTAGGGGCAAAAATATATGATTCATAGGGTTAACCTCCGTGTTAGGCGTCGAAAGGACGCTGACGTTAAATCCATTAACGCAAAGTTGAATCCTAACTATTTCGGTTGGACTGGCAAATTTTGGGGGACAAAAAAAAGCCTGAATTGTTGAGCAATTCAGGCTTTGAGACGCTGAAGCGTTAATCTTTGTTATTTTTTGCGCTTTCGAGCATGAGATCGAGTCCCTCGGCGTATTTACCCGCTTTTGTGTAGCAAGTTGCCATGAGTAGTCTCAATCGAGTGTCAGCCGGAGCGAGTTTTCTTGCGGCTTTGATGTAGTAGATGGCTGCGGGGTAGTCCTGTCGGACGAGGCAGATGGAGCCGAGTAGCGAGAGGACTTCGACGCTTTGGTCGTCGCGAAGTGGGGTGAGTTTTCTGCCATCTTCGAGGGTTTTGATGGCGTCGAGGTATTTTCGTTGTTTTGCGAGAGCGACAGCGAGATGTGTTCTTGCGGGGAGGAATTCTGGCATGAGCCTGAGTGCATCTTTGAAGTTTGTGGCAGCGTCTTCATTTGTTCCCTGATTGAGGAAGAAGACACCGCGTTCAAAGAAGGCGCGAACGCGAGTGAGGTCTGAAGCTGGCATGTTTTCCCTCCGTTAGTCGAGGTCGAGGCTTGCGAAGCGGTTTGACGGATCGATCTGTTTGTCATCGCCGGCGAGTTCAGGAGCTTTTGCGGGTTCGGCATTGGCGGGTCCTTCATCGCGCGTAGCAGCGGCTTTTGCAAAGTCGTTTGTGGTTTCCGGTTCAGCCGGAGCATCGCCAGGTGCGGAGGCTGCGATGGGCGGTGGGACGTCGTCGTCTTCTTCGGCTTTGGGTGGCATGGGTGGTTCGTCGAACATGACGAAGCCGCGGTCTTTGTTGCTGTCGTCGGCGAAGAGGTCTGCGAAAGCGGGGGTTTCGACTTTGGAGACGGGCGCGGGCGCGGGTTTAGCGGGCGCGGAGCGCCAGGGTTTGGAGTCGAGATCCATGCGTTCGGCGGGGGTGAGATCGTCATCGTCTTCGGCGGCAGGGGCGTTGTTTTGAGCGCTGCTGGCTTCTGCTTCGGCGGGTGCGGCCGCGATGGTCGGGGCGGGCCCGTTCATATCCATATCGACGCCGCCGATGTTGACGAAGACGCTGTACGGCGTAACGCGGAAACGTTCGAGTTCTTCGACATCGAGGGTGTTTTTGAGCATGGTAATGACTTGGGGGAACGAGTAGCCCGTCAAATCATTGAGAGAATCCGGTTTTTGCAAAGCCCCTTCAAGTTTGACGGGTTCATTGAGGACGTAGAGGCGCAGGAGATGCTCCATGAGATCGACGAGTTCGTCTTTGGAATAGCGTTCGAGCGCGGCACGGAGTTCAGCATGTTCTTTCGTGGAAGCCATAATTTCTGCCTTATATCGATGGGGTTATATAGATTGAGCTTTGAATTCAGGAACGGTGATCGAGCGATTATCGCTGAGCGCCGTCGAAGTCGCCGGGACCGTATTTGCAGTCGATGATGGTCGCGCCTCTAAGGTCGGCCATCGCGAGGTTGACGCCACGAAGGTCGCAGCGGATCAGCACGGCTTCCGAGAAGTTGGCGGCAAACAGGTTTGCGCCTTTCAGCACGGTGTCGATGATCATTGCCCGGCTAAAATCGCAACGTGACATCTCGGGAACCAGGGATCGCGTATCCGTGAACGAGCATTGGGCCAAAAAGGCATTGCCGAAGCTCGCGCCATACAGGTTGGCATCCTGGAATTGAGTTTTGATGAGCTTTCCGTGGAAATACGAGACTTTTTGCATTTCTGACGAAAAGAAATTCGAGTCCTGCACGATGCATTCGTCAAATTCGCATTCCATGGCCTGGCAATTTTGAATGTTGATGGCCGAGATTTCGGAACGCTGGAACGCGGATCCGCGAAGGGCTGATTCTGTGATCTGAAGCTCATTGACCGTCATATCGGAGCAGTCGATATGTTCCATCGTGATGCGATGAAGCAGGACATTCTTGAGCGTCTTTTCGTTAAAATTTGCACGTTTGATACAGAAATTACGGATGGCGTAGCCGTCCAGTTCTCCAGAACGCAAGGCGTCCTGCAAATCCATCTCTGAAGCAATGACGTGTTCAAAATCCTGAATAGCTTTTGTTTCTTGAGGCATAGCAAATCCCGCAAAAAAAGTGGGTACAACAAAACGGGTACTATCTTACTATGTTTCTTACTTAATTGGGAATGATTTGTGACGTATTCGTTGCTTCGTTTTGCAACCTGGTTTTAGATATCGAACCGGTAGCCAAGTCCGTGGATGGTTACGAGGTGTGTGGCGTGCGCGGGGTCGTTTTCGATCTGAGCGCGGATCTGGACGACGAAGTTATCGACGGTGCGAGCCGTGCCTTCATAGTCATCGGGCCATGCTTTGGCGAGCAGGTCATCGCGTGAGTACACTCGTCCTGGGTGTTGAGCAAAGTAGATGAGCAGTTCGCAAGCACGCGGCGTGAGGTGGACTGGCTGGTCTTGTTTTAGGACACGTTTTTGATTGGGATAAATGGTGATGTCATCGAACGTGATGGGGGCTTCTGCGACAGACTTTCTAGCATTGACGCGTCGCATGGCAGAGGCGATGCGAGCGAGGAATTCGCGCAGTCCAAAGGGTTTGGTGATGTAGTCGTCGGCACCGAGTTCGAGGGCGCGCACTTTGTCATCTTCGCGTGTTTTGGCGGACAAAACGATGACCTGGACTTCATTTTGGGCATTGCGGAGGTGGGTGAGCACCTCAAAACCGCTCAAGCCTGGCAACATCAGGTCAAGAATGATGAGGTCTGGGCAAAAGTCATTCACCATGGGTTCAGCGGCGTCGCCGCGACAGGCGATTTGCGTTTCATAACCTTCATATTTGAGGTTATGGCTTAGACCTTTGGCGATCGACGCGTCATCTTCGACGATGAGTATTTTTCCTTTGGCTTGGGACATAAGACCAGCTGCTATTTGTAAAAACAGTGTGAAAACAAGCGCAATGTAAGGACGCGACGTCACGTGAAACGTCGCGTCGTCGCGTCAAAGAACGCCTAGATCAAACCGGCTAAGCGCATAAAATCATTCCGTGAAAGATTTTCAGCACGGACATTTGTTTCGTAGCCGAGATCGACGAGTTTTTGGGTCCATGCCGCTTTGTCGAGCCCATCAAAGCCGTTGAGCGAATTGACGAGGGTTTTTCGACGTTGTTGGAACGAGGCGTGGACAAAGTCGCGGAAGCGTTTTTCGTCTTCGAGGGACAGCGTGCGTTTTCGTGGGTGAAAGCTGAGAACGGTGCTGGTGACTTTGGGGGCAGGTTCGAAGCACTGTGGGGGAACGTCCATGACGGTATCGATATCGTGGTAGTACTGACCGATGACCGAGAGGATGCCGTAGGAATTCGTTCCCGGGGCGGCAGTGAAGCGAAGCGCGACTTCGCGTTGGAACATGAGGACCATGCCGACGAGCGGCACATTTTGGTCGATGAACCGGAAGTAGATCTGCGACGCGACGTTGTAAGGCAGGTTGGAGACCAGCAACGGTCGGGCATTTGGGTCAAAACAGAATGCCGGCAGTTCGACCGAGAGGGCATCGTCGTTTAGCAGGCTGATATTGGGTTCATCCGCCAGAATTCTGTTCAGAAAATTGGCGCAGTGATCGTCTTTTTCAATTAGGACGTAGGGTTTGTTGAGTTTTGCGACAGCGACGGTGAGGGCACCGGCGCCTGGACCGATCTCAAGGATGTGCGTGGGTTCGTAGCGTTCGACTTCGCGTGCGATCGTCCGTGTGATGTTTTCATCGATAAGGAAGTTTTGACCGAGGCTTTTTTTATAAGCTTGTTGTAGCGCCGACGCGAGTGAGCGCGGCGTCCATTGATTCAGCGTCATAATTTTGTCGTAAATGGAGTGGAGTAAATGAATAAAAAAGGCACCCGTTGGGTGCCTTTATAAAGCGTTACGCTTGGGGACTTAGTGTTCGCGACGACGCAGCGTGGTCAAGCCAAAGAGGCCGAGCAGGGCCATGGCGAGCGCGCCGAAGCCTGTCGTGGTGTTAAGCGGCGTGGCGGAGCAATTGGCTTTGACTTCGCTTGGAATGACGTGTTCCGTCTGTTGTTGTTTGGAGATAACGATCTCGACGGCGGAATCGGGGTCAGAATTGCCAAGTCTGATCTTGTAAGTACCGGAGGGAACTTTGCCTTCCCAGGGGCAAGCATATTCGTTGTTGATGCCTTTTTCGTCGGTGAGGACGAATTTCATGGCACCGCGCGGACATTTGACGCGCAGCTCACCAAAGTCGTTGGCATCTTTGAGTTCGGGAACGCTATATGTCGCGCCATTTTCAGAGACGACGAGGTTGTCTTTGTGGGGGAAATATTTATCTTTGGTTGCGATGAGCTGATAGGAATTGGGTTTGATCTTGGTGTAGATCGGGCAGTCTCTCGGTTCATCGATCGCGCCGGTGATCTGGAGCTTCGTATCAGGCGTGGCGCAGGTGATCTCAAGATTGACGGCATCACCGCACTGTTCTTTAGCTTCTTTGTAATGTTTTTTAATTTCTTTAGCGAGATCGGGGTCATCATTTCCGATCTCTTTGACTCGATTCTGAAGTCTTTCTAGGTGGTAGAAGGCAGGTGCACAATCGTTTCTTGTTTGATAGATGCGTGCGAGGGTGTACTCGGTATAAGCATCCGTGGTGCACATGGTCATGGCTTTAAGGCTGATATCAAAGGCCTTGTCGAGATCACCATTTCCGACAGCTTCCTGTGCTTCGCCAGAGAGGCCGTAGAACTGTTCCTGAACATCATCAGCCAACGACATACAGTCGATCTCGGGCTGTTCAGCAAAAGCGAGAGCGGGAACTAAAAAAGCGGTAGTTCCGACAGCAACTGCTAATGAACGTAAAGATTTCTGAGGATTCCAATTCATAATGTTTCTCTCCGAGCACCTGGCATGGCAGGCTAATAACAAAAAAACCGGTATGATCGGGCTTAAGACCCGCTAAATTGCCTTATCTCAATAAAATGTAATGATGTCAAGAAACGGGGGTAGTCGTCGCGCAATTCCCGACGAGATAAGGGCAATAAAAAAGCCGTTATGTATAACATAACGGCTTTTTTAGATGGATGGAGCGAGAACGCTCTAAAGATTAATCCTCAGCCTGATAGGGGAGGAGAGCGATGTGACGGGCGCGTTTGATAGCGCGGGCGAGTTTACGCTGGAAGCGAGCGGAAACGCCAGTGATTCTCGAAGGCAGGATCTTGCCGCGGGGCGAGAGGAAGCGTTTGAGAAGCTGAACGTCTTTGTAATCGATCGTCAAAGAAGCATCAGCTTTGAAGGGGCAAGCTTTGCGTTTAGCACGACGGAAACCGCCACGGTTATTGGAACGAGCGCTCTGAGCGGTGGTATTCATATCCATTTTAAATTCTCCAACTATCTCAAAAATTAGGCGTGTGTAGGAACTTCAGCTGCGCATTTCGGGCAAACCCAGAACATGCCGCTCGGACGCGAATGACGAACCATCTTAATGAGGCTCATGTTGGAGTCGGTGCCTTTCGCCGCACAGGCGGGGCATTTTTTCGTGTAAACGACTTTCTTGGTCGTTGAAATCTTTGCAGGTTTTTTTGCTGCCATGGTAAAATTCCTCTATCCGGATGGAACCCTTGTATTATGGATCACTCGGAACCATTCCGAGTACTTCGGGTAACTGGCCGGAAATCCGGTTACCCAAAACAAGGCGGCAGATCTTCTACGCGTATATTGATCTGTCGTCAAGTGTTTTTCTCGAAAAAAAGGCGCTGCCGAAGCAGCGCCGTGTTTGAAATCATTGCGTGTGACTAACCGCCTGTCATCGAACCCATCGAGAAGATCGGCAGGTACATACCAATAAGCATGGTACCGCACATGCCGCCCAGCAGGGCCATAATGGCTGGCTGCAACATAGCCATCATCGCGTCGATCGCGTCGTCAACTTCTTCGTCGTAGAAGTCTGCGATCTTGCCTAACATCGTATCCAAGGCACCTGTCTCTTCACCAACGCGGATCATGGCGACGACCATGTTCGGGAAGATGCCGGTGACCATGAGCGGGTCAGCCAGCGTCGAGCCTTCCGAAAGTCGGGCTCGCGCGTAATCAATACCTTCTGAGATTCGAATGTTGCCGGATGCGTTGGAAACGATCTGAAGGCCGTCCATTAACGGAACGCCGGAACTCAACATCGTGGCAAGCGTTCGCGTGAATCGTGAAACGGCGGATTTCTGAATGACAGCACCGATGCCGGGCATGTTCAACATGAACTGGTCGCAGGCTCGTCTAAAGGTAAAGGAACGTTTGTGAACGGCGATAAAAATGGTTGGAATACCGATGACGATGAGGAGGATGGGAACGATGTTCGAACTCATCCACTCAGAGGCATCGACAAGGAACTGGGTCAAGCCAGGTAACTGACCACCCATCGATGCGAACATGCCTTGGAACGTCGGAATGACCTTCCACAACATGAAGATCATGATGACGACGGCAACCACGAGGGTGCCGAGTGGGTAGGTAAGCGCTTTTTTGACCTTTTTGGTCAAATTGGCGTTCTTTTCAATCTGAATACAGAGTCGAGCCAAGATCGTATCGAGGACGCCGCCGACTTCACCAGCTGCAACGAGTGAAATGTACAGGTTATCGAAGATCAGCGGATGTTTTTTGAGGGCATCCGCAAAGGTGCTGCCGCCTTCGACGTCGGCTTTGATCGCGAGCTGAACTTTTTTGAAGTGCGGATTCTGTTCCTGGCTGGCTAGCAGTTCGAGAGCCTGAACGATAGGCAGACCAGCGTCGATCATGGTGGAAAGCTGTCGTGAAAAGATGATGAGCTCCTTGCCGGAAACGCCGCTCGTACCGGGCATCTTGAATGCCATCGGTTCGGGGAGCTCTTTCATCGCCAGGATCTGACAACCCTGTGAGGACAGCTTGGCAGTCGCTGCATCTTGCGATACGGCTTCCATGGTGCCCTTTCGCTTGTCACCATTTGTCAGAACAATACTATATTGAAATAGTGCCATGACAATCCCTGTGAGATAAAGCGTTGATGGAATCTCGGAGCCTTGTAAAAATACGCTCCTTGCTCCTTTTAGACCCAATTTACCTCAAAAACACGTCGTGTTTTGGCTCGAGCTAATTTTCGGGCAAAAGAAGCGCCTTGATAATATAAACCTTTTATTCGCGATCGCGAAAAATCGACCTCTTGAGGGCTGTCGACCTGACTGTCGCTGCTCGCCTCGTTTTGGCATGACGACCTGCTGCCCGCGTTATGACGCGATGGTTTCATGCAGATCGTCTGGCTCAAGGCAACGTCAAAGGTGCCTTGCCGCGTTATATGATGCCGAGCATTTTCTTGAGTTCGGCCAGGTCGCCCGCGTGATTGAGGGCTTCTTCGAGGGTGATCTGACGCGAATTATAGAGATTGGCGAGGCACTGGTTGAGGGTCTGCATGCCACCGTTGTCGGCGCGTGCGTTGAGCTGCATGGTGGAGTAGATCTGGTGGATCTTGTCTTCACGAATGAGGTTTCGCACAGCGGCGTTGGCCGACATGATCTCGAGCGCAAGCACTCGGCCGTGGCCGGAGGCGTGCGGCAGAAGCTGCTGACACACGACGCCTTCAAGAACGAACGAGAGCTGGGTTCTGACCTGGTCCTGTTGTTCCGCCGGAAAAACGTCGATGATACGGTTGATGGTCTGGGCGCAGCTGTTCGTGTGAAGCGTCGAGAGTACAAGGTGGCCCGTTTCAGCCATGGTCAGTGCGGTCTCGATAGACGTTCGGTCACGCAACTCACCGATGAGGACGACATCCGGGTCCTGACGCAAAAGGTAACGTACTGCGGAGTGGTAGCTCTCGGTGTCGCTGCCGACTTCACGCTGGTTGACGAGGGAGACCTTGTTGGGGTGCACATACTCGATCGGGTCTTCGACCGTGATGATGTGCTTGTGATACGTCATGTTGACGTGGTTGATGATCGTCGCGAGCGTGGTCGATTTACCGGAACCGGTCGGGCCAGTGACGAGGACGAGGCCACGCGGAAGGTCGGCAAAGCGACGGAGCGAGTCGGGCAGACCCAGTTCTTCGAAGGTGCGAAGCTTGGTCGGAATAAGACGAAATGCGCCAGCCACGGCGCCGCGCTGCATGAAGATATTGCCACGATAACGGGCGACGCCTTCAATACCGAATGAGAAGTCGAGCTCGTTTTCCTGGTCGAAGCGGTCACGCTGGTCCTGTGAAAGCATACTCAGACACAGCGCACGCGTCTGGGGCGGCGTCAGGGGGTCAGATTTCAGCGGAACCAACTCGCCGTCGATGCGCAGCTGCGGCGCGCTGTTGGTCGAAATGTGAAGGTCGCTCGCGTTTTCACGCGCCATAAGCGTCAGAAGCTGTTCCATCGTATTGCGCGCGGCATCGGGGGTGATCTGAGCACGTCTCGTCGCTTGTTGTTGTTCCATGCTATTCATAAATTGACCTCGTCATCAAAAATAAATTGGAAAAATAAATAGGCGCGCGCTGGACGTCCCAGGGAATCCAGACACGCGGTTGATTGAAAAAACTCTAGGAGGTAAACGACGTGGCATCGTAAAGCCTCACGCAGTTTCGGCCATCGCGTTTGGCATCGTACAGCGCCTGGTCGGCACGTGCGAAGAGTTGCGCAAAGTCTTCTTCGGGACCGACGATGGCGACGCCGGCGGATGCCGTGATCTGACCGGCGTTGAATCCGGTAAATGCGCTCATCTCTATGCAGCGTCTTAACTTTTCGCCTGCTGCCCACGCGTCTTGCGACGACTGTTCGCCCGTCAAAAGCACCACAAACTCTTCACCGCCATATCTCGCGACCATGTCGCTCTCGCGCGTGTTTGTCTTGAGAATGTGTGCAAACTCTTTGAGCACGCGGTCGCCGCATTCGTGACCGTACGTGTCGTTGAAGCGCTTGAACAGGTCGATGTCGAAAACGATCATGCTCAGGGCGCGATGAAGACGTTTGGAACGCAAAAACTCGTCGTGAAGATAGCGCTCGTAATAACGGCGGTTGAATACGCCCGTCAGACCGTCCACCTGGGCCATTTCCGTCAGCTTTCGGTACAGCATGGCACGTTCGAGCGCAATGGAGGCAAGGTTGGCGACCGTGCTCAGACCACGTAGCTCATCTGACGCGATGATGCGGCTGTTGAACATGTTGTCGGTCAAGATTACGCCAAAAACTTCGTTGTTCAAAATGATCGGGACGACCGCGAAATTCTTGAACGAGATCTGCTCGTTGCTCGCCAAATCCAGATACGTCGCTTCGATACCGTTCACAATGAACGGCTGTTTGGTCGCGACACAGTGAGAAATGATGTCTCGAAGCTCAAAACTCATGTGCTCGAGCGAGTCAAGCGGTTTCGCTTCTTCGAGTTTGAGGGCGAACGACAACAAATGCCCGGTTAGATACTGGATCTCGTCCGGCATCGACGTGTAGCGATCGATCAGGCTCTGAAGGTCGAGCTTTTCGGCTTTGATGCCTTCCCAGATGCGGTGCGCTTCGGCGCCGTTGGCCGGGCCGGCGCTCCGTGAGACGCGCAGTTCGTTCCTGCGATCCCAGGCCAGAAAAAGCACGGCTCGATTAAAATTGAGTCCGTCGCCGTGCGTAATTCCAGACAGGATGATGTACAGAATCTGGTCGAGCTCCACGGTCTTGAGCATCGCTCGCGTGACCGTCAGCTGGAACGACAATTCTTTGACGAGACTGTCTGAGGTTTTTGAATCTGTCATGGTTTCCACCGTCTAAGCGGAAAAATGGTTATTTTTCATCACGAAAAATGTCGGGGCTTCTGCTCACCTTAAAGTTTGATTTCTGAAAGCTTTTTGATCGTCGCCTTGATCTGGTCGAGAAATGATTTGGGCGCTTCTTCTTTAGCCGCTTTGTTGGCCTGGCGGCTTTCAATGAGTTTGACTTCTCGCTGGGCTATCGGCGAATTGTTCATCTTCACGGCCTGGCGATAGAATTCGAGCGCCTTGTCGATGTTGTCCTCCAGCTTTTCCACTTCGCCCTGATAAATGCGGATCTCGTCGTTATTGGGCCATTCTTTGGCGGCTTTTTCGAGAATTTCCCGCGTGGCAGCCACTTTGGCAGCCGGACGGTGCCCCCCGGCATCAAGTTCGAGATTCATAAACTCTGCAAAGGCATATCGCACCTTGATCTCAAAGTTGTTGGGATCGTTGTTACGCGCGTTTTCGAGGTGTTTGAGGGCCAGATCGTAGTCGCCGCGACTCATGAGCGATTTGGCACGCGTGAGCGACTGCTCGGCTTCAAAAACAGCAGCAATATCAAGGGGTTCCTGCGCTTCCTTAGGCTCGTCCGGCTCGGAATTCTCGCTTTGTTTCATCGATTCAAGCAACGCTTTGCGCTTTTCGGCATTCTGAAGGTGATCGTAAGCCTCACGCAATCGCTTGTTGACGACGGTCACGTCCGCGATCGTGTCGCTGTCGGCGCCAATAAAAAAGTCCGCGCCGTACTTCTTGATCTGGGCAAAATAAGCAGCTCTGACGGCTGAATCGTCACAATCTGTGTTGACTTCGAGCACTTCAAAGTCATTTTTTCCTTCGATCTGCGCTTTAAATGCTTTGAGCGCTTCAATCCTCTGCTCTGTTACCTGCATGATCAACTCCGTGTGAAAGGCTTTTTTGCCAAAAAATCACTTTAGTCTATCACAGTTTTGGCAGGCTTGTAATGCAATAAGGTCAGGACGGTCTGAAAGACGTTGATTTGTTTTCTTTTTTGGAAAGGGGGAAGTCTCCCCCTACGCGGCTATTTGGCAAATGATGCGGTGGAGACGCCCGGACCGGACGTCTCCACCGCATCATCACCAAATACGCCGCTACCCCTTCTCCTGGCAGGGCCTTTTCACGGCATTTCGGCGCTTGACAGGCCTGGTCGACGGATCTTTAAAACACCGGGGTGACGATCTGCAGACCCGGTTCCGAATTGGTCAGCACAGGCAGCTGCGTGGTCTTTCCGCGCTCATCCATGAGGACGAAGTTTATTTTGGCGGACGTCGGCTGGTTGCGATAAATGAACGGCAGTTGACCGAGGGGAATGAGGGAACCATCGGCGAGGTTGGTCAGATAGAGCTTGAGATCAGGATGATCGGCTGGCTGCGGCAAAACGAGGTCGACGCCTTCCGACACGGCAGGTAGCAGTTCGGGCAGCGCGAAGAGATCCACCGGGTGTCGCTGCGAGCTGAAGTGGTGCGTGATGGCCGCCGTGCCGATCAGCAAAATGCACGCGAGGAGCGCCGTGACGAGTCGCGGGTGAGGAATGTGAAAACCGACTTTTTGCGGTTTGGCTTTGAGCGGTTCAAATGCCGGGGCGTCGAGGTAGGCTTTTTCGGCATGCAGCGCCTTGACGCGTTCCGATTCGTTCAGCTGGGCGTGAATGAGCGACAACAGACCGTTGAGCGCACCGGCTTTGGGAACTTTGACGAGCTCGGTGATGGCCTTGCAGATGCTGTCGGGCATGTCGAACTTGGATGTGAGCGCCTTGGCTTCGGACCGGGTCATCGTAAAAACGGCGTCGCAGACTTCGCGGCCGTCTCCAAAATACGGGTGTTGACCGCAGACCGCCTCGTACAGGATGGCTGCGACGGCGTAGACGTCGGCGTCCAACCCGTCGGGCGTCAGGTCTTTGAGCTCAAAGGCGTTGTCTTCGGCATCTTCGTTCTGGGCGAACAGGTCGAGGTTTTGAATGCTGCCCGACGAAGTGTGTTCGACGAATTCGGACGGAGCTCGGTCGGCCGCCTCGGCTTCGTCGGCTGGCGTCGTGCCGCTTTCTTCGTTGCCTTCTTCGGAATCGGGCTGGGTCGGTGGCACCACGTCGTTGAATTCCCACGCTGGCACGTGCCGCACGAGGTTGGGGACGATCGACACGTCTTGGAGGTGACGTAATTCCTGACGGTGAAGACACATGCCGAGCGGCGCTGTTCGAATGCCGAAGCGCTCTTCGTCGACGACAAATACGTTTTGGGTCGTCAGACCAAGAAAATGCATATCTGCACGATGGGCTGCTTCGACGACGTTGACCAGTTGTTCGGTTAGACGCAGAAGCTGCCACGGATGCAGCGGGCCGTTTGATTTGAACCACGTCGCCAGTGGATCGCCGACGAGTTCGTCGGTCACGACAAATCCGTTGCCGTCACCTGAACCAAAATCCAGAATGCGCGGTGAGCTCGGGGTGTTGATCGCACGATTTTTGAGCAGTTCGGATTCCAGTCTTTCACGGATCTGTTTTGGAAATGGCGCCTCCCTTGGCGGGGTCGCCATCCAGACCGCCATTTTGGTGCCAAAAGGCTGTTCGTTGGCGCGGTAGAGCGTCATCATGGGAAGCCTGCGCGAAACTTCGGCGACGTCATAGTAGTGTTGCAGGGCCAGCGTGGAGCCTTCAAAATCAGACATGATCAAATCTCGTTCAAAAAATTGCGGCAAAAGCGCCAAAAACGCTCTTGGCTTTATCACTGTGACAAAATTTGGCGAGATTTTGACGAATATTTGCCGGCTTGTACCCCCCACTCGCCCTCGCCCGAGCGTGCTTTGTCCTATCAGAAATTCAAAATCTCAGCCGTAACTAAGCCGATGTTAAGCAGGCTGAGAGGTTGTGGTTATTGGCAAGGATAATCGACTAAATGTTCCTAAAATTATGGCTGTATTCGATATAGGGAACACAACCAAGCTAACCGAGATGTAACAAAATATTGGAGAATCAAAGACGGGGCTTGAGTATCATGATTTATGATAGATACAAAACCTACATGTAGGTCTATTTACATTCCCCCACTCATTACTAATGTGTCAATTTGACGATTTTTTCCTAAACAATAGTCAAATCTCAGCCTGGTTTTCATTTTTCTGGTCGATAATACGAAAATCTCAGCCGTAGCGAAGCCGAAGGCAAGCAGGCTGAGATGTCAGGGTTGTTCAATATAATAAGGTAAAAAAATTGAAAAGTGCGTTTAAGACGGTTATATAGAAAGATGGATTATTAGGAGCTGAAATAGGCTTCGAATAGTGATTAAGTACTACGTGAGGAATAATAATGAGAAAGCAGATTTTGTTTGTGAGTTTTGCTGCTCTGATGATGTTGAGCGTTTCCTGTGGGGATGATAGTGCTCCGACGACGGGTGCGCATGCTGATGGTGCCTGTGTGGATAAGTCGGATTGTGCCTCCG
>JAZUKH010000101.1:0-3836 GCA_045643185.1 Myxococcota bacterium | reverse complement strand
CCTTCACACGCACGAACTGCGCAAACAACAGTGCCACGCCGTACTGCGCGGCTGACAGCGCCAACAACACCGCAAGCTGCGTCGAATGCCTCAGCTCTAATCACTGCAGCGACGGTATTTGCAGCAGCAACAGCTGTGTGGCCATCATGGCGGCTTTCGTCTCCGTCGACGCCAGCAACGGCAAGGCTTATCTGCGCTACGACACGCCGGCCTCTGGCACGATCAGCAATGTCAAGCTGCTCGTTTCGGACGACGCCTCGGCTGAAATTAGCGACTGGACGGCCATCAACGCGTCCAACAACACCAGTGCATGCAATAACGACGCAAATGCTTGCGGTTACGCGGCTTCTCTCGGCTCTGACCAAGAAGAATACGTCGCAGACTTCACGAACATGGGTGCCGGCATCTGGAACCTCGCCATTGAATTCACGATCGATGGCAAGACCTTCATTGCCATTCCGAAAGACGATGGCACCATGACGGCGGCTGTGGCAGTTTTGGACGATACCGTGCTGAACATCAATGAATACAGAATGGCAAAAATCGCTTGTACTGAAGACGATGACTGCACTTCTGCTGATGCAGGCATCTGTAATGTCCAGAACGGTCTTTGTGAAGCCTGTTCCGAATCCGGACTCACGAAAAACTGTAACTACGTCTGCAACGCCAGCAATGGCAAGTGCGAAGCTTGCGTCGATGTCAGTTCCGATCCGACCAAGATCAACTGCAACGGCGTTTGCGATCCGCTCCTCGAGATCTGCGAACCCTGCGACAACGTCAACCAGTTCTGCCACACGGGCGTGTGCAACGTCACGGAAGGCGTTTGCGAAGCCTGTAACGCAAGCAACTGCGACGGCACCTGCGGCGACGACGGCCTTTGCCACAAAGTCTGCGGCGCTGGCTCGACCCTATGCTCCGCACCCGGCATGGATATCAACCAGGAGATCTGCTGCTGCGGAGAAGCCAGCGCTTGCTCGACCAAGGGCTTCTGCTACAAGCCAAGCAATGAATGCTCAAAAGACACCGATTGCTCCGTCTGGGATTATTGCGATATCGCTGACGGTGCCACCTCTGGCCAGTGTGTCCCCGTATTCAGTGACCCCGAAGCCTGTGCCACCATGCCTAACTTCGAGACAGTTACGCCGACCAATGAATGGCACTACGAAGATATCGTTAAAGTTCTGCCCACAATCGCCGACTTGACCGGCGACGGTATCCCCGAAGTCGTTTTCGTCAATTCGAATTCAGCAAGTTCTAGAGGCAGTGAACAAACCGTTCTGAAAGTTCTGAATGGCGCAAATGGTCAGTTGATCGCTTCTTCACAACTTCACACCGTTGAAGAAGGTAAAAGTCCAGATTATGCCTATAGTCAACGTGGTGACCTTGCCGCAGCCGATGTGGACAATGACGGCAAAATTGAGATCCTCGTCGGAACGAAAGTCGCTGACCCAGATAATATGTCGCAAGCAGATCTGGATCGCATCAAACCAAAACTCGGCCTCAAGGTGATGAATCTGGAACCGACCGGAAATGGCCAATACAGCCTGGTTCAAAAAGCCTTCTTCAAAGTAGATTACCATGATATCAATCGAAAAACGGGCATGACTCAGCATGCCGATCTCCATCCAACGATCGCCGATATAGATCAAGACGGTTGGCCGGAGATCGTGACCACGCGTGGCATCATCAACGGAAAAGATATCTCTGATCACAAAAACGATGCCAACTGGCTCAACAATGGTCAGTGGCGTTGCAACATGAAGATCGGTGAGTTTACGCCTTTGTATCACTATATGATCTCTGTCGCTGACCTTGATCAGGATGGTCAAAGCGAGATCATCTCGGACAAATTGTACGACAAGAATTGCAACGTCATTCTTGAAAGCAATGACAGTAATGGCTGGGGCTATGTCGCCGTGGCCGACGTTCTTCCCAACAACAATACGACGGGAGAACTCGTGCCTGAAATCGTCCGCGTTTACACGACGACAACGAATGCATCAAAAAGCAACGAAGCAGACGCAGACAATCCGACACAGGGCAAAATCGGTGTTTGGAAAGTGGCCAAAAATAATGGCACTTGGTCACAGACCAAAATCTGGGAAAAATCCACCGACGGCGGCGGTAATCCCGTCATCGCAGATTTTGACGGCGATAGAAATAACGAGATCGGCATTGCCGGCTCCAGTAACATCTATATCTTCAAAAACAATGGCAATATCCTTTGGCAAAAGACCACGAAAGATCCTTCGGCGCGTACCGGTGTCGCAGTCTTCGACTTCGAAGCGGACGGCAAAGCTGAGGTGGTCTATCGTGACACCGAAAAACTCCGCGTTTATAACGGAGCCAATGGAAATGAAATTTGGAGCACGTCAAACGTCTCCGGTACGATTCTGGAGTACCCGATCATTGTTGACGTCGACGCCGATAACCATACCGAGATCGTCGTTGTCTCGAATAACGGTATCGATGTTTACGGCGACCCCAAAGGCGCATGGGTGCCCGCGCGCCAGATCTGGAACCAGCACAGCTATCACGTCACGAACATCAATGATGATGGCTCGGTGCCTCAGCACGAAGAGGCTAACTGGCTCAACCGCCGTCTGAACAACTACCGCGCGAACATGCCGGCGGAAGGCTTCTATAACCAGCCGAACTTCGTGCCCGGCATGCTGCTCGAAGACAAAGCCAGCTGCAGTGCTTCACAACCAAGCCTTGGCCTCAATGCGACGATCGCCAACCTCGGTAACCGCGAGATCGATACCCCCGTTCAGGTCTCCTTCTATCTCGAAAATCCCGAAGGCACGCAGAGCTACTACCTTGGTACGCAAGCGTTGTCCAACCTCAAACTCGGTATCGACGAGAAGAAGTCCATCACGTTCAACTGGGATATGAAGACGGCCTATCCGATCAACGGTGACGCCATCTCCAGCACGCCCGTCACGCTGCCCTACGTTCGCGGCTACAAAGCCATGTTCTCGGTCGATGACCAAGCCAACACGGGTCTCACGGTCTACGAAGAGTGCAACGAAGGCGATAACAGCCTGAAACTTTCACAAAAACTCGTGATCACAGGCTGTGATATTTGCCCATACGGTGCAACCAACGGCGTCTGCAATGAATGCGCCATTGCCTCTGACTGTCCGACGGCATCCAACGTTGCGGCAACGTGCAATGCCAATCATCAATGCGAATACCTTTGCACACAGTCAGGAAATGCCTGTAGCGGCACCAAATCCATCGTTTGCAGTGACGCGGGCGTCGCCCCGACCATCAACCAGTGCACAGACAAATGTGGTGATGCAAGTTCGTTACATCCGGGTCAGTGCGTTTGCAAATACACGGATTCGTCAAGGACACGATACGTCAAAGATAAAGACGAGTATTGTGCAGGCAATTCAAGGTATGCGTGCCACGCCATCGATGACGGCACAAGCACCGAAATTACTGAACTGCTCGAGAATTGTACCGCAGGAACAGAATGTCATAGCTCTATTCCGTTAAATAATGGACTTCGGCAAACATCATGCGTTATTGCTCTGCCAACCATAGATATCTGATCATGTAGCGCGGTCTATTCAGGCGGCTTTGCCGCCTGAATACGCCCGTCGCAGGCGGCTATCTCGCTTCGGCTCGATACGCCGCCTGATCGAGCGGCACAGCCAGACCAGGCGTCACGCATCGTCATAAAAAATGCCTCGACGATGCGCTCAAGCTTTGCGTCCATAGGCAGCTGAGTCGTTCATCGTCGGCTAACCGAGCTTGCGCGAAGCGCGGGGACGCGTATTTGGCCGCCAAAGCGGCCAAATAGCGTGCCGAAAAATGCCGGCCCTATC
>JAZUKH010000100.1:0-2378 GCA_045643185.1 Myxococcota bacterium | reverse complement strand
CGTCACATCAGCGCATTTTTTGCCGTCGCTCGTGCAGGCGGTGCAAACTTCGTTGCTCGGCGTCCATGCTTTGTCAACGCACGTCGAAACCACGACGGAACCATCGTCTTGCACTTCGCATTTCGTGTCGTCATTCGTGCATTCGTCCGTCACATCAGCGCATTTTTTGCCGTCGCTCGTGCAGGCAGTGCAAACTTCGTTGCTCGGCGTCCATGCTTTGTCAACGCACGTCGAAACCACGACGGAACCATCGTCTTTCACTTCGCATTTCGTGTCGTCATTCGTGCATTCGTCCGCAACGGCTTTGTCATCGCACGCGCCCGTTTTCGAGTTACACACTTTGTTATCGGTCGAGCAGTTCTTCGCATTCCCCCATTCACCATCGACACAGCTATAAGCCACGTTTTTATCGCATTTGAACTGACCTGCCTGACAATTTTTGGAATCGGCAACATCATTGGGGTCGACACAGGCAACGCCGTCGTTCGAGGTGGTACAAATTTCAGTGTCCAAACACGGGGTATATTGTCCGACGCCGTTTTCATCACACTTGAGGATCCCGTTATCCTGACAAACAACCTGACCTTCAATGCCATCGCATTCGTTATAATTCACGCTTTCATTGCACGACATTACGCCAGCGCCAAGTCCAGCGATCGCGGCACAAGCCAGTATCATTGACACTTTTTTGTTCATTTTCATATTTTTCTCCATTAGTAATCCAACCTTCATCTCGCTAACGCGTCAATGAAGGCGGTAGAAATCGCGTCGAACAGACGCAAAAAATCAAATATATGACCCGCGCCAAGAACGCTTTGCGTTCATGCTATTCCCTCGACACACCCCATGCTGGTCAAGCAAGTTCTAGATTAAAAGAAATCGGAAGTGTCAGAAAGATTCTCAATGACGTGTTCGATCTCGTCGGGGCAATAGCGCACGAGATCAAGAAATTCGGTCAAAAATTTCATGGTCTGACGCGGTGTTGCGAGCGTCCCTTGTTGCGAGAGCGCCGTCACGACTTCGGAAAGCGGCTGAGCGATGCCTTCGGGCAACGACTCTTTTGGATAAGCCTCACCGTAGAGCGCCACGACGTGTTCGGTCATTTTGAGATAATCGAGTGCAGACAGCGGGTTGAGGTAACAAATGTACTGCGGCGCAACAGCTTCCTGAAGCACACGAATGCCATCGGAGTTCGGCGTCATGGCGAAAACGAGGTAGAGTCCAGGATTTTCGGAGTAACGTGACGGGAGGTCGCGTTGGACACCATAACCACCGGTGATGAGTTCATCGCTTGTGAACGGCAGATCGTCGCAATCCCCGACGGCGTGCGACCAAGCCTGGAAGAGCGACTTAGCGTAAGCGCGGTTTTGGGCACTGAGCAACGAATAGAACTCAGCTTCGTCAATGACGATGACGAGCCCGGCGTACCCCACTGCTTTGGCGAGCGTTGCAATACCGTTCAGGATATACCCGTAGATCTTGGCCCAGGGTCGACAATCAAGCAACGAGTAGATTTTTGGAAATCGCCCACGAATCAGATTGAGTTCGTCGTTGATCTCCTGGTTAGAGCGCGTCGGGTGTCCTTCGATCCAGTCGATGAGGCTATGACGGGCGCTCTGAGCCCACGTCGCGGCATCATCCAAGTAGGACGGGATCCTGAGCGACTCAGGGTGATTGAGTGCGCGGGTGTAAGCGAGTGCGGGCGAAAGGTAGAGGTGCATGCCGCGCGCGAGTTGATCGCGCACAGGCAGACTAGCCAAATTACGGTCTTTGGTAACGAAAAACTGTTTGAGGATCTCGTCATTTTCTGAAGCTTTGTCGAGGAGCGGCGCGAGTCCACTACGTTCGTCAGGCGTTTCAGGATAGATGATGCCACGCGTTACGGCGTGGTAGATTCGCTTTGGCTGTGCCGGCGAGTTATCCGCGTGATCAAGTGTCACACGGGAGACGAGAAAATTCTGTTTGAGCGCCATTTGCTGAATGAGTTCGAGCAAATGTGTCTTTCCGAGGCCATATTCGCCGAGAAAAGCCCGGATGGCGCCACTTTTAGTCGTTTCACGAAGATCCTGGCGAATAATATCGATCTCGACGTCACGCCCGACGGTCGATTTTTCAAGATCCGTTGCCGGCACGACGCCAAGTCTCATCGCTTCGAGCGTGAGTTGGGCATGAAGACTTTTGGATGTCTGTTGAGAGACGGTCATCGGATAAACTCAGTCGGTAAGGGTTAAAGGATTTTGTGAGACGCCCTGGTGGAGGGCCCCGCCAGGCGAAGGGGTAGCGGCGTATTGGCATGGCGATTTATGTAGGGACGCAAAATTTTGCGTCTCTACGTTAAATCGCCGCCAATAGCCGCGTAGGGGGAGACTTCCCCCTTA
>JAZUKH010000099.1:0-3746 GCA_045643185.1 Myxococcota bacterium | reverse complement strand
CTTGAACATTTTGTTTTGGAACAGGCCTCCTTGCATTTGACCGAGCACTGTTTGGCCGGTCGTGTGGAACTCGCTTCGCGTGTATTTCACGTGGAGACGCGCGGATCAAACGTCTCTACGTACCAAATTCAAGATCAGTTTAGGCAGAACCTCGTAAACTCAAGTTTGGAATCTGCTGTCGCGACGTCATGTCGCGTTACATCGCTATACCTGACTTTGAACAATTGGAGACGCTCGGGCCTCACGTCTCCAATTGCGCTCAATCTCAGCCTGCTTGTCTTCGGTTTCGTGACGGCTGATATTTTTTGTATTTTTAACCAAACACTGAAACTTAGGCTGAGTCGTAACACTCGTCGCGTCTGTTGCTCTGAAAACGTTGAAACATAGGCATGTGCAAAGACCGACAAAAATAATTTTCAAAAAAATGTCACGTTTGAAAAACCGCCGGCAATATATATGACGTAGGGATCATAGACTCTGACCTACACTTTTATTGACCATAGCCCATCAACGATAGGAAGAATCATTCATGTATCTCGTGAAATATCAACAGTGGCTTGCCAAATAGGCATCTACATGACCAGTTCGGTGTTGCGATCAGGCAAAACAGGTTTGGGATCCTGTGCGTTCTGTTTGAATGTCAGACTGAGTCAGACATAGGTACCAACTGGATGAGCAACAATAGGCCTGTGGCTCACCATGCGGTTTTGCGCAAAACGACGAATTCCCAACAGTCGTTTTGACGCGACAGAGTTTGGCGGCATTCTCTGGTCTTTGGTTACGATGAAACGTTGTCGCGTGAATAAGCGCGGTCCAAAGACGAGCAATGAGGCGTTCGGGGATAGGTGTACCTATTGCGAGGCTTTTTGCAAAAATACGCGGTGGTGGAGGCGGGGGAGGGCCCAACGTAGTTGGGCGAACTATGCCCTCTTGTATGTGAACGAAAGCTTCTGTACCTGGCTAACACGAAGACGTTCAGGTAGTTTTTGCAGTGACTTTGAGGCTTTTAAGACCTCGTGCTGGAGATCGATTACCTGAACTGTTACAGCTGTAAGCCTGAACTTCACCTTTTGCCCTTAGACACTGGACAGTATCATAGCGCATACGCATTGCAAACCGCACTGAATCTGAATTTATATGGTAAGTTGGGAGAAGACAATCTATTATCTTTAAGGGCGGAGGGCTAAGGAAGACAATGGGAATTGAGGTTTCAAATGGCAAGCTAGATTGCTACTTGATAGACATAACGAGACAGGGAGAAGAGCATCGTTCCAAGTTTCAGTATTGATAATACTGCGCCTTGCCAGGCGCGTGAACTCATACTCTTGGGTTACCAATGGCTGAGATGTAATTTACTGATGAAAAACTAAATTGTTCTTCTCCTTAGACCCAGTCATTTGTGAATGTGGTTACAGGTAGGGATCGCCAATGATCGCGTTGGTGACGCACTCGTTTACGGCGTTTACGTCGCCGATGAGCGTGGCACTTTGACTTGCTCGTGAAATCGCGGTGTAGAGCAGATTGCGGTTCATGAGTGAGCGTGGCCCATGCGGTGGCAGAGCGATCAATACGTGTTCGTATTGTGAGCCCTGGGATTTGTGCACTGTAATGGCGAAAGCCTCGATGAGTTGGTCCTGCAATAAAATGAGGGGGAAAAAGTCGAAGCTGGTGTTTGAAACATCGTTGGAATGCGGAAAAGCGACGTATTTGCGCAATTCCGTCGCGCGTTGTTCACAAACGATGATGCCGGTATCGCCGTTGAAGCGGTCGATGTCGTAGTTGTTGCTCGTGAGCATGACGAGCATGCCAGCGGGCATTTCGTACGAGGTATCAAACAGGTGACGTCGCAGATAGGTATTGTATTGTCGGGCGCCAAACAGCCCCGTGTTTTTGGGGGTTAGCAGTTTGTAACGTTCAAAATGTTTGAAGACGCAGCGTAGAGCGTGCTGATCGATTTGTTGAATATTGTTACACCAAAAACAGCGCGATCTGAGGGCTTGTTGTACGGCTTTGCAGCGTTCAGCTTCGGCTTGGTGGCGAACCGGTGAAGCGTGTTGAGGTACGTTGACTGCGCGTAGGCATTTGATCCATCGGTCAAGCACGTGGTGCGTTTCACGCGGGTCTGTCAGCCATTCAAAGCCATTGAAGGCAATTTGTTGGGCGTTTCGATGTTGATCGTGCAGGATCTTGTCGATCGTATAATCCTTATCTTGACCATTCTCGGGTGTTTGGGGCGAGTAACCGCCGCCAATGACGGCGTTTTGGGTGCCAAAGATCAAGGGTTGTTCTTTGGCTCGGTAGTTTTGAAGCAACTTAACGTGACAGAGTTTGAGTTTTTTGAAGTTTTCTTCACCGAAGTCGCGCGCGCGCGCCGGGGCGGCAGCCAGGTTTTGTAAAAGGCTGCCCGGTTCGACGGGCGGCAGCTGGTCGGGGTCGCCGATCAGGATGAGATGTGAGTCGAGCGGAATCGCATCAAGGAGCTTGCAACCTAGGCTCAGTGCGATCATGGAGATTTCGTCGACGATGATAAGCTTCTTTTGCAGCGGCATTTTTTCGCTGAATTTCACTTGTTGATTGCGACTGATGTGTAAAAGACGATGGATGGTGCAGGGCTCGGCCAGTCTAGGATAGCGTGTTTCCAGCGTTCCCGATTCAGATGTGATCAGTGATTCGAGCATGCGTTGTGCGGCTTTGCCCGTTGGCGCAGTCAGGCAGACTTCGTCGTAGCCGGCGATGACGCCCTGGTCATGTGCCTCTTTGAGAATGCGTTTGATGATGCTGGTCTTGCCTGTGCCTGGGCCGCCAGAGATCACGGTGATCGGCTGGGATAGCGCTTTGAGCACAGCTTCCTGTTGAAAGGTATTCAGTTCATGCTCGTCAGGTGAGTTAGGCGCAAACGTGATGGTCGAGCTGAGCGCCTGGTATTGCAACTGTTGCAAATCGATGCACTCAATGCGGCGTTTGATCTGGTCGAAAAGCTTCATTTGCAACGCGACGTGTCGGGGGAGATAGACGGCATTCGTTTCTTCGATGCGTGCCAGACAGACCGTTGTGTCATTAAAATGCTCAGGAAGCATTTTTTCGAGTTCGTTCAGATCAGCCTGGTAGAGCGCATTTCGGCTAAGTGTGCGCACAAATGGTGATCGGGCATTCTGACATTCGCGCTCGAACCAGTTGAGAACGTCTTGGGACGTGACGGAAGGCGTTTGGGATGGCTGGTCAGTTTCGGAAGCGAGATTTAAGCGATTTGGCGCTAAAGCCGCGTCGAGTGCGTCACACAGATCTTTTCGTGTCAAGCCAACGCGCCCATTTTGGGCGTTTTCAAACACCACGTCGTGCAGCCAAAAAATGCATAGCAGCGTTTTGAGATCGGCGTTTTGAAGTTCTGTTGTCTTGTCGAAGGCTGCACGCATGATCTCGAGCGTTTGTGATTCAACGAATTCGTCCAGCGAGTAGGCATCGAGCGCGGTGACGAGCGTCGCGCACCAGTCCTGTTCTGGGGTGGCGTTGGGGGACGTAAAGGCGTGAGTATAACCGAGAAATGAGAATGACATGGTGTGTTT
This sequence comes from Myxococcota bacterium, assembly GCA_045643185.1. Classification (GTDB taxonomy): domain Bacteria; phylum Myxococcota_A; class Bradymonadia; order UBA4248; family UBA4248; genus RGIG464. Next base: position 183 of record JAZUKH010000099.1, on the reverse strand, counting down.
ATTTGCAACTTCGTTGTCGCGTCGTTTGTTGTCGCGTTGTGTTTGTGATGCGTCGAATGAGCCGAGTCGGGCGAGCCGTAGGCAGAAGGGGTAGCGGCGTATTGGCGATGATGCGGTAGAGACGCCCGGTCAGGACGTCTCTACCGCATCATTCGCCAATAGCCGCGTAGGGGGAGACGGAAA
>JAZUKH010000098.1:0-5371 GCA_045643185.1 Myxococcota bacterium | reverse complement strand
TCGTCGACGTAAAAGGGCGCGACCAGGTCGAGGATGGTTGCCACACGACGCTCGTCCAACTCGAAGTTGGTCAGGGCGTCTTCGGCGATGCCTGTGCCCACGGCTTTGCTGAGACGCCAGCCCTGGGGATTGGCGGCCGTCGGGGCGTCCAGACGACTCAGTTCGATCTCGTCAGACACCGTTTTGTACAAAAGGCGCGTCACTTCGGTCGAATCGAGTGCGCTCACGCGCGTGTTGCGCCACGCTGACATCGGTTGGAGCAGCGCCTCTCCAAGGTCAAAAAGCGGCACAAAAATGCGGTAGGCTGCCGGATCGCCATCCACAAATACCCAGCGGCGTTCAGAGTTGGCTTCCGCCGTCTTTTGGCCGCTCCCTATCGTCAGCGTGGCGATCGACTGCGTGCCTTGCTTGAACGCCACTTTGACCGTCGGCGTCAGTTTGCGGTAGTCGTCCTTGGTTCGGGCAAGGACAGGGAGTTCCGCCGCTTCGACCGTGTCTGTCAAAATGGCGCTTTCCGAAAACTGTTTGAGCGTTGACTTGGCCCACTCGCTGAGTTCCGCTTCAACGGGGGCTGTCATTTTCCACTCACCGTCCTGCTTTGACAGCGTGAACGGGTGCGTGTCATTCGTGAAACAAAGCGTGTCTGCCTGCGTGATCGGATAGTCGAAACGACCAAATCCGGAAACCGTGCTTTGGGTGTGTTCAACCTGGTGAAAGACCCAAATGTAGATGCCGATCGTCGCGAGGATGGTGAGGACGATAGCTACGATTTTCCAAAGTGGCTTTTTTGACATGATTATTTGACGGCGTCTTCGAGTTGTGATGCCAAAACTCGACAGCTCGTGGCATTCGGTTGACCCGCGAGTGTGCTTTCGCAGGTCGCGGCGATCTTCATGACGCTGTCTTCGTATTCACGGATGGCTTTGACGAATTTTTCGACGTCTTTTTCACGGCCAAGTCGGATCGCCTGACTCTTGGCTCGCCCGAAAAATTGGTAGGCCTGTTTGACTGGAAGCAAGTACCAGTCATAGATCAAACGAATCTCGGGAAGTTTGTTCGCTTGTTTGAGGGATGTTTCGCAGTCCGATTCGTAAGCATCAGACGCTTTGAAAAACATTTCGCCCGATTTGGAAAGAATCTGGACCGCGCGATAGAGCTGTTCCAAATAAACTTCAGACGTCATGGTCTCGTCGGTCAACAGCGTTTCAAGCGGTTTCGCTTCTTCGATGGCGTTGTCGATCTCGGTCTTGAGCTGTTTGCAGGCGTCGAACGATTCGAACGACTGAGCCTGCGCGGTGAGGGGAAAAATCGCAAAAAGGGCGGTTAAAAGGTATTTTTTCATGATTCCATACGGGGCTGCCTGCGCAGCATCAAGTCCGCTCTGGGAGCGGAGTTAAGGAACAACGAGAACTCTTCGGTCAAGGATCGAGCGTCCGAGCGTTGCTTTGTCGGCAAATTCAAGCTGTGAGCCCATGGGCAGGCCGGACGCCAATCGTGAGACCGTGATATTGAGCGGTAAAAGCAGATTTTTGAGGTAGATCGCGGTCGCTTCGCCTTCGACCGACGGATTGGTCGCGAGAATGATCTCTCTAAAAGTTTGAACTTTGAGACGGGCAAGTAACTCGGCGATCTTAAGATCACGGGGCGAAATGCCGTCCAACGGCGAAATGGCACCGTGCAGAACGTGGTAAAGACCGCGATATTCCCGCGTTGATTCAATGGCGTGTAGATCCTGCGGCGTTTCGACGATACAGAGAAGTTCCTGGTCGCGATTGGGGGAGCTGCAAAGCTCACAGGGCGACGCGTCACACAGATCCTGACAAAATTCACAGAAATGAACGTGTTCGTGGGCGTCCAGAATGGCCTGGGCAAGCGAGATGGACGTGGCTGCGTCCTGACGCATCAGGTGAAACGCCAGACGCGTGGCAGATTTTCGGCCAATGCCCGGTAATTGGGCAAAGGAATCGACGAGATGTTGTAACGATGGTGTAAGCATATTCTTTGCGTACTCGCCAGCGAGAACGAAGCTTGATGAATTCGGGGCGCTTCGGCGCAAGCTTCCAGAGTTGTTCAAATAAACCGGCGTTGAGAGACTTTCATTCGGTTTTTTGATCTGAATGGGCGTCAGGCGTGTCGGGCATGAGACGATCGTTAAGAGCGCGATCGAGAAGGTGATCGGGAACGACATGATGCAAGGCGTGCATCAGGTTGCCCTTGATTTTGGGGTTGTCTGTTTCAAGACGAGCGAGAAGTTGCTTGGTTTCGTAACGAGCGCCCGTGTGTTCGCGCGTGCAGAATGGCATTTTGGTGATCGGCAGGTTCAAACCTTTGGAGGCTTCGATTAGCAATGCTTCCGGCGTGTAAAGAAAGGGGCGTATGACCGTTGTCACGCCGTTGTCCGCAAGGAGTTTGGGGGGCATCGACTTGATCTGGCCGCTATACATGGCGTTCATCATGAAGGTCTCGATGGCGTCATCTCGATGATGACCCAAAGCGACCTTGTTATAGCCATTTTTTTGTGCCTGCGTGTAGAGAATGCCGCGTCGAAGGCGCGAACAAAGACCGCACGGCGAATCGCCTGACGGCACTTTTTCGGCAAGCACATGTGCCATGTCGATGTCTTCGTGCCAAACGTGAAAACCCATGTCCGATAGCGCTTTGAGGACCGGTTCGGCAGGAAAAAGCGGCGCCGACGGGTTCAGATGAAATACGCCCAGTTCGAAGTGAATGGGCGCAATGCGACGGACATAGTCGAGAAAATAAATCAGAAGCAACGAATCCTTGCCGCCCGAAAAGCCGACCATGATGCGGTCGCCTTCTTCGATAAGTTGCCAAGGAATCGTGCATTGACTCATGGCTTTGGCGATCTTTTTGTGCAGTTGAGGGGAAAGCGTTGCGATTTCTGGCATTGGAACTACTTAATGAGCGTCGGCGTGAGGACGGCTTTGCCATTTTGAATGCTGACTGAGAATTTGACCTTGGCGCCTGGATGGGCTGCTTCAATTTTGTCGCGATTTCTGTTCATGCGACGCACAAACTGGTCGAAAGGCATATCCACGTCTTTGCCAGTCTCGCGACGTTTGTCGATGTAGTCTTCATAAAGGGCACGAAGTTCCGGATCCACGTCGGTAATGGCAGGAATGGCCACAGAGGCATTACGCTCGTCATCGAGGTCGAGGTCGGACAACAGGTTGTTCATGTCCGCGTTACTTTCATCGTTGTCATCAATGGTTTTGATGACACAAGTGCCAAGGTTTGCGTCTTCAATGCCAGGCAGACACGAGAACGCCTCGGGATTGAGCGGGTTTCCAGAGTTGATGCCTTCGAGCAACGCGTCTTTGAGCGCATTGAGACGTTTTTTGTGGCGAGCACCGATGACGAATGCGCCGGCAAGACCGAGCAGCAAAAAGAGCAGACCGGCAATGAGCACGGATGAGCGGAAATGCGCCCAACGGCGTCCGGCGGCGTCCATGTCCGACAAAATGTAAAAGCCAACTTCCTGACCATCGTTCCACATCCAACGCGATTTGGAGAAAGCGATGAGGTTTTCGCCCACTTCACCGACGTAGGTGTTGCCGTCTTGGACGGCTTCGAGCCCCATTGTCGGCGCTTGTTTGTCGTTGTACTCATTAAAAGAACGAAAATCTGCGGAACGCAGGCGTGACAGCATCTCTTCGTTTGCATCGCTGATGTATTTATAGGCCGGCGATCCATCGCCCTGACGCATGTAATACATCATTAGACTTAAATGTCTGGGCATCGAAGCGCTAAATGCGTTGAGAGATTCGCGCGACATTTCCATGCCGACGACGACCTGACCGAGCTGAACATCATCTTTCGTTATCGGCGAGATCGCCGCAAAATACATCTTGGAATCCCAGGCAAAGAGACCGACGATCGTCGTATTGGATGTCTGAACGGTCTTCAGACTCTCGATCTCTTCGTCGTAACGCTTGCCGGCACGCATCATTTTGCCATCAGCGCCGTAGCCAACGAGAATGGACGAGTGCGTATCATCAGCGAGTGGGAGGTCGGCGAAGGCAAGCAAAAGGTCGGGCGAGCGTTTCCACCAGTTGGCGATCTGATAGAGTTCTGTCGCCGTCATGCGCTCTGACTGCTCGCTTTCTTCGCGTTCGGCACGGTCGCGGCTGAGACGCGCCGTCTGCTCTGCTCGCCAAGTCAAAAGCCCGTTGAAAATATCTTCATTCCACTTGTTGTTCGTCTTTTTGAGCTCTTCAGGCGATGAGGAAAGCAATTTTTGACGAACGTCTGTAAGCGACGTCAAAACTTTTTCATCGGATGCGAGCATGCGACTCTGGCGAAGCAGGCTCGCTTCCGCATTCAGAAGCTTCTCGTCCAAAATGTCCCGAACCATGCTCTGACTTTCCGAGATCACTTCGGGAGACAGGCGTGGCGCTTCGATGTACGAAATCCCCATCACCACGGATGTCAATGCAATCACAAGTAGGGCCACCAAAATTGGCGCTTTGATTCGGTGCATAGTTTCTCTCCATTCAAACCAGGACACACACAACTTTTCATTATGCCACAAAACACGGAATTTGAAAACGACTGCACATGCCAAATAAACAATTTTATAATGTATATGAACGTTGAACTGAATGACCTAGGTTACAACTGCGCCGAGTAAGCATGGTTTGGTCAGAAATTCAAAATCTCAGCCGTAGCGAAGCTGAAGGCAAGCAGGCTGGGATGTAATCGACCGAGGCATGGTTATGAATACATTTGTTGAAGCGTCAATGATTTTCGCTATAATAGTATGGTGTGTTTTAGGAAAGTTCGGCCGGGGTATATTCTTATCTTTGTGTTGTACTGGCCGTTTCCACTTGGTTTTGAGGAAGTAATTATGCTGAAGAACAAAAATTTGTTCCGTGTTATTGCAATGACTGCTTTGCTTGCTGGGGTGGGGGTCTATGCCTGTACGGATGACTCGACGATCGTGAGCGGTCAGGGTGATGACGAACAAACGGGTAACAACCCCGGGGATCCGGGGACAGACTCTGATGATCCCGGCAAGGCCCCGAATGATCCCGGCAAGAACCCGAATGATCCCGGCACCGGTGATGATCCTGACGAGGACGAGCCGTTGGATGATTCGCCTGAGGGAATCGCCAAACGCACGGATTCTGATCACGACGGTATTTCCGACTACTACGAAGATCTGGAGTTTATCAAAGGTCGTTCGACGGAACACCGTGATACCGACGGGGATACGATCCCCGATTACTTGGACGACGACTCCGACGATGATGGTATTCCCGACAGCATTGAAAGTGGCAATAACGGGCAGCTTAACAAACGCCCCATCGATTCGGACGGCGATCTGATCGAAGATTTTCGTGACACCGAT
>JAZUKH010000097.1:0-10365 GCA_045643185.1 Myxococcota bacterium | reverse complement strand
TCGTTCAGCCTTGTCAGTGATGATACGAATTTCGATGGTTTGAGCTTTGAACGCAAAGTGACGGTTCTTGATATCAATCGAGCGGAGATCGTATTTCCGCCGACATATAACACGTTGCTTTCAGAAGCGATGTCATCGACGGCCTACAACATGACAGTCAAACTTGCGGGCAAGCCCACGAGCAATGTGACGGTCAAAGCTATATCAACAGATGGTACTGAACTTTCGGTGTCACCCTCGGAAGCTGTCATGACGCCGGAAATGTGGAACACTGGAGTGAACTTTACGTATAAGTCCGTTGATGAGAATGTCTCTGATGGTTCCCAGACATCATATATTTCATTTGTGTTGAAATCTGACGATGGAATGTTTGATGGAAAATCGGCGTTAGTTGGTCCGTTTGTGACGGAGGACGATGAGATTCCGGACATTGTCGTAAGTGAAAACATCAATGCCATCGCATGTGCAGACGTGGCAACAACGCAGACGGCATCGGTTCGTCTTTCCATTGAGCCATCGACCGACGTTGTGTTTTCGCTTGAACTTCGCGATGCTGCAGGCAACCGTATTGATAATGTGTCAAACGGTATTTCGATTTCCCCGAAGACGATGCGCTTCAAGCCGTCCGATTGGAGTGCAGTTCAGACATTGAAGATCACTGGTCCGGTGCGAGATTCTATGCCCGCTCAGGCGTATTACGGGAGCGTTTATCTTGTAGCGACCGAAACCGCCAACGAAGCGACGGGGTTTGGTGGGCAGGTCTTTACGAAAGGGAGTTTATTCTCGCTCAAAGCCTTTTGTGATCCAGGGAATTTTACGTCGGATCAAGATATTGTTTTGCCGAAAGGTCGCTATTTAATGAGTGTGATCGGGGCTGGTGGCGGCAGCTACACGGTCTCAAAGCCGAGTGCGCGTTACGGTGGAAAGGGCGGCAAAGCCGAGGGTCAGTTTAAGCTTCTTTCTCAGCAGAAAGTCTATGTGCGAATTGGTGGCGGTGGCAAACGTTGTTTTTATGAACACGACTGCGGCGGCGCAAACGGCGGATCTCCCGGGCATTATAATGTGACGACATTTTATGGTGCTGGTGGCGGTGGCGCGACGGATGTCCGTATAGGCAGCGATACCACATCAAATCGCGTGATCGTCGCTGGCGGTGGCGGTGGTGCCATGTACGGACCGTGGGCCACCCCGACCACAAGTGATGGCAGCAACGGCGGCGGTTTTGTCGGTGAAAATGGCAAATATAAGAAACAGTTTAATAGTGGTACGCCTGGTGGCGGTCAAAATGGTTGTGCCGATGGTTCAGGCAAGGATACCGTTTGTCTGTTTGGGGTGGCTGCATCAGCGCCGAGTGATCATCTCACAGGCGGTGGCGGTGGCGGTTGGTACACGGGGGCCAATGGGCAGGACAAAGGCCATAGCGGTGCAGGCGGCTCCAGTTTCGTGTATGGCTATTCCATTACGGGTAAGGATTATGTCAGTGCTGGCGGGAAACTTACCGATGATGTCGTGAGATACGTTTCAGGGGCTTCGTCCGTGACGGGTGGTGGCTCCAGTTCAGATACCAATGGAGCGGCATCGATTTCGGTCGTCCTTGCTGAATAATGTTCTTATGTAGAGACGTCATGTGACGTCTCTACATAGACCACATGCGATGTCTCTACATAGACCGCATAGACTACATGCTACGTCTCTACATGAAACGTAGCATTTATTGTTCCTCACACTCCGAACCCTTACATTCTGAGGTGAAAGTATTCAAGATCAGTCCGCTTTCGATCTTTTCGCCTTGTTCTGTCACGCTCATCAAGAATTGTTGTGTGCGAGTGCTATAGAGTGCGCTGTCTTCGCCTTGTTGTGCGAATTCATTGTTGGTTGTTTCCCAGATCAGCTCGAGTATTTTCTGATCTGATCTCTCTGTTGTTTGAATTGTTTTCAGTTCGACCTGGGTGCTCGACGTGTGCCACTCACCTTCATCGCTGGTGGATAGATTGCCAAGGTGGTACACGTTAGCCGTTTTGGTATTTGTGTCTTGAATCACAGCAAACAAATTATCATTGCAATACTTTATGCCTACGCCTCTATCGGACCAGCTTTTATCGCTGCACCATGAGTCGTCTAAATCATAACCGTCATTGGCTTGGTAATAGATCAACTGTGTGTATGCATTTTCACAGGCGATCAGTTGGGCTTTATAATTTAAAATGCTTTTGCTTCCCTTGATAAAATGGCAGGCTACATTGGATTTGAAGGCTTCTAATTCAGAGAGAATAGTTGCGTCGTTTGTCGATGCTGGTAACTTAATGATGGGATGTTTACCGTCGCCAAACTCGTTTTCGGGCATGGTGTACTTTTCAATGATCTCCAAAGACTCTTTTCTTTCATCTTCGGTTTCTGCTGCTCCGGCTTCGAGCAGAATTTTAATCGCTTCTATATGTTTCTTTTCCGTATGATATTGTAGTGCTGTGTTTCCGTATTTGTTTTTTGCATGCATATCAGCGCCGGCAGCAATCAGGACTTTTAAGCTGTCCCCATCCTCATAATTCATTAATGGCGTGTTGCCAAAGTGATCTTTAGCATTCACGTCAACGCCAGCCGCGATCAACAAGTTTATTGTATCCAGATTGTTATAACGGTGAAGCGGTGCACTGCCGTCTTGAGCGGTAGCGTTGACATTCGCACCCGATATGATGAGGGCGAGTAGTACCTCGAGATTGATGGCTGAATGGAGTGCTGTATAGCCATAGTTATCCTTTGCGTTCAGATCAACCCCTGCATCGATCAGCAATTTAACGCTCTCAGCATCTTTTGCATACATGAGTGTCGTTTTTCCATAGTTATTCTTTGCGCTTGGTTCAGCTCCTGCCTCGATCAACAATCTAATGCTCTCGGCATTCTCAGCATACATGATCGGCGTACTGCCAGCATTGTCTTTTATGTTTGGCTCTGCGCCAGCTTCTAGAAGCCATTTGACACTTCCCGTATCGTTTGCATACATGATCGGCGTTCTGCCGACTTGATCTTTTGCGTTTGGCTCGGCACCAGCCTCTAGGAGCCATTTGACACTCTGGGCATCGTTTGCGTACATGATCGGCGTTTTGCCTTCATTGTCTTTTGTGTTTGGATCAGCGCCAGCCTCTAGGAGCCATTTGACGCTCTGGGCATCCTTGGCATACATGATCGGCGTTTTGTCTTCATCGTCTTGATCATCGACATGGACACCTGCTTCTATCAGCACTTTTACGGCATTTGGGCTTGGGGCAAAGAACATGGAGGTTTTGTTATGCTTGTCGACAACTTTTACTTTCGCATCGGCAGCGAGCAAAGCATTGAATACTTCGTCATTTGCGGCATACATGAGGGCTGATCTGCCAGCGTCATCCAGAATATTGACATTCATTCCAGACTCGATCAGGGCTTTTACTGCGTCGATATCGCCCGCTTCGGCACTTTTCATCAACGCCGTTTTATCGTGAGCATCGGAGGCATCGTTATCGATACTTTCGGTTGTGTCTGTATTCTCTGAGGCTTTTGAAGTGACAAAAGCAAAAGCGATGGGTAAGATCCTGTCAATATATGAAGAGCCTTGAAACGATTTGCCGTCGTGATCCTGGTCATTTTGAGATACGATACTCGGGACATTTGTGCTTTCGCCTGCGCTTTCGCCGTTGTTAACGCTGTTTTGAACCGTCTGAGGGGCCGGGTTTTCATCAGTCTTTGGTATGGCTTGGGTTTCTATCTCTATCTGATAGGATGGGTCGCCTGTATTTTCTTTCTTCGGTTGATCACTCGACGTCAATGATTTTGATGAACATCCAGAGAAAATAGAACAGATAGCGGCAATCACAAGAATCGTTTTAAGTTTCATGGGATGACCCTTCATAAAGTTTGAGAAATATTGGGCTACCGGTATTGAGAAAAAGGATACGTATTGGGGAAGCGAGCCCGTTATCGGTATGCTCGCTTCATTTGTGCTCAATACTCAGGTCATTCAAGGGGGTGGATGATCGTTTTCGATATATTATTATCCATAATTCCGGCGCTCTAACAGGATTGGTTAGAAGCGCATGCCGTTATTCATGGCGACCTGCAACATGATTTGGTTGTTGGCCATCATTTGACCGTTCATCAGTTGTCCATTGACCATAAACTGGTTGGGGTTGATCTGTTGAATGTTCATGAGTTGACCGTTGATCATAACTTGGCCGTTGGGCATGATCTGGCCCATCATCTGGCCGTTCATCATGTTGTTCATCATGCCATTGTTCATTTGGCCGTTCATCATGTTATTCATTTGGCCGTTCATCATGTTGTTCATTTGGCCGTTCATCATGCCATTGTTCATCTGGCCGTTCATCATGTTGTTCATTTGGCCGTTCATCATACCATTGTTCATCATGTTGTTATTCATAACTTGCAGCATGATCTGGTTGTTGGGCATGATTTGACCGTTCATGAGCTGGCCATTGACCATAAACTGGTTGGGGTTGACCTGTTGAATATTCATGAGTTGGCCATTGAGCATGAGTTGGCCATTGGGCATGATCTGACCAACCATCTGATTCATCATGTTGTTCATGGCTGGTTGCAACATGACCTGGTTATTGGGCATGATTTGACCGTTCATGAGTTGACCGTTGACCATAAACTGGTTTGGATTGACCTGTTGGATGTTCATGGCCTGGCCGTTGATCATGATTTGGCCGTTGGGCATGATCTGGCCGATGATGGCGCCCTGGTTATTCATGCTCATGTTGTTGACCATGTTGACCGGCATGTGGACTTCGACGCGACCGTCTGACAGCATGCGACCTTTCATGACCTGACCGTTGACTTTGACTTCGTTGTTTCGCATCGAAACGAATTCGAAGATCTGGCCGTTGATCATGAGTTGACCATTGTTGGTGAGCTGACCGAACATTTGCATGGTGGGAACTTCGGGCTGAGCTGGTTTGCTTGTCGGAAGCGGGGACGACGACGTGGTGGTCGTCGACGCGGCGGAGGCGGATTGATCCTGTGAAGAGGAACAACTGCAGCAGCAGGCTTCTTCCGGGGCGGGGGATTGAGTCGAGCAGCAGCTACAGTATTGGTTGTTATTGTCAGACATCATGCAGTTTCTCCAAAAAATAGGGTCATTGTGTTGGCGGAACAAGTCCGCAGAAATCAAAACCGCTATATTATAATGAATAGGGGGAGCGTTTTGTTGATTTTTCGCTATGGAAGATCAAATTTGCATCGCTGAGTGGCGCGATCTCGTTGATGTGTGCAGTCATGTTCGACAACTCGTCGTGTCGAGCCTTCGTTGTCGGTAGGCGTGATCTGTGGGGCGAGTGGTTTTTTGGGGCCCGCAGGGCGAGGGGGTAGCGGCGTATTTCCATGTCCCACAGGAGAGACGCAAAAAGTGCGTCTCTGCTGGGAGATGGTGGAAATAGCCGCGTAGGGGGAGACTTCCCCCCACAAAACAGAATGAAAAATGAGATTTATGCGTTTAATTTTGCGTAAAGTCTTGAATTTTTGAAGAAATTCAACGACATTGAGTTGATTTTGCCTTTTGGCACTAATTCGAGGAGATGACTTATGAAACATCTATTTTCAATGCTGTTGGCCGTCGGTTGCTGTTTTTTGTTTACAGCGTGTGTTTCGACGTACAGCCAGCCGCTTTCGAGCGCGAACAGTAAGCGCGACATGTACGTTGAGCCGCACCATGTGCACTACTATAAAGACCGTCCGGCGCCTTATGGCAATCGATACTCGAAGCCGGGCACGAGCCATTACGGCTATGTTAATTACGGCAACAATCCGCCGCCGCCGAATGGCAAGCCTGGCATGACGCCGCCGCAGAACGGCAAGCCCGGTATGAGTCAGCCGCCGCAGAACGGCACGCCCGGTAATCCGCCGAATGGCGCGAAGCCGTCGAATGCGCCTAACAATAACGTGTCGAACATCAATGTCAAATGCTACAAGGATTCGGACTGCCCCAACCATCAAAAATGTGAGGGTGCGACCGTCCGTTCACAGGGCGTTTGCCGTTAATAGGTTGGTTTTTCCGCTTCTGGCCTTCGCTCGCCTTTGTCAGTCGAAGGTCAGAATTTCGGAAAGTTAAAATAATCGTTGACAAACATCCTTGATACGCGTATACGCGCGCTCGCTTGTTCTTGCTGTGGATTTGCGGCATGTAATGGGCAAGGATCTTTATTTTTGGAGTTAAAGAAAAATGGCTAAATTGTCCCCAATGGCGGTTGTTAAAGAAAAATTCGAATCCAAAGAAGCTTTGGCCAAGATCGTGATGGGTCAGGTCGAACGTCCCGAAGGTTTGAGTGATGCTGATTTCGAGCGCAAAATCAAAACGCTCAGCAACCGTAAGCTGTTGAAATTGAATGCGGCACATGAAGAGATGATGAAAGCTTTCGGCAGCAAAGAAGCGCTCGTCGATGCGATCGTCGCCATCAAATGCACGGGCAAAGTTGACAGCGTTTATCGTTCCAGCCTCATGAACAAGAAAGTTGCTCAGCTGCTTAACCTGCATAAAAGCCTTTCCAAAAAAGCCTAATTTCATCAGGCCTTTTTGATGTTTAAAAATCGCCGCGTCCTGCGGCGATTTTTTTTTGCCTTTCAGTCCGTTAAACGAGTATTCTCTTGGCCAAGTTCATGTCACCCAGCCTTGGATGTGACCACTAACAAAGAGAGGAAACGTTTATGACCACAAAAAACTGGATGCTCCTGGCGTGTGCCGGATTACTGTTCTGTACGTTTGGTTGTACGGAAAGACGCAGTCAGGGCGAACGCCCCGTGATCGTCGAAGAAGAGAGCGACAGCGGCATTAAACTGAAAGCGCCCGAAGTCGTCAACGATGGCACCAAGCCGCAGCAGGTCGGAGAGTACGAACATGTGGCGCAGGTCGAGGAATTTGCGGGCGGTGTCGTGCCCGATGAACGCAAGGCCAAAAAACTCGTCAATCAGCTCCATAATTATATGATGGCCGTGTGCAGCGCCAATCAGGCATGCCCAAAGACGTTTGAAGACGCAAAGAAAGGCTTGAATGCGAAATTTGGACTGTTCTGGCCCAAAGACCCGTGGGGCAATTTCTACAACTACAAATATATCGATGAACAGACGTTTGAGATCACGTCCTTCGGTGAGGATGGCAAACCCGATACGGAAGACGATATCCACGTCGCAGAAGTCAACAAAGCCAAGTAATGTAGGGGGGACGGTAGCGATGTGCGGACCGCGCGTTTCTTCCGTCCCCACTGCGCGTTGCAGGTTCACGCCCGCTCCAAAACAAAATTTTCAAGAATAAACGAACAAAATCAAACAAATTGTGATCCTTGGCTGAGCTGTAACACGAAATGAAGCTCGTTGGTTTGTTTGCGTGCAAAATGAGCGAGAATGCGTTAGAATATCGCGGCTAAAATTGGCCACCTGATTTTGGATTTTGAAGGAGTTATAATGCGCAAATCGCTAGTTTTGTCGATGTTCGTGGCCTGTACATGCCTGGCCCAACAGGTTTATGCCCAGGATGCGGTCGAAACGCCGGCCGAGGCTCAGAATGATCAAATTGCCGCAGAATCTAATGAATCGGCGTCGGAAGATCAGGCTGAATCAACGATAGATGCGTCTGACGCTGCGTCGGATAGCACGTCGGACGTTTCTGTTTCTGAATCGGAAGCCCAGCCTCGTGAAGTTCAGGCTGCGTCCGCGAATAACACGGTCATTCAAAGCACCCCGAATGCCGACCAGCCTTGGGCGATCCCCAGTGGTGCCGACGTTCTTTCGGCAAAAACGGACAGTGTGTCAGGCGATGGTGATTCGACCGCTGACAAGGTGCTGAATTACATCAATGATCGCTTCCGATTTGGTTCCTATGGTCGCGTTCAGCCGTCGATGAATCCGGCTGATCTTTCGTCCGGTCGTCAGATCTCCATCGTGTCGCCCAGACCGCGTGTCGATGAAGGGACTTATGTCGAACTGACGCTCGGTTACACCCCCTATCGCGACGAAGACGGTACTGAAGTCGAAGTTTTGACCACACTCGCCCTGGATGGCAACAAGCTCTTCCACTTTGACGGCGACTGGGATGCCAACCTGGCGATCCGAAACCTCTATGTCGAAGCGCGTAACCTTTGGATCGATGGTCTCACGCTGTGGGCTGGTTCCCGTATGTACCGCGGTGATGACATCTATCTGCTCGACTTCTGGCCGCTCGATAACCTCAACACATACGGCGGCGGCATCGGTTGGCACGGCAGCACGCGCACGAACGTCGATCTGCACTTCGGCACGAATCGACTCGACAGCGATTATCAGCTCGAGGTCATTCCGACTGAATCCTCGCGCTTCATCGGTCAGGAAGACGTCGTTTACCTCGATCGTCAGCGCTTCATTGCGTCACTCAAAGCAGAACAGCAGTTTGGTACAGGCGGCATCGACGATAAAGACAGCATTCAGTTCAAAGTCAAAGCCTATGGTGAGATCCACTCGATCAAGTCTGGCGAATACATCGAATTTCAGCCCGAGGCCGTGAAGGAACTTCCGGATGATTTCGGTTGGCTCGTTGGTGCCGAATTCGGTATGTGGAACTTCCTTGATGATTCCTACGTGACCTTGTTCCTCAAATACGCCGAAGGTCTTGCCGCTTACGGCGAAATGACCGTGCCTTATGGCGTTGGCGCCGATCTCAAAGCCCGTGATGCCAAGCAGTTCCTCTTCGGTCTTTCGACCGGTTTGGATTTCAAATACGTCAATGTGCTCGCCGCTGGTTATGTCCGTTACTTCGCTGACGCCGATGGCGTCGAGGAAGACTTCGACGATGGCGTCGATGGCGTGTGGGATGTCCGCATTACCGGCCGCATCGGCAAATATTTTGCCCCCGGCATCGAACTCAGTCAGCAGCTCCGTCATGCGAATGGTCTCAATCCCGAGACGCTGTCGCAGGATCTTGCTTCCGTCTTCAAATTCTCGCTCTTGCCGGGCGTGCGCTTCGGCGAAGGCATGCTGGCACGTCCTGAGATCCGCCTCAACTATACCGTCAGTGTGCTGAATGACGCGGCTCGCGACATGTTCAATTCCTACGACAAACTTCGTCAGGATAAAGTGCAGCACTTCCTCGGCATCGCCGCGGAATGGTGGTTTAATCTCTAGAATGTGACGCTAAAATTTGTCAAAGTGTGGTAATATCACGGCGTTTTAACGCGTGATTTATCAATTTTCGGTGAATATTATGGCTAACCCACATCCCTTTTACGACGTTCTCGACAATGGTGCGGCTCCCAAATTTGACGCGGAAGCCGCCTACGAATTCCTCGCCAAACACCCGGATCCGGTCAACAACATTCGTATGGCTCACTGGGGCGGGGAGGCTGATGACGAGCAGTTCTGGCAGGTTCTCGAAGCCTACCAGGCCTCCAACGGCGGTTTCAAGGGCGGTATCGATCCGGATTATACCGGCGAAATCGGTTCCATTCACTCGACCATCGAGGCGATGCGTATTCTCGTCTCTCACCATCAGCTCGAAATGCCGCAAGTGACTCAAATGGCGAACTTCATTCGTCAAATGAGTCAGCCTGATGGCTCTTGGGAAGAGCTTCCCGAAGTCATTGCGACGCCTCAATGCCCGAAGTGGTATAAGCCCGCCAAGTTTCGCGTTTACGAAACGGCGTGCATCGCTGGTTACGGCCTCGAACTTGGCCTGTCGGATGTCTGGCCTCAAGCCGTTCGCTACGTTCGCCAAAATTATCCCCAGATTCCACTCGACGAGACGCCGCATCCATACTGGGCCGTCCTGCTTTTGCTCGGTCGCAGCACAGCCAGCGCCGATCGCAGCATCGCGCTCGACGCCATGGATAACCTCGGCATGTTCATTCGTCGCCATAAAATCGACCCCTACGATTGCTCGACCGTCGTTGAGATTCTCGACGCCCTCGAGGATTATCCCGAAGTCGATGATATGCTGCTTCGACTCTATGGCATGCTGGGCGCTGCTCAAAACCGCGAAGACGGCGGTATTATGACGGCGTATGGCGAAAAATTGCGCGCCACAGCGACGTTCAATGCCTTGCTCTCCATCGCGATCATGATGCAGCGAGGCATCGTCAGCGAATAATTCGGAATCAAAACCCGAAAATGTCGTTAAAGCCGCGATTCGTTCATCGAACTCGCGGCTTTTTTCATGCGCCTTGCGTGTGAATTTTGGGAGGGGGAAGTCTCCCCCTACCCGGCTATTGGCTATCGCCAATACGCCGCTACCCCTTCGCCTGGCAGGGCCAAAAAACGAATGAATGCATAAAAAAGTTGGTCAACACAGAATAGTTTAGGAAAAAATCACACCATTGCCACATTAAATAAGGTGGAGTGCTGCGAGGCCAG
>JAZUKH010000096.1:0-3300 GCA_045643185.1 Myxococcota bacterium | reverse complement strand
GTTGAGGCGTTTGGCCGGCAACGGATCGAGCATCGATTCGAGCAACTGCACGACGATCTGCGGCGTGGAGAGCGGCAAATACGACTTGAAAAGCAGGTGCATGTCGGTCGTCAGCGTCATTTGCCAAGGCGGCATGCCCGTGAGCAAATGCACGAGCGTCGCGCCGAGGCTGTAGATATCCGACTCGGGGCCAGAGGCGCCGATGCACTGCTCAGGCGCCATGTAGCCAGCGGTGCCGGCAACCGTCGTGCCGCCCATCGACTTTTCGTGAAGCATTGACGCGCCGAAGTCGATCAAAAAGACGTCGCCTTCCGCCGTCAGCATGAGGTTGGACGGCTTGATATCGCGGTGCACGATCGGTGGCGTGAATTTACGAAGCTGAGACAGGATCGGCAGCACCGACAAGGCGATCGCCGTAATGTCGTCCGGCGTAAACACGTAGCCTTCCTGAAGCATATCCTCGAGCGTTTTGCCCGGAATGAGCGTCTGAACCAGAAAATAGTACGGATGTTCGCTCTTAGACGCGTCGATCGCATCGATATATTGCGGCGTGCCGCGCACGTTCATGGATTTGAGCGTCTCGATCTCGCGCAAAAACAGCTCGGACGATTTCCACTCGGTCAACGTCTCAAAACTCAGCGATTTGACGGCGACGTACTCGTTTTTGAACTTATCGAAGGCCATCCACATGATGCCCTGCGAACCTTCACCGAGTTTACGCACGATGTGATAGCGTCGAACCAATGCCGGATGTTGGCGCATGGCTTCGGTTTGCGGGTCATGTGCCTCAGTCTTGTCATAATTGGACGGCATGACTGGCGTATCCGAAGCCGGCTTGTATTTGGCCTCAGCCACGGCGTTCGCCTGCGTCAAAGACTGATGCAACCCACCCAGATCGAGCGCCTCGTCACTTTTCGCACGCCCAGGCTCATCCATCACAAAATGTCCGTAACCCGTCTTGGTTTTCTGAACATCCAGGTGGTCAAAATCAACCAGATCGAGGTTTTCCTCGGCCTTTTTTGACACGACCATGTTCAAATTGCCAAAATCGACGGCTTCCGTGCCATCATCACGGCGCATTTCAGCCCGAGCTAGGTCATCCCAATCGACGCTTTCTTCACGTGGCTTCGACACATGCTGCGCCATCGCCAGGTTCAGACTGCCAAAATCGACCGGCTCGTCATGCCCTTGCTGTGCATTCGACTCAGTCATTCTGCCATCCCTCGTTTTCATCAACGAAATCGCTGAATTTTCAAATAAAAGTTATTGGCCTTCTCAAAGTCCATCTGAGTGAATTTGCCATGTCCCGGCAAAATCTTCGTGTCATCGGGCAGAACCTGGAGCATGTGATCGAGCGACGCACGCAGGTCGAGCCCCGAACCGCCTTCAAAATCGGTCCTGCCCACGCTGCCTTTGAAGAGCAGGTCGCCCGTAAAGCACAACTGGTCGATCGGCAGGTAATAAACGACGCTTCCCGGCGTATGACCCGGCGTCAAGATGCTGACGAATTGCATGTCGCCGACCATAAACTCAGGTTCAACGCGCAAATTCTTGTCACACGGCGGCATTTCGACGCCCGGCACGCCGAACATCTTCGACTGACTCAACAAGTTATCGACGACGAGCTGGTCAAGTTCGTGATACGTCACGAGTGCCTCGGGATAGGCTTTTTTCATCCCCATGGCGCCGCTGACGTGATCGATGTGACAATGCGTGAACAACAGGCGGCGAGGTTTGGCGCCCATCGCTTCGACCGCCGCACAAACTTCGTCCACATCGCCGCCGGGATCAACGACCACGGCATCCCGAGTAGCTTTACTCATCACGATATACGTATTCACAGCAAACGCGCCAATTGAATAGCGCGCCACTTTCAAACGGTCTGTTTCAAATTCATCATGAAAATGTGACATGAATGCATTCCTTCATCTGCGGCGCTTAAAACCTGCCGAATTCTTTCTTAATAATAGTCAACGTCGATCAAAAAGATATCGAGCGTTTCAGAAAGCGAATTGAGGACGTACAAATATGAGCTGTTGGCGTCCCAAGCCATGCTGATGGGACCATCATTGACATCCGGTGATACTTTCATATTGATGCGCGTATCGAGGATCTGGGCCTTAAATTCGCCCTGATCGTCGCCAGCCATCCAGTTAGCCGCCGCGACGGTCGATAGATCGACGATGTAAAGCGCATCTTCATTGAAATTGGCAAGCACAAACATTCTATCTTCGGAGCCATTGGGCTGTTCCCGCGTCGGCAACGAACCGATGGCCTGAGGGATCAACATGGCGCTGCCCAAGTCGAGGTCGAGATCATACACTTTTTTGAGATCGCTCGAAACAACGTGGATCGTGCTCGAAAACGACGTTCCCACGAGGTAGTAACCATCTTCCGCAACCGACTCACCAGTTTTTGTGCCACCAATATAGGCGATTTTGCCAACATCTTCGCCAGCCAGCAAGATCTGGGGATCGCCTTTCACGATCGACGGCGACGTCCCCTCGGTCGGCCAAAACGCCACACCACTTTTTGACGTCGATGTGTAACTGAATTTCGCCGGGTCGTAATACAGATCACCGGAGCACACCGCAATAAAGTTGTGATCGATGTGATACAGTGCCACCGGATTCAACAGATCGACGTTTTCGAGAAGGTCGCCCGTCACTTCACCACTTGCCGAGGTCTCCAAAATCGAGCCACCAATGCCCGTCGCTGAATACTCAGAATTCGAAATATAGATCTTGTCTCCCAAAACCAGGAGGTCAGTCGGCCCATTCAGCCCTTTGGCGCCATCCAACACGGTCGACATCGTCTTTGGCTCCGACTTGCTCGCTTTCACAGCCGTATTGCTCATGCTGTTGATGACAAAAACGTCGTCGTCATGGATCACCATCCCCCATGGATTGGCATTTTGTCCAAGATCCATCCAGGCCTGATCGATATTCAACGTGTCCACGTCGATGCGATTGACCACATTATCGCCAGACGCTACGACATAAGCATTTGAGCCGTCAAGAACGACCTGATTCGGATACAATCCAACGTTTTCAACCGTCCAAAGGTGCATCGGAGCAAGCTCAGCATCACTCATATCGCACCCAACAAACGCCGTCACCCCAACAGACGTCAGAGCCATGTAAAAAAGCGTTTTGTTTTTCAAGATCATTCAATTCTCCTTAAAGGTTCCTAATAGGTTCGTTTACACTTCGTCTCCGCAGAAACGAGCATATTATTATAGCATAATTAGCGTTTTTTTTTCGAGGATAAAGAGGGGAAAGCCTTCCCCTACGCGGCTAT
>JAZUKH010000095.1:0-2475 GCA_045643185.1 Myxococcota bacterium | reverse complement strand
CATCAGCACAAACAGTGCCGCGAAACCAGCCGTGGCGAATTGCCAAGCTCGTGGCTGAGACAAAACCTCAACGAGCTTGTTCGCTGGCGCGTCGTCGTTATTCCCATCGTCATTGGACGCTTCGACGGGCCTGGGAACAGGCTGATGGTCAGGTGACGAAATCGTCTTTATGGTCGCGATACGAGACACGGCGACTTCCTGTTCCCCCTGGTTGATCGGAGCAAGTTCATCGAAAGACCCGGAACAGGGGCGACCACTCAAGTCGATGGGCGGCGGTGGGAATTTTTGAGCCACCTCGACGAGCGCGTCAGCCATAAAGCGTTCTTGCTGCGCGATCTCAATGTCGAACAACTCAGCCAGGTATTTTTGGGTCGCCAAGCAGGTCTGCGGATAACCGCTGATCTTCATAAACGTGCGGATCTCATCAGCAAATTCGTGTGCGCTTGGGTAGCGGCGTTCGATGTCGCGCTCGAGGCCACGCATGATGATCTTGCTCAAATAGGCCGGAAAATCGCTGCGCACGCCGGTCGGCGGCACGATCTCCCCGTGATTGAGCGCATCCAGGGTTTTAATGTCGTTTTCGCGCTCAAACAGGCGTTTACCGGTCGTCATTTCGTAGAGAACGACCGCGAGTGAAAAGATGTCGGCGCGACCATCCACGGGAGCGCCGTGGCACTGTTCCGGGCTCATATAGGCGTATTTGCCGACGATCATGCCCGGCTGAGAGCCACTCGACTGTTGTTCCGACGTCGCCACGCCAAAATCAAACAACTTGCTTTGACCGTCATACCCCAAAAAGATGTTCTGCGGAGACACATCGCGATGAACGATGTGAAGCGGCGAACCATCCAGGTCACGCAGATTATGCATGTAATACAACGCATCAAGGATGTTCAGCGACACCCAAAGCGCGACCTCAAGCGGCATCGGTTTTTGCGCCGACTGCGCCTTTTTGAGTACGTCGTCAAGAGCTGATCCATACATGTATTCCATGACCATCGTGTGACGATGCCCATAGTCTGTCACATCCCACGTCTGAACGATGTTTGGATGATTCATGCACAGACCGAGGCGCGCCTCGTGATAAAACATGCGCACAAATTCAGGCATGCTGTTGCAGTGCGACAAAATGCATTTCAGCGCAACAAAGCGGCGCGCGCCATCCGGCCCCTGTTTCATCGCCAGATACGTCTCTGCCATGCCACCCACGCCGAGTCGCTTTAATAAAATGTAGGGCCCAAACGCCTTGTTCAAGAGCTGTTCAGAAGACATGTTACCAATCCAATGAAATTCCACATAAAAATAACGCGAGACATTATCCCCATTTGCCTTCAAAATGAAAAGTATAAACGATTCGTCTTCTCCAAAATTTAGTTACAGCTCAGCTGAGAGCGCGAAGCGTTCTAAGCGCCGTAGCAAAGCCAAGTGTCGTGAGATAACGTGGTTCGTCGTCGCCAAGATAGGCTAGCAAACGTAAAATACGCCCGAAGCGAGTTCCGCACGGCCAAACAAAAAGGGGCAGATGATTGTCATCTGCCCCAAACTCAGCCAATGCGCGGTTGTAACGATAATTAGTGCAACATGCGAGTGTGCGCAATGTCAAGCCATAACAATGCATGCAGGAATCGAACCTGCTGTTGGCGGCTCAACCAACGGCCATCATAAGATTCGCTGAATAGCGAGATGCATTCGCTCTGAGATGCGTGCCCGAAGGCACACATGTTCATATTATATGTCACAAATGCATTAAAGTAAATCGGTCTTCCAATTCATCTCTTGGATGGTGCAGTCAAGTTTTCGCAGGCGAGCGGATAGATCGTCAGATTCCTTTTGAAGCTTGCGCACATTGACGGTGCTGACGACTTTGATCTCTGTGCGAGACGCGCGACTTGCGAGACGCCCTGCAGCATCTAACAGACTGCGATAGACCGAGATCTGAAGCACGAGCGTATCTTTTTCAGCGAGCAACTCGGTCAAACTTTTACCATCAACGAGTGACTGCACATTTGTCAAATTGATATGATAAATGAGGTAAGACAAACGCTCGATCGATGCATCAAGTTCACTGATCAGTTCACTGGGGCTTTCAGCAGGCTCTTCGCCTTCCTGAACGACGGCATTTTGTTGTAAACGGTTTCTAAGCTGTTCGACTTTTTTGGCTAGATCTGCACGTTCTTGAAGCGCTTCGGCTAATTTCATTCTGTTCTCCTTCGCTTTGTCATAAACTGACATTCGCATAAACACCTGTTATTAATAGCAGAAAAACATTCACTTTTCACGACTTTTGTTTGACCGCGACATGCGTGAAATGACCATGTCAATCACAATACCGCTTTCTACAAAACCATTGTTTATAATTTGTATATTTTATGTAGCTTCGTCTATCTCACTTCGCTCAATACGCCAGGCGATGCGCGTTGCGACTTGAGCTTCAAGCGATGTCGAAAGGCCCTGCCAGGCGAGGGGGTCGCGGCG
>JAZUKH010000094.1:0-11772 GCA_045643185.1 Myxococcota bacterium | reverse complement strand
TCACCCGTGACCAATCTCGTGTTTTACCTGTCACGCACGGGTGACCTCGACGAAACGGCGTCGCGGCTCGCCGCCGTCCAAGTTCCGTCACTTGCCGCGGCTTCGTCGCGCAAATTCACGGTCAATCTGCAATTACCCGCTGACACCCCGACTGGTGACTATCACGTCATTGCGAAAGTCGGCGACGAAGCCACATTTGACGATGCTGATCTGTCGAACAACATCGCCCACTCGGCAGCCTGGTCGCTCGACAAAACTTGTTGGGACGAATACGACCCCAATGAAACCGCCGAGTCGGCTTCACACCTCATTTTGACTGACGGGGAGCCCTTGCTGCTCAAAAAGCTCAAAGTCTGTCAGCAAAACGAAGATATTTATAGATTTGAGGTCAAAAACGGGCAGTCGCTGTCGATCGCAGTGACGGCTCAAACCGCAGGCGACTTCGACGTTGTGCTCTACGACTACAATTTTAATGAAGTCGCCAGTTCGCGCACGTCAAACGCGACCGAAACGATCACCCAGGACCTGATCGTCGGCGACCAGACGATGTTCCTCAAGGTATTCCTGCTCAACAACCTCTATAACACGAACGACCTGACCTACGACCTGTCGATCACGACGGGAGCAGGTCCAGCCTGGTTGAACTGCTCGGGCTTGTATGAGCCCAATAATTTCTTTAGTTCGGCGCTCGACCTGCGCACGATCGCGGCATCGGGCGCGTGGCTCGAACTCTGTCCGTCATACGACGACGATTACTACGCCATCGACCTGGTCGCCGGTCAAAAACTTTCACTCAAATTTGAAACGAGTGCGCAGCGTCTTCGTGCCTCGCTCTTTGGCGGTGCCGATCAGCATTTCATCGCGATGCTGACCAACCTGCAAACACAGGGTTTCAACTATTTGGCGCCGCAAAGCGGCACCTACTGGGTGCGCGTGTTCACCAATGCGTCAACCGACGAGGCGTTGCCCTACCGACTCGTCATGGACACGCCGGAAAACCTCGATTACGCAGTCTCAGCCCTGTCGATCTCGCCAGAACGCGTGGTCGCCGGTCAAAACTTGACGGTATCCTTCACCGTGTCCAACACGTCAACCCACGAAGGCACCTATACTTACGGCATCCACATCGACGACGCGACACACCACGAACTTTTGTACGTGTCCACCGAGCCCGCCTCGATTGCCCCGGGCGCCAGCCCCGTGACGCATCGCCAAAAAGTCACGATACCAAGCGCCTATGAGGGAAAAGTGACGATTTCTGTCGAGCTCAGCGTGCCTGACGATGGCGACCGAAGCAACAACACGATCTCGCACATCCTCGAGGTGGCGCCGTCCTGCCAGGCTGATACCTACGAACCCAACAACAACGCGTTGGGAGCTCAACGCGTCACATCGCCGGTCAAAGCGACGATCTGCGAAGGCGATGAAGACTGGTACATCATCAGCCCCGTGACCGATGCCTCAGTCACGCTCTCGTTCGATCACACGACCGGCGACCTAGACCTCTACGTCTATGACGCCGACGGCAAAGAAGTTGGTCGTTCCGTCACAGCAGATGACGAGGAGAGCGTGCCCGTCAGCGCATCAAGCACGTATTACGTGCTTGTCAAAGGCAACGATTCGTTCGTTCGCAACGACTACACGTTGACGTTCTAACGAACAAGTGGAGACGGTGCGAACGAACGTCTCCACTTGCATCCAATATCAGCCTGCTTGCCTTCGGCTTCGCTACGGCTGAGATTTTTGTATTTCTAACTAGATGATGTTCCCAGGCTGAATAGTAACGTAAAAAGTGATCGTCCCCGCATTCAGCCTGGGGAGACATTTAGTCGATTGCCCAACCACGAGCCACACAGGCTTTGGCGACACGATCAATGGCGATCATGTAGGCAGCGTCACGCATATAGACGTTTTTGCTGCAGTGCATGTCATAAACGCCTTTGAACGCAGACGCCATTTTCTCATCCAGTTTGGTGAGAACTTCGTCTTTAGACCAGAAGTAGTTCATGTTGCACTGAACCTGTTCAAAATAGGAACAGGTCACGCCACCGGCGTTGCAAAGGAAGTCAGGAATGACGAAGATACCGCGTTCTTTGATGACAGCATCGGCTTCAGGCGTGGTCGGCCCATTGGCGCCTTCGGCGATGATCTTAACAGAAGGTTTGATCTTTCCGACCGTGTTGGCATTGACTTGGTTTTCGAGCGCAGCCGGGATGAGAATATCGACGTCTTGAGCGATCCATTCGTCACCGGGCAGGATCTCGTAGCCACGTTCTTTTGCCTGGTCTTTGTCGATCTCACCATGTTCGTTCGTGATGGCTTTTAGCTCAACAATGTCGACGCCACTTTCACGTTTGAAGGTGTAAGAGCATTTATCGGTGTTATCCCAGCAGGAAACGCAGATGAGCTTGCCACCGAGTTTGATGTAGCGCTCGCAGGCATAGTAAGCGACATTGCCGAAGCCCTGTATTGCAGCCCTGGTCTTGGCGATATCGATACCGAGTGCCTTGCAGGCCTCGTTGAGGCAACAGATGACGCCATAACCAGTGGCTTCGGTACGTCCGAGTGAGCCACCGGAACCAACCGGTTTACCCGTAATGAACCCCGGGAATTTTCCATGATGGATGGCTTCGTACTCGTCGAGCATCCAGATCATGTGATAGCCTTTGGTGTTCATATCGGGCGCGGGGACGTCCTGAACGGGACCGACCTCGTTTGCGAGCACGCGGACCCAAGCGCGGCAAAGGCGTTCCTGTTCGGTCATCGACAACACGTGTGTGTCGCAGTCAATGCCGCCTTTACCGCCACCCAACGGGATATCGACAACGGCGCATTTCCAAGTCATCCACGTCGCGAGCGCACGAACCGTGTCAATCGTCTCCCCGGGCGCAAAACGAATGCCGCCTTTACAGGGACCACGACTGTCATTGTGCTGCACGCGATAACCCTTAAAAACTTTCATAGAGCCATCGTCCATGCGAATCGGCAGCGAAAAAGCAAATTCGCGCATCGGCTCACGCAACAGAGCACGCAGGCTTTCGCTAAGATTCAACTTTTCGGCAACCGAATCAAACTGCTGTTGAGCCATAGCAAATGGGTTAAACGACATATCACAACTCCTTAACTAAGTGTGTACCACGACCGAAACTCACTCCAAATGATTTCGTATGGCACAAGTTGGACGTAACGAAAACACTCAAAAGCCTAAGTCGAACGTATTTTACGCGGAGTCTCTGCGAACGCAACAGAATTTCGTTCAATTTCTCCAAGAAATTGTGATAACTTGTGGATTGATTTAGCTTTGATCATATAGCGATCGTTCGCTTCCAAACAATCCAATTGAAACGACATGCAAAAGCGCGATTCATTGCGTCATAACGCATTGTATCATCTATTATATACTTATTAACTATCGGTCTTATACTGATTTACCCCAGACCACCGAAGGAGACTTGAATGAAAAAACGACTCTTTTGTCTTTTTACAGCGCTTTGTACACTCATGGGTGCGCAAAGCGCCTTAGCGCAGGATCCCGACCAAGATCCGAACCTACGCTCAACGATCGCGCCCGTCGCAATTGACGAAGGCTCCGTGGCTGAATATCCAAACGATAACGCCGACGAGTCTGCCGTCGATGAAACGGCAAGTGCCCCCATACGCGAAGCCGACGGTTCTGTCGCGATCATGCCCAGAAATGCTGCCACCAGCGGCGAAACATACGTCCAGAACACAAATGACGTCAGCGATGACCTGCCGATCACCAACGAAACCCAAAAACGCTGGCGCAATGGCTGGATGTTGGACGCCAACGTCGGTGTTGACGTCGGAACTGTCTTTGTTCTTATTGCCTCAGCATCTTTTGGCGGATTCAACCTCGCGGCTGACATCGGCTATCACTGGCAGCATTTCGGCATTTTTGTCGAACAAAAGCTCCTCGGAATGTGGTTATTTGATGTTGATACGGCTTTCACAGAAGATGATGACAAAGAGGAATACAATATTTTTGGCGGCCTCATGGGCATGACAAGCCTGCTTCTCAAATTCTATATTCCGATCCGCGATTCAGCCGTATTCATGCTCGGCGGCGGTGCCGGCGTGTTCTACACCAAGGCGGAAGACGACGAGGTCGGCGTTGGCGCCATTTTGCGCTTGAGTGCCGGTTGCTCGTTTTTCGTCACTGACGATCTCTCACTTGGTTTCAAAGCAGATTTCGCTTTTCTGCATATCTTTATCTTCGACTTTGAGCCGTCATTCACGATCAGCTACCAGTTCTAATCAGGTCATCGCCATTCACGAGCCATCCCTTTCATCCATCCCAACTGGATGGATGAAAGGGATGAAAAAAAGAATTACGTTCTTGGCGCGACGCTATAATACGCCCATTGTGAGAGCTTATCGAGCGGCTTAATGGTTTCTTTAGCGCTATCAACGAGGAATTTGACCTGGTTTTCGCGACCATTCAACTCGTAGAGGTAACCGATCTCGTAGAGGTTTTCGGAGTCACTGGGATTGAGTTCACCCGAAGCCATTTTGGTAACCCAACGACATTTGGGCTTCTGACCAACTTTTGAAGCTTTACACTCGTCGATGGCGCTGGCGCCACTCGATTTGCCATCGGTCAACAACCATTCCATGGCGCTGATAAATTCCTGCTGTTCCAAGACCTTGACGAAAGCGGTGCACAGCTGACGGTAATCGGACGAGCGGCACGGATGTTTTTTGGCCCATCGTTCAGTACGCGGAATGTTAAGATCGTTGTTATAATCATTAGGATAGATATCAGCAGCGCGCAGGGTCTCCATGTTGTCACCAGCGCCCATGAGGTCGATGGCTAGCAAGCCTTTCGGCGTCAAGCCTTTGGATTCCCAATTGAATTTGAACTTCGCAACACGAACTTCGTTCTTTTCGACCCACTGGAAGTAAGCGGAGTAATCGCTTTCAAATTCCTGCATGACCGTCCAACCGATGATGCGGTCACTTTCGTGACCGGGCTTATTGGCGAGCTGCAGGAAGTGAAGCAGGAAAACACCACCGAGGTCGATACCATTATCGAATTTGTGTGAAACGATCGCGCGGATCACGCTGCCCGGCCGGTCGATCGTCTCTTTGATATCATCGTAGTTATAGATATTCTGATCGAAGACGCCGGCCATATCGTTACGGGGAATGACCACCTTGGTTTCGAGATCAACGATCCAGACAGGACCGACGGTGACGGATTCATCCTGGTAATCGAGATAAACTTCGTACTGCGGGTCTGGGATCTGGGTCTCACCTGTATCTGTATCAAGATGCAGTGCACGCCATTCACCTTTTTTGAGGTAGGACATGCTGAAACTATTTTCGAGATGTTTCTGTTCGACGAGTTCATTGATCGTCACCATTTTTTTCTCGAGATCAGCCGTGCTGGTGCCCGCTGCCTTAGCTTTGGTGTAAGCATCAATGTATTCGGGCGAAAGCACTTTGAAGTTTTTGACGATGTTGATGGCATCTTCTTCATGGCCCGCAAATTTATCGCGAACGACCAACGCCGAATTCTGGACCTGATCAGCCGTCATGCTACCAAGTGCCTGAGTCGGTTTATTGATCACTTTGTAAACCAGAACAGAAGCGAAGCTCGCGATTAGGACGAGACCAACAATAATAATGGCAATAAGTACGTTTCGATTCATGAGGTTCCTTCCCAAAAAGGCCAAACAAACAAAATGATGCGAAACCTTACCACAAACCACGTCCCGTCGCAACGCGAGAACGCACTAAAAGTAAGTGTTATCGGCTGGATGGCAATAAAGCGCGCATATTTCGTTTGTCGCCAGCGCCGAGCTGATCGATCTGATGCCTGACCTCGTTAGCTCTGTCCTTTTGCCCAGTGCGTTCGTAAAACACGGCGAGGTGACTGAGTCCGACGGCGCGATTTCGACTCATCATGGCATACTCGCGGTAACAGGTCTCAGCGCGGGCAAGGTTGCCGGCCTGTTCATGCGCCAAAGCGAGGCGGATCCAGACCTCACTGGGTGCATCCGTGGTTGAAACGAGACGTTCGTAGATCGGAATCAGCTTTTCCCACTTGTTTTGGCGCGAGTAGAGTCGACCGAGCACGAGCGCGATCTGAGGCCTGTCAGGCTGAATGCGAAGTGCCTTTTCATAATGTTGTTCAGCGTCATCGAGCCGGTTTAGATCAAGCGCCAAGTCCCCCGCCGTGAACAAAATGCGCGGGTTATCGGGGGCTTGCGCCAAAGCCAGTCGAATCGCCTTATCCGCGCTTTCGATGTCACCAAGTTGGATCTTCACGCGCGACCACAGTAAAAGCACGTTCCAATCCTGTGTTTTTGGACCGATCAGGTCGAGGTAAGCGTCAGCCCTGCCCCACATACCGGCTTCGGCAAAGTCGACGGCAATCTGTTTTTGCAGCGCGAAAGTCCAGTCGTCAGAGCCGAGAGTCTGGTCACCAGCCTGGGCGAGCGGCATTGAGCCTGTCCAAAAGACCAAGCCAAGCATCAGGTTTTGAATCAGTCGATGCATGTCTAATCTCGCAACGGGTGTTCCTGCAAATTCTCGTCGATACCACACCACTGGTCAGTTCCGACCACGTGACGGCACGCCCAAAGCTCACCAACGCGTTTCATGTTCGTATCCTGTTTGATCAATTTACCGGCGGGTTCAAGGCGCGCCGGCGTGCGGAACAGGTGTTTGATCTCGTCGCTCGCGTTTTTGAGGTCGATGAGTGGCCCTTTTTCGAAATCCAAAAAGGGCGAGTGACCGACGGCCAAATAGGGTCTGCGAGAGGCCGCCAAAAAGTTCGTGATGTAGGAGGGATGACGTATCCAGTCATTGGATGCGCCATCGGGTGACAAAAACGACCAATGTTCGCGGAACGCAACGTGGTGCCAGCCTTGTGAACGCGCGGCGTCGATCTGAAGCAACCAGCGTTCAAACGCTTTGTGGCTGGTACCGAGTGCGCGCGCGAGCGCGCCCGTCGGGCCGCCGTGCATATAGACCGTGTCGCGCGACATCACCAAGTGAGGACGCTCGTTCAGCCACGCGATCCACGGGTGGCGAAGCATCACCTCCGGCGCGCCCTGTTCCGTCTCGAGATGCGCGATCACTTCGTCGGGCGAAAAACCGAGCAGGCCGAGCAAAACGTGCTTTTGCGGGCGCCCGTATTCGGACGAACCGCGTAACAGGTCGGCATCGTGGTTGCCGAGCACCACAAAGAACCGGTCGGGCGAAGACACTTGTTTTTCGCAAAACAATTTGAACGTTTCAAACACCTTCGTCGCCTGAAACACGGCTTCGACTTCGACGTGGTCATCGCTTTCCAGCACCTCGAGCGGCGTCTTCAAACCGCGCCGCTCGCCTTGAAACAGCCGCGTACCATTGACCACGAGGAACTGCCAGTTCACGACCTTGCGGCCGTCGCGCATCGCCGCGTCCAACTCGGGCAGACGCGCCATGCGCGCATACACATCGGCTCGAAGCGCCTCGTTCGACGTATTGGCATCGTCATTCGGATACGAAAACGCATCCCCAAGGTCGCCAAGCTGAACGAACGCGGCCTTTTCCCCCCGTTCGGCGCTCTGAGCTTCCAAGCGTGACACAAGTTCCAACACGCGCGCGCCCTGGCCGTGCGTATCACCAATGCTGTAAATGACGTTTTGCAGAATACGCTGCGTATACTTCATCATTCCGTCCTCTGTCTGCCTCATCGGCCAAAAAGTGTTCGGTTACTATACCATATTATTTCTATTGCGTCGCAGTCTAAAAACAGGCATTCTGACTTTTTACGTGCATGTAGGTATTTTACCTACTCATCTGTATCTTAACGAGATTTTTTATTTATCAAACTGGTTTGGTCGATCTCGACGAAACCCATAACCAAGACAGGAAACGAGACCTATATGTCTTCAGAAGAAACGAATCAGCCTGACCTTCAGGCGACCGAGTCGGAGAACGCACAAGCGGCGTCTGACGCGGTCGAAAACCAGAACGACGTGAAAGACGACGTCAAGAGCGAGTCAGCCGCGACGGACGACGCCGTCAAGAACGACGCAGAAGTGTCCGCGACGGACGACGCCGTCAAGGCCGACGCAGAAGCATCCGCGACGGACGACACAGCCAAGGCCAACGCCGAGGCGCCCGCCACCGTCAGTGACGCGATCAAGACCGGTCTAAAAGAGACCATTGACACATTCAAAGCCTTCGTCCACGCCCCGCGTGAGATCATCGGCATCAACATTATTAATATCTTTGAGGGCATGGCCTATTTCGGCATTCTGACCCTGCTCATGCTGTTTTTGACGAAGAACGTCGAGCTGAACGACGTTCACGCCTCGTGGGTCGTGAGCGGCTATTTGATGCTGATCACGCTGTCGCAGCTATTTTTGGGTGGATTATCGGACCGCGTTGGCCCGAAACGCATGTTCGGCATCTCGATCGCCGTATTATTAGTCTCACGTTTCATTTTAGGCTTTGCGGAACCGGCGTTGAGCACGCAGTTTGGCACAGGCCTGTGGTCTCCCTTCTTCTTTGCGATCGTCGTGGCATTGCTCATGGCAGCACTTTCGTACGGCGTATTCAATCCGGCAGTGTACTCGCTGACGCGCATGTACTCGGACAAAAAGACTTCAGCCGTGTCGTACGCGATGTTGTATGCCGGCATGAACCTGGGCGCCTTCCTCATTGGCCTGGCCCTGCCCTCGATCCGTCGCGGCTTTGCCGATTCAACCGACGAGGCCGGCAATGTCATTCCGAGCATCATTCCCGGCACAAACGGCAACGGTTATTCGGGTGCACTCATCTTTATTGCCGGCATCATGATCATTGTCATGCTGCTCTACGTGTTCTTCCTCCTGAGATCCAAAAACAAACCGCTTTGTGACCCGAAAGAAGCCGATCCCGACGAGCCGCAGGATGCCAAGCCCGATCACAAACTCACGCTCAAAGAGCGCCTCAAACGTCACCCGCTCGCCGATCCCAAGTTCGACTTCTTCATCTTCATTCTGATTCCAGTCCAGACGCTGTTTGCCTATCAAAACATCCTGATCCCGACCTACCTCGAGCGCTGTTTCCGTGAATTTCCGACGATCTCGGACAACTTCGAAACGTTCAGCAACATCAACCCGCTCATCGTCTTTATTTGTGCGCCAGTCATTGCCGCATTGACGGCGAAACAAGACGTTTACAAGATGATGATCATCGGTACGACCGTCATGGCCCTTCCGACGTTCCTGCTCTGCCTTGGTCAGACGCCGACGTTGTTCCTCACGTTCATTTTGATCGGCGCCATTGGTGAATCGATGTGGCAACCGCGCTTTTTGCAGCACGTCACGCAGATCGCCCCGAAAGAGCGCATGGGCGCC
The DNA here is from genome assembly GCA_045643185.1 of Myxococcota bacterium. Taxonomy (GTDB): domain Bacteria; phylum Myxococcota_A; class Bradymonadia; order UBA4248; family UBA4248; genus RGIG464. Next base: position 2,413 of record JAZUKH010000094.1, on the reverse strand, counting down.
TACGTGGGCATTGCCAACCTGCCGTGGTTTATGACCAAGTTTATCGTCGGCATCTACGTCGGCTTCTTTATGCGCAAATACATTCCTGATCCTGACACGTTGTCGGCAGGCATGTCCCAGGATCCTCAGACGATGTGGTTCATCTTCGCACTGATCGCGATCACAAGCCCGATCGCCCTCTACCTCGCCCGCAACTGGTGTAACGCCAAGAAGCCGGAAGACGCCAAGTCCGACGCCAGCGACACCGAAGCGAAAGCCGATAACGACGCCGATGACAACGCCAAGCTCGAAAACGACGAGGAATTTGAAGACATCACGTCTGCGAAGTCGAAAGAAACTGAGCAGGCATAATTCAACCCGCGCCTACGCTGCGTCATGCAAACCCAAACGGGCTGCGCAGCATGCTAAGCAGCGTCGTGGAAAACAACTTAGTGCAGCCCTATAGGCCGGCCGTATTGGCGCAAAGCGCTCAATAGGCCGGCGGCGCGGCGTATGATGAACATCATAGCCGCGCCCATCCCCTCCAAAAAGAACCTGTCCAGATCGACCTCATGTTTTTTATCGTTCACTGGCAGGCAACCGGGGCTAGTTAACGAAACTTTCTGTTTTCTAAAGTGTTATTGACGCCATCAAACCATTTCAACGTTCATAAATCGGCACTTGCGGTTAAGTTAACGAAACTTTCTGTTTTCTAAAGTGAAATTTTTGTCATCAGACCGTTAATTTTTGTTGTGATTTTTACTTTTTCCTGTATAAGGCGGCGCGTTTCGGTTTACTAAACTTTTTGTTTATGAACGAAGCAGCTACTAAACAGAGAGTTTAGTGATACCAAACCGCGTGGTTTGATATCGTCAAAAGGGCTTAGCACCCCAAAGAAGGAATTTTTTATGGATATTGGAGGCAGGATCAAACACCTGCGCAAACAAAAGGGACTCACACTAGAGGAATTAGCGTCCCGCTCGGAGCTCAGCAAAGGCTTTTTGAGCCAGCTTGAGCGCAATTTAACGTCGCCGTCGGTGGCGACACTGGATGACATTCTCGAAGCCCTTGGCACGAGCATGTCAGAATTTTTCAAAGAGGACAGTGATGACCGCATCGTGTTTCGCGACGCGGATTTTTACGTCGACGAGAAGGAGGATCACACGATCCGCTGGATCGTTCCGAACGCACAAAAACACTCGATGGAGCCGATCCTGCTTGAGCTTCCGCCAGGCGGACGTTCCTTCGACATGTCGCCGACCACAGGCGAGGAATTTGCGTATGTGCTGGAGGGATGCGTAGAGCTTTGCTGCGACGACAAAAAACACACCGTCCGAAAAGGCGAAACTTTTTATATGAAATGCAACACATTTCATCACCTCGAAAATCATAAAAAAACCCAGGCACGCGTGCTCTGGGTCTCTAATCCGCCGCTATTCTGACGGATTTTTTGGAGATTCATTGAATGGAAGAGAAAAGGAAGATCATACAGATCAAGAATGTCGTCAAAAACTTTGATGACACCCAGGTTCTGAAGGGCGTATCGCTCGATATTTATGACAACGAGTTCGTCACGCTGCTTGGTCCCTCAGGATGCGGCAAAACGACCTTGCTCCGCATTTTGGGCGGTTTTCTTGATCCTTCGTCCGGCGAAGTGCTTTTTGAGGGCGAAGACCTTCTGAAATACCCGGCATACAAACGGGATATCAATACAGTTTTTCAGAAATACGCACTGTTTCCGCATCTGAATGTATACGACAACGTAGCCTTTGGTCTTAAGCTCAAGAAAGAGCCGAAAGACGTCATCGACCGTAAAGTGCGACGTATGTTGAAGCTCGTGAATCTTGAAGACTACGGCAAACGGTACATCAACGAGATGTCGGGCGGGCAGCAGCAGCGTATCGCGATCGCACGCGCGCTCGTCAACGAACCGAGTGTTTTGCTGCTCGACGAACCGCTTGGCGCACTCGACCTCAAACTCCGCAAAGAAATGCAGATCGAGCTCAAGCGCATCCAGCAGGAAGTCGGCATCACCTTTATTTTTGTCACGCACGACCAGGAAGAAGCGCTCACGATGTCTGACAAGATCGTCGTCATGAAGGGCGGCGAAATTCAGCAAGTCGGCACCCCAACTGAGATCTACAACGAACCTGAAAACGAGTTCGTCGCAAACTTCATTGGTGAAACGAACATCATCGACGGCAAGATCGTCGACGATCACACCATCCGTTTTGAAGATAAAAACTTCGAGTGCGATACCGCCAAATCGTTTACGCAAGATGAGATCGTCGACGTCGTCATTCGCCCGGAAGACCTTGACATCGTGCCTCGCGAATCTGGCATGCTGAAAGGCATCGTCAAAAGTCAGATCTTCAAAGGCGTTCACTACGACACCATCGTCGAGACCAAAGCAGGCACGACGATCACCGTCAAT
>JAZUKH010000093.1:0-28527 GCA_045643185.1 Myxococcota bacterium | reverse complement strand
GCGGTTTTACATTTCTTCGATCGTAACTTCACAGGTCTTTTTGCAAAAGCCCACGCCGACCGCATAAACCGTTTTGTAGCCTTCTTTGTGAATCGCTGCGGCGTATTGTTTATCCCGAACTTGTTGTAATGCAACTTCGGGAAGAGTTTCAAGATCATCCATATCATCACACCATTTGAATTCAAATATGACAGCACGCCTTGCATTATCATCGCGCAGTACAATATCGGTGCGACCATTACCGTCTTCGCGGTTCGATTTGATCTCGTATTGATATAAATTTGAAATAATACCGAGCATCATGCCATGATAAAACATTTCCTGAGTATCATAGTAACTCACCATGACGGCTAAAATATTATTAATAAATTGTTTTATATAGTTAGCATTCTTATTCCAAATCGACAGGTAAAAAGCCGATAGATCCTGCTTTTTAACGGCATAACTAAATGCCAGTCGAATATACTGTGGAAATATTGCGTGAATTTCTTTATTTACGAGTTTTATCTCATGAATCCAGTCTTCGCCGACTTGTCGTTTCGACAAGCTTTTGACATATCCAGTATAATAAAGCAGCGTCCATATATTCTCATCATACGATTTCATGTCGCGATAGGTCATCGCTTCATGAATCGGTTTATATATGGATTGACCTTTTAATAATAATTCGAGATCGTCACGGCATTCTGTATGTTCAATAACCATGTCGCGAATGATATCGTTGCTGCTCGAATTTGTCCAATAGCAACGAATCGCATTTTCAGCCCCAAACGTCAGATCTCTAACGCATTGAACGAGGCTGAATGGATTGTACACATATGTTTTGCCAAACAAATAGCTGTCGTACCAGTCTTTAATTTCGGCATATCGATCGGACAAATTGTAGTATCGAAGCATATCCTTTACTTCGTCAGCCGTAAAACCAAAATACTCTGTGCCAATATCTCGGTCGATCGAGCAAACATCGAGATTATTAAAACCGGTAAATATCGATTCTTTAGAAATGCGCAAGCAACCGGTCAATACGGCTTTTTCGAAACTCGGATTCGATTTAAGACCATTGCTGAACAGCGACCGGATGAATGACACCATTTCGTCGTAATAGCCGTAATGATAAGCTGTATTGAGAGGAACATCGTATTCATCAATGAGAATATAGGGCTTTTTGCCCGTGGACTGTTCAATCCACTTAGAAAGTAATCGTAGCGAATCTTTCCATAGGCTTTGCGAACCTCTGCGGCTGAGCAACTCTTTATACTCAGACTGTTCGTCTTCATCGTTTATTATCTTTGCAATATCTTTTTTATATATTCTCAAACATTCTGAAAAAATACGCTGATACTTTTGTAAGCTTTCTTCAAATGTCGGTTCACCGCAGTCTTTGAGTGACATAAAAATGACTGGATATTTGCCCATGCGGGATACAATCTTTTCGCCGCACGACATGATTTTTTTGCCCTCAAAATAGGGGCGAGGGTCGAATGGTCTGCCGAGGAAATCGTGAGAGGCGACGAAGGTGTGAAATGTGGTGAGCGAGAGCGTTTTGCCGAAGCGGCGAGGACGCGTGTAGAGCTGCACTTTGCTCGGATTTTCCAAAACCTGGGCGATAAACATCGTCTTGTCGACGTAATACGCCTCGTTTTCGCTAAACTCGGTATAAAATTCAAGCAGAGCGCCCGGTTTTAATTTGTTTTTATCCATCGCCGTACCTCATTCAAGCATGTCAGCTTGCGACTTTTACAAGCTGACTCATGTTATAGCATAATACGCGTCATTTTCTGTCGCAATTTTTCAGCGGTGACCAGCGTGTTATGCAAATCTGCGGCCTCCAGCCGCTGTGGTGTCGTCACTCGGTTGGCGCAACAAATCCTATATTTCTACATCTCTTCGATGACGACTTCACACGTCTTTTTGCAGAAACCGACGCCGACGGCATAAACTGTTTGATAGCCTTCTTTGTGAATCGCTTCGGCATATTTATTTTGGCGAACCTGGTTAAGCGCAATCTCGGGTAGCGCGTTGATTTCATTTAATTTGTCAGACCATTTGAATTCAAAGATGACAGCCCGATTATCGCGCATATCGCGCAGAACAATATCGGTGCGACCATTGCCGTCTTCGCGATTCGATTTGATCTCGTATTGATATAAATTTGAAATAATACCGAGCATCATGCCGTGATAAAACATTTCCTGCGTATCGTAGTAACTCACCATCACCATGAGGATATTATTAATAAATTGCTTGATAATTTCGGCTTTTTTATCCCAAATCGACTGATAGAATGCCGAAAGATCCTGTTTTTTCACGGTCATGCTAAAAAGCATTCGAATATACTGCGGAAATATCGAGTGAATTTCTTTATTTACGAGTTTGATCTCATGAATCCAGTCTTCACCGACTTGTCGTTTCGACAAGCTTTTGACATAACCAGTATAATAAAGCAGCGTCCATATATTCTCATCATACGATTTTATGTCGCGATAGGTCATGGCTTCATGAATCGGTTTATATATGGATTGACCTTTTAATAATAATTCGAGATCATCGCGGCATTCTGTATGTTCAATAACCATGTCGCGAATAATATCGTTGCTGCTCGAATTTGTCCAATAGCAGCGAATTGCATTCGAGTCATTTAATGTGAGATTATCGACGCACTGCACCAGGCTAAATGGATTGTAGACGTGCCTTGATCCAAATTGATAGCTGTCATACCAATCCTGAATTGCATCGTAATGCTCGGAAAGATCGTAATAACGAAGCATTTCTTTGACTTCGTCCGGCGTAAATCCGAAATACTCGTTGTCCATTTCAGAATCGATCGTATAAACACGTAAATTATTAAACCCGGTAAATATCGATTCTTTAGAAATGCGCAAGCAACCGGTCAAGACGGCTTTTTCGAAACTCGGATTCGATTTAAGACCGTTGCTGAACAGCGAACGGATGAATGACACCATTTCGTCGTAATAGCCGTAATGATAAGCTGTATTAAGAGGGACGTCGTATTCGTCGATGAGAATATAGGGCTTTTTGCCCGTGGACAGTTCAATCCACTTTGAAAGTAGTCGCAACGAATCTTCGCATGTACTCGTTTCCGCTTTTAGATTGAGCAATCCGTAAAATGCTTCTTTTTCTCCATCGGTTTCAATATTTTTTACGAGTTCCTTCCATATAGGAAGAATACAATCCGAGATCGTTCGGCGATATTTTTGAAGCGTCTCTTCAAAAGTCGGTTTGCAGCACTCCTTGAGTGACATGAAAATGACTGGGTATTTGCCCATGCGGGATACAATCTTTTCGCCGCACGACATGATTTTTTTGCCCTCAAAATAGGGGCGAGGGTCGAATGGTCTGCCGAGGAAATCGTGTGAGGCGACGAAGGTGTGAAATGTGGTGAGCGAGAGCGTTTTGCCGAAGCGGCGAGGACGCGTGTAGAGCTGTACTTTGCTCGGATTTTCCAAAACCTGGGCGATAAACATCGTCTTGTCGACGTAATACGCCTCGTTTTCGCTAAACTCGGTATAGAATTCAAGCAGAGCGCCCGGTTTTAATTTGTTTTTATCCATCGCCGTACCTCATTCAATCATGTCAACCTGCGTCCTTTTTAAGCCGACTGATTATTATAGCATAATACGCGTCATTTTCAGCTGCGACCAGGCGGCGCACAACCAGACGCAGACTCAGCTGCGACCAAGCGACGCACAACCAGACGCAGGCACAACAGCCAAAAGCGGCGCGTATGCAATAGCGCCGCTGGCGAGGCGTATTCGCAAAGCGAATAGCCGAGCGAAAAAAAGCCGCGTATCGCGAAGCGATAGCGGCTTTGCCGAGCCGTATATCTTTCAGCCGGAGGCTGAAAGACATAGGCGAAGCGCCCAAAAGGGAAATATCGACTAGAGGGACTGTTTGGTCTCGGTGACTTCGTAGATCTCGACCTGATCGCCAACTTTGATGTCATTGTAGTTGTCGATGGAGAAACCGCATTCAAAGCCGGTACGCACTTCTTTGGCGTCGTCTTTGAAACGTTTGAGGGACGCGATCTTGGAATCGTAAACGACGACACCGTTGCGGAGCAAGCGGCATTTGGCGTTTCGACGAATGATGCCGTCAAGGACGTAACCACCCGCGATGGTACCGACTTTGGGCACGTTGAACGTGTTGCGGATCTCGACGTGGCCGAGGACGTTTTCGCCGACGATCGGGTCGAGGAGGCCGCTCATGGCGTTCTTGATGTAGTCGATGATGTCGTAAATGATCGAGAAAGATTCGACGAGGACGCCTTCGCGCTTAGCGATTTCAGCGGCACGCGCTTCAGGACGCGTGTTGAAGCCGACGATGACGGCGTTCGATGCGACAGCGAGCTGAACATCCGATTCTGTGGCACCACCGACAGCGGTGTGAACGATGTTGAGCGTAACATCATCGGTCGAGAGTTCGTTGAGGGATTTCTCGAGGGCTTCGAGGGAGCCCTGAACGTCGGCCTTGATGATGACATTGAGCTGTTTGGTTTCGCTGAACTGAGCCCACGGATCGAATTTGCGGGCAGAGAGTTCGGCCATACGTTTGCGTTCCTTGACCTGGGTGGTGAATTCTTTCGCGATCTTTTCGTTCTGCGTGACGAAGAAGGGCTCACCGGCTTCCGGAATATCGGAAAGCCCGGTGAAGTTGACCGGTGTCGAGGGGCCAGCAACTTTGATGTTTTTGCCCTTATCGCTGAGCATGTTTTTGACTTTACCGTAGCATGCGCCACTGACGATGATGTCGTTGACGTGCAGGGTACCTTCGTGAACGATGACGCTGGCGACGATACCACGACGCGGGTCTTTGTAGGCTTCGAGCAGGATACCGCGCGCTTCTTTGTCGGGATTGGCTTTGAGTTCGAGCACTTCGGACTGCAAATAGATGAGTTCGAGGAGTTCCTGAACGCCTTCGCCTGTGTGGGCGGAGACTTCCTTGACGATCGTGTCACCGCCCCAATCTTCAGGGACGAGGCCATATTCGGTCAGGGATTGTTTGACGCGTTCGGGGTTAGCGCCGGACTTATCGATCTTGTTGATAGCGACGATAATGGGGACGTTAGCGGCCTTGGCGTGATTGATCGCTTCGATGGTCTGGGGCATGATGCCGTCATCGGCAGCGACGACGAGGACAACGAGGTCGGTGACCTTAGCGCCACGGGCACGAAGTGCCGTGAAGGCTTCGTGACCCGGGGTGTCGAGGAAGACGACGCGACCGTTCGTGGTCTCGATCGAGGAAGCACCGATGTGCTGCGTGATACCACCGGCTTCACCGGCCGTAACGCGCGTATTGCGGATCGCGTCAAGCAACGAAGTCTTACCGTGGTCGACGTGTCCCATAACGGTGACAATCGGCGGACGAAGTTCGAGGTCTTCAGGACGATCCTCTTTGCTCTCAGTGAAGTCTTCTTCTTTGAAGCTCGTATCCTGAACCGTGTAGCCGTGTTCAGCCGCCACGAGTTCAGCCGTCTCAAGGTCGATCGTCTGGTTGACCGTGAGCATGAGGCCGAGTTCTTTCATAAGGAACTTCATGACATCGGCAGCTTTGACCCCCATGTCACGCGCGATGTCGCCGACCGAGATATTGCCGCACATACGCACGACGCGTTTGTGTTCGGCGATCTGCGTGTGGACGGGCTGAGCCGCCTGAGGAGCGTTTTTACCCTTTTTGCCTTTTTTGCCGCCAAAGGTGTTCTGGGGCGCGCCACCGGCGTGAGCAGGACGCGGCTGGTTCGAGCCATAAATATCTTTGGAATTGACGACAGTGCGACCACCACTGTGTTTGCCGCCTTTGTCGCCAGCGTTCTGACCGCCGTTCGGGTTGAACTTCTTGTTATCCTTGACGAGCATGGCGCGAATGAGTGCCGGGTCGATGGAGCCCATGACGTTCGACGGACGATTCGCTTTTTTCTTGTCGTCGAAATCATCCTCACCTTCAGGCATATCCTGCGGACCGACCGGTTTTTTGGCCTTAGTCTTGGGCTTAGCGACGACATCTTCTTCTTCATCGTCATAGTCATCCGCATTTTCAGCTTTATCCGTGTAATCGCCATAGGAATCGCTGAAGCGGCTGGCATTGCTGCTTCCCGAAAACTCGTCCGAGAAGTGTGAACCGATGCCGATCTCAAAGATATTTTGAGCTTTTTCTTTTTTTCGTTCTTTCTTTTCAGCTTTTTTGTCAGCTTTGTCTTTTTTGGCAGGCGTTTTTTCGATTTCAACGGGTTGAGCGGCCGTCTCAACGACGGCTTCTTTCACCTCAGCGACATCGGCGCCATCGGCGACATCGGCGACTTCGACAACCTCGGCGACTTCGACAACCTCGGCGACGGTGGCCGTCACGTCATTGTCTTCGCTGACGGGCGCTTCCACGACGGCTTCCACGACTTCGGGTTCGACAGCTTTAGCAGCTTTAGCAGCAGCTTTCGTGTCTTTCTTACCCTGTTCGACTTTTTTCACCTGTTCAGCTTTTTTAGCCTGTTCGGCCTTAGCCTCGGCGGCTTTTTGACGTTCTTTCGCGATGCCAACGGGTCCGGAAGCGGGTGCCGCCATCTCGGCGGGAGCTTCGACCTTGGCGGGTGCGGACGCTGGTTCTGCAGCGCGACGACGGACGCGGACGCCCGGCCCGTTGCTTGCACGCATTGCCTGACGCTGTTCCTTGCGCCACGTGGTTCTGATCTGATCGGCCTGTTCTTCAGAAACAGAGCTCGTCGCCTGTTTCACTTTAAAGCCGAGATCCCATTTTGTATTGATCTGTTCAACAAGTTGCGACGCTTCGACTTTCAATTCCGTCGCCAACTCACTTACCTTAGTTTTCGCCATGCTTATTCTCGTTTTCGCTTCATCGCGAAAGAAGATCCCATAAGGGGAATCAATTAATCCTGAATGATTTCCGGAAAACCCGCGTAACAACGCGTTCCGGGGTAACTGACCACATTAATTTTCCGAAGTTTCGAATCGGTTAAGAACATTTTCAACGTGTTCAAATTCGAGGGCGAGTTCGCTGCCTGAGAGCCAACCCAGAACGACTTTTTCGCCAGACCCGAGCAGTTTTCCATATTCATCGCGGGAGAGGCGGCCATAGACGGGAAGTTGTTTTCGTTCAGCGTTCATAACGTATTTTTTACGTGTCGCGTCTGAGGCGTCGGTTGCGAGAAGATAGCACGCGAGGCGATCTTCCTGCGCAGCCTGTTCCACGGCATCGGAGCCCAGGATCAACTGGCCGCTCTGGCGCCCAGCGAGGAGGTACTCGCGATAACGTTTTTGATAAGCGGGAACGAGCAGGGTCTGCACAAATTCCTGCCAGGTCGGAGCCAGACTAGAGACATCGGCCTTGAGGATCTTTTTGAACCCTGTTTTCCAAGCTTTTTCGAGACAAGTCGGTGTTGCACAGAGATAGTAGCCTCGTCCAGGCATCTTATGTCGAAGATCGAAGACGAGCATACCGTTCATGACACCGAATCGTAGAAGGCCAAATTTAGCCCCATTGCCGCGACAGCAAATGCAGCGGCGCGAAGGTGTTTTGCCTTCAGCGGCGCGCTCTGTCACGTCTGATGTGAAATTTTGTTCCGTCATCCGTACCTCGATCCCTAATTATTCATTATCGTCGTCGATGACTTCGTCCTGAGCGTCGTCATCTTCGTCGTATTCAGCGTCGAGTTCGTCTTCGTCGACGGGGAAGACCTTTTCTTCACCGAAATCTTCGACAGTTTTGGCATAAGCGTCTTCAACGGTAATGCCATCATTTTCGGCGAAGCAGGCATCGAAGAGGCTGCGAACATCGGCCAATTCTTCTTCAGCATAGACTTCCTGTCCAAGGGCGAGGTCTGTCAGGTTCTGAATGATATCCTTGGTCAGATTGCAACCGAGTCCGGTCTTAGCATCCATACGTTCGGCTTTACCTTCGACGAAGCACATGGGCAAGTTGTGATAACCGCCGTTGTAGAGCAATTTAGCCTGTTTTTCGGTGATCCCGAGGTAAACCGCCATGTCACTGATATTCGCATCGCGGTGTTCGCGGTCATTTTCAGCGCGTTTTGCGATCTTATCGAGGCGTTTCGCTTCGTTGATGATGAGTTCGGCGTTATCGAGACCGAATCCAGGGATCTGAGCGAGTTCGTACGGATCGACAGAGGCGATATGTTCGAGCTTGTTGTAACCGAGCGTGAAGAGGGTATCGATGCGTTCTTCGTCGATTGCGGGGTTCTGAAGCAACTGGCTCTTGAACTGATTCTTGAGTTCGTTGAGTCGGGATTCGCTGATGATGTCGAGATCCCAGCCGGTGAGCTGAGCCGCGAGTCGAACGTTCTGACCGCCGCGGCCAATGGCGAGCGAAAGCTGATCGTTCGGAACGATGATCTCCATCGAGGGGTTGTTGACATCTTCGTCAATGAAGACTTTGATGACTTCAGCGGGGCTGATGGCGCTGCACACGAAACGCGCCGCATCATCGTGGAACGGAACGATATCGATCTTTTCTCCGTGGAGTTCGTTGACGACATTTTGCACACGAGCACCGCGAAGACCGACGCAAGCACCGACGGCATCGACTTCGCTCTGGGTCGAGTAAACCGCGATCTTGGTACGCATACCCGGCTGACGCGCCACACGAATGATCTTGACGATACCGTCTTTGATTTCCGTGACGTTTTTCTCAAAAAGTTTGATGACGAATTCAGGCGCCGTACGGCTCAAAACGATCTGGGGCTCGCGGCTCGAACGGTTGACCTTTTTGACATAGGCTTCGATGGCATCACCGGGGCGATAGACCTCGCGCTGCATCTGTTCGCGCGCCGGCAGGATCGCATCGACGAGATCACCATCGAGGGCAATGATCAAATTACCCTTGTCATAACGACGAACTTTACCCGAAACGAGTGAGTCTTCGATATCTTTGTAGCGCTCATACACGACGCTCTGTTCCGCTTCGCGCATGTGGCTCAGAATGACCTGTTTCGCCGTCTGAGCAGCGATACGGCCAAAGTTTTTGTCTGCCGTCTTGAGGTTCGTCAAAGAATAAAGCAATTCATCCTGCTCAACGGCGATCTCGCGGTCATCTTCGCGATAATAAATGGGGATATCAACGATCTCACCCACACCGGGAAGCGGATCTTCCAAACCAAGGACGTCGGCATAATCTTCGACATCCTGGCTGGTGATCTGGTGATTGATGTTCACAAGGTCTTCCTGATTGACGACTTCAAAACGCTGAAAAAGGTCAATTTCGTCCATATCAGGATTGTATTCGGCATAGAACTCACGTTCGGAGCCAAAAATACGTTTCGCAGCCGTGCAAAGCGCGGTTTCGAGCGTCTCAAAAAGGACATCGTGATTCACGCCCTTTTCGGAGCTGACTGACTTGATGACATCACTAAGTTTCATGTTCTGATCCACGAGATTTTTCTCCTATTTTATACAGTGTCAGCGCGGTTTAAGCGTCCCGTTGGCTGAAATAACTATTTAATGTTGTGGTGTGTCTGAACCATTTTTGATGCGCAAAGACGAGCCTTGGCATGTGAAGGCGCATCACAATACGGTTTTTAGTGTTTGACCTTGCCATCGGTCGAACTTGGCCAGACGAACACAGTCTTGGCTGACTTAACGAGGCTGTAATCGACGCGGACCTGTTCGCCTTTCTGGTCAATGATGAGCGTCTTGGGCTCTTCTTCGACGGCGACGAGTTCCCCTTCAAACACAGCGGCTTCATCACCACGCGTCACGACGTGCACGCGTTCCTTGGTGGCATAACGGATCTGACGCCAGGTTGAAAGATCGCGCTCAATGCCCGGGCTTTCGACCGTCAAACGATAGCGTTCCTCGATCGGATCTTCGAGGTCAAGCATCGCACCGACTTCGTGATTCGCATCGGTCAATTCGTCAATGCTCACGCCGTCTTCCGCAGAAGCTTTTTCAAGGCGATCGGTGACGACACGCAGAACGAGTTCTTTGCCTTCACGCTTGAGTTCAATAAAATGAAGTGCCAATCCCATCTGATTCAGGATCGGTTCAATCAGCTGTTCAAGACCGTCTACATTCAACATCACACATACTCCTGTTGACGGCTCGCCCTCGTGGAGCGACGATTCTGATTGTTTTTTGTTCCGAGATCGGTCAATTTAAGGAACCAACGTCCGGAAACGTCGCTCAGCGACTCGGGCAGTCTGCCTCGAATCTCTGGCATACTCCGTCAATGACTTGCCGAAGTTACGAAAAAACCCGGAGATGAAAACTCATCCCGGGTTTTTTCATGCGAAAGGTGGGACTCGAACCCACACGTCCTTGCAGACACATGCACCTGAAACATGCGCGTCTACCAATTCCGCCACTCTCGCGACTAATTTTGATCCACTGTAAAACAGTTTTTCAAAACGCGCTCGCTTTTAACGATTTTTGATCCGACTGTCAATCTTTTTTTTAACATTTTTATTTCTTAGATTACAGTTCAGCTAGGAATCATAATCTCTTTTAGTTTGTTCGTTTATTCTAAAATAATTTGTTTTGGAGCAGGCCTGGGCCTGCGGCACGCAGGGGGGGGGCGCCAGGCCGCGAACTTGCCTTCGGCTTCAAACAAATCGCGTCCGCTCGCCCAATCTCAGCCTGCTTGCCTTCGGCTTCGCTACGGCTGAGATTTTGAATTTCTGACCAGACAAACAAATAACTGGCTGAATAGCAACCTTCTTAGAGATGCAAACTTTGGCTTCAAGAAGTCATCACAACTGCCAAATTAAGCCTTTTGACACGTCTCACAAATGCCGACGAGCAACATTTGCTTGTGTGAAACGACAGAGCCCCGAGGCGTGTCCACGTGCGGCAAAACCTGGTCAGTCAAGCAGACCATGGCGCCGCATCGTTCACACATGAAGTGCGGATGACCGCCCGGACAACCCGTTACGTCATTGGCGTGCGCACAAAATCGCCACACAGCGTCAATGCCCTGCACACGATGCACCAAATCGGCTTCCACCAACGCGTCCAACACGCGGTAAAGCGTCACGCGGTCCAGATCGGGAACGCGTGACAATATCTCCGTGTGCGCCATTGGCACCGCCTGCGCCTCAAGAAGTTCGAGGATCGACACTCGCGCCGTCGTCACTCGCAAATGCGCCGCTTTTAATCGCTCCGCCGTCGTCACCATTTCTATCCCCCTATCATGCTACAAATCAAACATCCTGATTAAACCAAGCGGCCCGTCCACGTCAAGCCATCCAAACAAATGGGTATGATCACAAATGTTTTTGGATTCAAATCCAAAAACTGGTAATCTTTCAACAGTTTTTGGATTCAAATCCAAAAACTGGTAATCTTTCAGTAGTTTTTGGATTCAAATCCAAAAACTCACAGAATGCCATAACGCAATCTTAATTCAAAACTTGATGCTCAGGTCAAGGAGCATAACCATGCATTTCAACATTCCACGCACGACCTATTTGAACAAGCTCTTCGCATTTCGTGACAAACAAGTCATTAAAGTCATCACGGGCATTCGTCGTTGCGGCAAATCCACGCTTCTCCAGATGTTCCAAAACGAACTTTTGAAACAAAACACCTCGCCCGAACAGATTATTGCCATTAACTTCGAGGATCTGGACTTTGAAGACCTTACAGATCCAAAAGCACTTCATAGCTATATCAAATCCCGTCTGTCCAATGAGCACATGACCTATGTCTTCCTAGATGAGATCCAGCATGTTAAAGATTTTCATCGAGTTTTGGACAGTCTGTTCATTCAAACCAACATCGACCTATACGTTACCGGCTCCAATGCCTGGCTTCTTTCAAGTGAGATCGCCACATTAATCTCGGGACGTTATATTGAGATTCGAATGTTACCTTTGTCCTTCAAAGAATTTGTTCTCGCAACGAACTCAGAAAAACAACTGAACCAGGCCTATCGCCAATACATTGGAACGAGTGCCTTTCCGTATGCTCTGGCTTTTGAAAACGATAAAAACTCGTTACATGACTATCTGGGCAGTATGTTCCATACGATCGTTTTTAAAGATATCCAGACGCGCATCCAGATTTCAGACATAACTGCCTTTATGAATGTGACCAAGTGCCTTTTTGACAGTCTAGGAAGTCAGATCTCAACCAAAAAAATCGCGGACACGCTGACCTCATCCGGGCACAAAATGGATGTGAAAACGATCGATAAATACGTGTCTTCGCTGATCGAGAGCTTTGTGATCTATCCCTGCCAGCGCTATGACATTCGTGGCCGCCAGTACCTCAAGACCCTAGAAAAGTATTACATCGCCGATATCGGTCTACGTCATACCCTGATCGGACAGCGCAACCAGGACGTAGGCCATATTTTGGAAAACATCATCTTTCTTGAACTGATCCGTCGTGGTTATCGAGTCTATTTAGGCAAGCTGGATCAACTCGAAATCGACTTTATCGCAACGACCTCGTCAGAAACCTGTTATTTCCAAGTTTCTTCAACAATACGCGATGAAATAACGCGTCAAAGAGAATTGACGCCGCTTCAAAAACTCCGCAATGCCTATCCCAAGTTCGTTTTAACACTCGACGAAGACCCTGAAAGCGACGTGGACGGCATTCACTGTATCAATGCGCTCGACTGGTTAATGCGCGACTGATGCGTTCATCGCCCCCTTTGGGGGAGATGGCGCCGCAGGTGCCAGAGGGGGCACCACAAAAAAAACCGCCGTATTCGCAACGCGAATAGGCGGTTTGCATCGGGCGTATTCGCCAAAGGCGAATAGCCCGTGCCACATATATTATAATGTATGTATCAGGCGTATTCGCCCAAGGCGAATAGCCCGTACCATCATCGCAGAGACTAACCGAGGACGGCTTTGACGACGTTTTCGGCGGTGATACCGAAGCGTTCATAGAGCTGTTCAGCGGGCGCGGAAGCGCCGTAGGTGCTCATGCCGACGAATTTGCCTTCATCCCCGATGAAGCGTTCCCAGCTCATTTCGCAGGCGGCTTCGACGGCGACGCGGTTTTTGACGGACTTGGGCAGCACGGATTCGCGATATTCAGCGCTCTGTTCGAGGAAGAGTCGGTGGCAAGGCATCGAGACGACGCGGCCGCGTTTGCCCTGAGCTTTGAGCTGTTCGTACGCAGCAAGTGCGATGTCGACTTCAGAGCCGGAAGCCATGATGATGTATTCGGGATCGGCGTCGCTGATGAGGACGTAGCCGCCTTGTTTGAGGCCGCTGGCTTTGCCATAGACGTTTCGGTCGAGGGTCTGGCAATTCTGACGCGACAGGGCGAGTCCGACGGGGCGTTTAGAGGCCATCGCGACTTTGAAGGCTTCGAGGGTCTCATTGGCGTCGTTCGGGCGAATGAAAACGAAGTCAGGAATGGCGCGGAAGGATGCGAAGTGCTCGATGGGCTGATGGGTCGGGCCGTCTTCGCCGACGCCGATGGAGTCGTGGGTCCAGATCCAGAGCGCGTGAGCCTGTTCGAGGCAGCCGAGTCGGATGCAGTGACGCATATAATCGCTGAAGACGAGGAACGTCGCGCCGTAGCTGATCAAACCGCCGTAGAGCGCCATCGCGTTGACGATGGAGGCCATGGCGTGTTCGCGAATGCCGAAGAACATGTTGCGGCCGCCGCGGTTATCGACTTTGTAGTCGCCACTGGCTTTGACATAGGTCTTGTTGGATTCGTGGAGGTCAGCGGAACCGCCCATGAGTTCGGGCAGATTGGCGTGGAGGGCGTTGAGGACTTTACCGCCAGCGGCGCGCGTCGCCATCGGTTTGCCGGCTTCAAATTCGGGAATGTTATCCCAGCCTTCGGGAAGTTTGCCGGCCTGACGGCGTTCAAATTCAGCGGCAAGTTCAGGATATTCGGCGCGATAGGCCTCGAAGGCTTTGCACCAGTCGGCGTAAGCGGCTTCGCGGCGAGCCGTACGGGCTTTGCGGTCTTCATCAACGCGGGACGGCACAAAGAATTTGGCGTCTTCGGGCCAGCCGTAAGCGGCTTTCGTGAGCTTGATCTCTTCGTCGCCGAGCGGGGAACCGTGAACTTTCGAGGTATCCTGCATGTGGGGCGAGCCAAAGCCGATGTGATTTTTGACCATGATGAGGGTCGGTTTCTCGTTTTGAGCTTTTGCAGCCTTGATCGCGGCGTCGATGGCGTTCAGATCGGTGCCGTCATTGACTTCGATGACGTTCCAGTGCTGAGCTTCGAAGCGCTTGTGAACATCTTCGGTGAAGGCGACCGCGGTCGTACCATCGATGGTGATGCCGTTGTTATCATAGAGGACGATGAGTTTGGAGAGTTTCCAGTGTCCGGCGAGCGAGCAGGCTTCCGCGGAAATACCTTCCATGAGGCAGCCGTCGCCGCAGATGCAGTAGGTGTAATGGTCAACGATGTTGTGTCCCGGACGGTTGAAGTGCGCGGCCATGTGCGTTTCGGCCATCGCGAAGCCGACGGCGTTGGCGATGCCCTGCCCCAGCGGACCAGTCGTCGTGTCGATGCCCGGCGTCACGTGATTTTCGGGGTGACCCGGCGTGATGCTGCCCATTTTACGGAAGCTCTTGAGGTCGTCCAGCGTGACGGCAAAGCCGTTCAGGTGAAGGAGCGCGTAAAGAAGCGTGGATGCATGACCATTTGAAAGCACGAAACGATCGCGGTTCGCCCATTTAGGCTGGCTCGGGCACACGTTCATGTGTCTGGACCAAAGCGTGTGTGCCATCGCCGCACACCCCATCGGCGCGCCAGGATGGCCCGAATTCGCCGCCTGAACCATATCCATGGCAAGCGTACGAATCGTACAAACAGAGAGGTTATCCAGATCCATGCCGGCTACGGCAGCATCCCATTCTTTCGTCATTGTGAACTCCATTGGTTGAAGGGTAAAACAGGGCTAAAAATAGCCAAAGGCAAGGACACACCTTGCCTTAAAAATTTCGAGAAATGGATAGAAGCAAAAAATATTTTTTGGGGATAGGGCCTGCGCTATGGCTGCTTCGCGCCCATACGCGCAGGGCGCCGGCTATCGCTAAAGCGATACGCCGGACGCATGCCACCCAAAACTGAAAGGCGCCGACGACAAGCGGCGCGAAAGACCAGGCTACATCCCGTCTTTATTGACTTTGCCCAACGGGATCGTGCCGCCATCCGGCATGCGATAGCCATACGCAGCCTGCGCAAAAGCGCCAGACACATAACTGGCCGGCATCGCATCGACGACAGCAAACGTGCCCGACGTCGCGGGCGTAAACGTCACGTAGTTATGCTCGTTGTTACTCGCAAAAATACAGACAAAGCTTTTATCTCCAGCCTGTTCGGTGACGCTCATAACATAGTAATTACCAAATGCCTGATGCTTCGAATACGCTTTCTTGAGCGTATCCAACATTTTATCATAAGGCATATCGAACATGATCTCGTGTTTCGTCAGATATGAACTTCCCGTCACATTGAACGAAACCACGTTGAACGGCCACTCAATCAGCGGCTGCTGGATATCGCTAAAATCATACGGTTTCTCAGCAAACGCGTTCTGGACCATGCCCAGACTCATGCAGACAAACAAAGCGGCGCTCAAAGCACCGGAAAATGCGTGACGTTTCATACAGCCCATCCATGAGACATGCAAAACATGCAGTTTGAGAACGACCTTCTGGCATTCCAGAAGGCCAACAAAGCTCGGAAGATCCTAGAAGATCGAGTATTTTTTCTCTGCTTCCGTGCCCATCGCCACGATGATCGTGTCGACAATGGCGCGTTCAAGAATGTTCGTTTCAGCCGCTTCTTTCGAGCGCGCCGCGAAATTCTTACGGCTTTCTTCAAGGTTGTCTGCCAACGAATCATAGAATGAATCATCAGCCAACGCCTGTTCAATCTTCGCTTTGTTGTAAATCATCGTATCGGAAGCGGTTGCACGGGCAAGACGTTCACAACGTTTCTGATCAAAAGCCATCTCTCAACTCCTTATCTGATCGACCGGCAAAAATCGCCGGACGGACACACACATTTTGTCGCCACATATCGGCGATATATCTCATTAGTTGTCGCGTTATTTTATCGCAAAGTCAACGTAAATTCTCGCCAAAGCGCCCTAAACATACTTGGCGTTTTCCATTTCCTGGATGTCTTCAAGCATCTTCAGATAGGAACGATAACGGAATTCTGCGAGGTTACCAGCCTCAACGGCTTCTTTCACCGCGCAACCCGGCTCATGGGTGTGGCTACAGGGCTGAAAACGGCACTGCACCGAAAACTGACCGAACTCGGGAAAGCAATCCGACAGCTCGTTTTTTGAAATACCGGTGATGCCAAATTCACGCACGCCCGGGGTATCGATAATGAACCCGCCGTTTTCGAACGGCAGCAGCCGCGACGCCGTCGTCGTGTGACAGCCACGTTGACTTTGCAAACTGATCTCACCCGTCGCCAGGTTGGCATTCGGAAACAGGCAGTTGAGCAACGACGATTTGCCGACGCCGCTGTGTCCCAAAAACGCAGACCGGCGTCCCGTCAGAAGGTCACGCAGCTCGTCAATGCCCTTTTGCTGGTGGGCACTGACGAGCTCACAACGGTAGCCCAAAGCGCGGTAAATGCTCACGTAGATCTCGTCGATCTCCTCGGCAAGTTCCCATTTGTTGATGATGATCAACGGGTCGAGGTGCCAGTGGCTCGCACAAACGAGGTAGCGGTCGACGATGCCGGGACTCAAGACAGGCGAACCCACGCTCGTCACGACGGCCAGCGTGTCCAGGTTGGCCACCACCGACTTGTTTTTGCGAGACGTGCGCGCAATGCCATTCGTTTCAAGACGTTCGACCAGGCTCGTGCGCTCCGAAATGTCTTCGATGACCCCCTGATAATCGCGCCCCTGAACGGTCTCAGAGTGAATGCGAAACGTCACAATGTCGCCGCAAAGCGGTTTGCCCGCTTTAAACCGGTGCCCCTTGATCAACGAACACGCGTAGGGCTTTTCCTCGACGATGCGGTCGCCATCCATGTGACACACAAAGACCACCGGCCCAAGGACTTCGACCACAACGCCCTGACATGATGTATTTTCTTTAAGTTCCGTCATGCCTGCGCCTTAACGATAGATCTCAAGCGCTTTGCGACCCGTCCATTCGCCGCCGCCCGTGTAGTTTTCACCATAACCCCATTCGCCTTTCACTTCGGGACCTTCTTCCCCCATGAACAGAACTAAATAAGCGTGACCGGACACTTCGCGGCGAGCGACCTGAAAATCACCAGGCTGATACCACGAAAACTTCATGACACCACCTTCCACCGTGCCTTCGATAATGCTGTTTTTCGGCGAATCATAACCACCCGTGACCGTGCCGTCAGAGCGCTGCGTGAGTTTCATGTCACCAAACGCGTTCGTGTACCAAAGCCCCGAGAACGACTCGCCTTCCGGCATCGCCGCCTGCGGGATCTTCGGAGCCGTGGCACATCCACTCACGGCCATCGCGCCCAATCCCAAACCACACGCCACTAAACCCACTTTGATCACGTTCAAAATACGCATCACTAACTCCTTAGCAATCGCTGATTGACTTCCAAAAAAAACACCGGCCCCGCATCAGGGCTCAAATCTCGGCGAAACAGGATAGCACTTTTGCGCGTTTTTGTCACCGCGACATTAAAAGGAAGATGTGGCAACATGACAACTTAACGGGATATATACGAAAATAATTGCACCTGAAAGACGTTTACTTTATAAAGTCGCGCCGACTTTTTGACCTAAAAAAGTCGAAAAAACAGCGTCTTATTTCGTCTCATTTTGAGATTAATCCATAAATTTTAGGAGGCACTTGTGGCTGCAAAAGAAGAAGGCATTACCGTTGATGGTACGGTTGTCGAAGCTTTAAGAAACGCGATGTTCCGCGTTGAACTCGAAAATGGTCACGTCGTTTTGGCCCACGTTTCGGGCAAAATGCGTAAATTTTTCATTCGTATCCTTCCCGGTGACAAAGTCACGGTCGAACTTTCCCCGTACGACTTGACACGCGGTCGCATCACGTACCGCGAACGTTAATCCGGTTTTTGATTAAAACGTCAGTGTTTACTGGCGTTTTTGTGTTTTTAGACGACGGACTCAACCATGATTTTCGACAAGTTATTCGGCTATTTTTCCAACGATCTCGCCATTGACCTTGGCACAGCCAACACGCTGATCTATGCAAAAGGGCGAGGTATCGTCGTGCGAGAGCCGTCCGTCGTCGCGGTTCAAAAAGAGAACCGCGGTGAAAAACGCGTATTGGCCGTTGGCCGCGAAGCCAAAGAAATGCTCGGTCGTACGCCGGGCGGCATCCAGGCTATTCGCCCCATGAAAGATGGCGTCATCGCTGACTTCGAAGTGACCGAAGCCATGCTGCGCTACTTCATCATGCGCGCGCACAGCCACAAAATGTTCGTTCATCCACGCATCGTCATTTGCGTGCCCTACGGCATCACCGAAGTCGAAAAACGCGCCGTGCGTGAAAGCGCTGAATCCGCTGGCGCTCGCGAAGTCTTTTTGATCGAAGAACCCATGGCCGCCGCAATCGGCGCTGGCCTCCCGATCACACAGCCTTCTGGTAACATGGTCGTCGACATCGGCGGCGGTACCACCGAAGTCGCCATCATCAGTCTCGCGGGCATCGTTCACTCGATCTCCGTCCGAGTCGGCGGCGACAAAATGGATGAAGCCATTACACAACATCTAAAAACAAAATACTCACTCCTCATCGGGGAACGTACCGCTGAACAGATCAAATGCACCATCGGAATGGCCGATTGCCCACCCGATGAAGATCGCCTCACCATGAACATCAAAGGTCGAGACCAGGGAACAGGACTGCCACGCTCCGTCGAGATCAACTCCGACGAAATTATGGAAGCTCTCTACAGCCCCGTCTCACAGATCATTCAGGGCATCAAGTCCGCGCTCGAACAGACCCCACCTGAACTCGCTGCCGATATCATCGATAAAGGCATCGTCCTCACTGGCGGCGGCGCACTCCTCAGAAATCTCGATATCCTCATTCGCGAAGAAACAAAACTCCCCGTCCTCATCGCTGACGACCCACTCACATGCGTCGTCCGAGGCTCCGGCGAGATCCTCGACCAAATCGAACTTCTCCACGAAATCACGGCTGGTGTGTAGCCTATGCAGGAACTCCTCAAGCGCTATCAGGCGATCGCGGTCATCATCATCGCTTTGGCTCTACCGCTGATCGTCCTCATTTCTTCAAACGACCGACGTTCCGATAACATCGGAAAATCGGCTACGACCTCGGCGCTCGGATTCGTCCAGAACCACAACGACTTCCTCGTCGGAAACGCCGCTGGGTTCTGGGATACCTATATCGATCTCGTCCACACAAAACGCGAAAACGACGCACTCAAACTCGAAAACGCACGGCTGCGCGAGGAAAATATCGGTCTGCAGGGCATCCTTCAACAAAATGCCAGACTCGCAAAACTCGCCGCGTTCAAACAAGATCGACCCATTTACGAGCTTGAGCCCGCACGCGTCATCGCGGCTGACATTTCACCCTTCTTTCGCGTCTTACGCATTCGTATCGAGACACAAAGCGACAAAATTAAACCGGAAATGCCCGTCGTCAGCGCCGAAGGCCTCGTCGGACGTATCGAACAGGTCAACGGAAAATACTGTGATGTCATGCTGACCATCGATCCGCGCTCAAAAGTCGACGTACTCACACAGCTCAATCGCTCACGCGGCATCCTCACAGGTACCGGCGACGAAGATCACTACGACGCAAAGATCTCATACCTCCTACGACGCGATGAAGTCGAAGAAGGCGAGCTCATCGTCACAAGCGGACGCGCCGGAACATTCCCCAAAGAACTCCCCGTCGGACGAATCAGCACCATTGACGCCAAAGATTTCGGACTCTATCAAAACGTCACGGTCACGCCCATCGTCGACTTTTCAAGACTCGAAGAAGTCTACGTCATCACGGGAACACGAGATTAGTGATTCTCCCCCTTCGTTCGCGCACCCCCAACAAATGCCGCGCGAATATCATTAAACTCTGCCCAGCACAATCACTATGCCCTACATCATCCTCAACAGCCTCTTGTCGATCCTCGGCATGCTCATCGCCTCGAACTTCAGTTCAGCGTTCGGCACGAATGCTGTTCCTGAATTCTTGGTGATCTCGGCATTGTGTGCAGCAGTCCTGGCTCAGCCAATGGTGGCATCGACGCTGGCTTTTTTGATCACGGCAACATGCGCTGACCTGTTGATGTCCGGTCCTCCAGGCGTACCGGCTTTTTTTGGCATTCTCATCTACCTCTTTATTCGTCTGTTGACACTTCGCCTGCAACCACAACGTTTTGTGAGCATCAGCATCATTGCCCTCGTCTCGACGTTCCTGTATCACGCCGTGCTGGCTGGCGTTTACACGCTCTATTTCCGTGACGCTCCCTTCTTCACCATCTTCCTGCACAACGACTGGATCTGCGCACTTTTAACGGCATTGCTTGCTCCGATCATGATCTGGCTCACAAACCGTCTGGGAGCGCTGTTTGAAAAACGCAAGCAGGGCGGCCTGATCGTATAGGCAAAAACCATGAAGTGGGCGATCTACCTTCTTTTGGTCTTGAGTGTGTTGATGTGCTGGTTTTCAGACATCAGCACGCTGCCTGCCTGCATCCTGGCTATACTCGGCATCCTGGCTGCCTGGCAGTGTTCACGCATGCTCAACCATGGCACCCTGAACTCGCTACAAAAAAACCGGGTCAAATGGATCGTCAGCAGCGTCGTTGCCACAGTGCTGATCGGGCTCGAGATCCACACCGGACGCGGGGAAGCCGATTCGTGGTTGC
Source organism: Myxococcota bacterium (assembly GCA_045643185.1). Taxonomy (GTDB): domain Bacteria; phylum Myxococcota_A; class Bradymonadia; order UBA4248; family UBA4248; genus RGIG464. The sequence goes on along the minus strand of JAZUKH010000093.1, from coordinate 7,720 downwards.
TGCGATTCATCATCGACTTGATCTTCTGGTTGCTCGTCTATCGCGCCTTCGACCACGACACGCGCCCAAAACGCATGCAAGTGGTCTTCTTGTCGATGTTACCGCTCGCAGCCATGGCCTATACGCTCGACGCAGCCGTCTTTTTGACGATCCTGTTTGCCTATATCGTCGCGTTTATGGCCTGCCACGCCATCGAGGCGTTCACGATCCCAACTTCAGGCGCCACAGCCAAGGTCGCACGACAAAATGCCTCGCTGACAAACAAAAAGCAGCGCGACTTCGACATCCCAGGCTTCACTGGACAATTTGTGGCAATGCTGGTCATCGTGTTTTTGACGAGTTTTGCAGGCTTCTTTCTGCTCCCTCGCCTCGACTCGCATCCCGCTACGGTCACAGCCGCGTCGCGCGCCCAGTCGGGAACCTTCCCCGACATTGACCTCGACAAAACAGGCGATATCGAACTCGAACCAACCCTGTTATTCATGGCCGATCTGCCGGTAACAAGCGGCTCCGTCTACTGGCGTATCGACGTCCAAAACACGTTCGACGGCAAAAAGTGGCGAAGCGCCTCGTTTAGCGAAAAACCTGCGCCTGATGACGAACCGATGACTTGGCATCACCTGACGTTCACACAAAATTGGCGCGACTGGCATTTGCCAACGGTGTTCCCAACGAGCCGACTGCGGCTGACGGAAGACAACCGCGACGCCAAGATCCGACTTTACACGAACACGTCGGGACTTTGGTACCGTTGGGGCTGGAAACGCGCGACGCTGGAAGGCTTCGATTTCGCGATCGACCACGAAACGCTTCAAAGCGCTGTGCCGCAACCTGTGATCAAACCCACACCTCGCCACCATCACTGGCCTGATCTACGCCCACTGTGGAGCCTGGCTCACGGTCACGTCTACGTGCCTCGCCAGCACGACGAACACGCAAACAACCAAGCTCAGATCGATCGCGGACGCATTTGGCCATACGGCAAACACGACCCGTTTTTCGAGCCGATCACCCAGTTGTCGCAATCGATCACGTCTGCTGGCAAAACAAACCTGGACAAAGCAGATGCCGTCGTCGACTATCTGCAGACCCACCAGTCATACAGCCTCACACGGCCAAAACGCGTCGACCCGGTCGTCGCCGACTTCCTCTTTAACCAGACCTTTGGCCATTGCGAAGTCTTTTCGAGCGCCATGGTCGTCATGCTCAACGCCGTCGACGTGCCGGCGCGCAATGTCACCGGTTTCATGTCGAGCGAATACCACGATGGCCTCAATTATGTGCGCACAAAACACGCGCACAGCTGGGTCGAAGTCTTCGACGAACAGACCAACACGTGGGTGCGCTTTGACCCCACGCCCCCGTCGGAGGCATTCAACGAGGACGTCTCGATCTGGGTGCGCTTCAACGACTGGTTCATTACCTACAAATCCCGTGATCTGTACAGCTGGATACCCAAACACATCGAAGCGATCACGCTGATCCTCTCAATGCTGGCCGCGCTCGGCGCCAGTGTGTGGGGCACGACCGCCCTGTTTGACCGCCGCAAACGACGCCTGCCGCTTTGGCTCGTCGTGCTGGCTGCCCTCGTCGCCACGACCTTCGTGATCGACCTGGCCGCGACGTTGTGCATCGTCGCCTGCGTGCTGGCCGGCACTACCGTCGCAGCCGTCCTGATCGCCCGACGCGACACGAACACCGCCTGGCACCACGCCATCGAACAATTCCGAGCCGCTGCACAAGCCAAAAATTCCCCCCTGGCTTCCATGCCGCTCGAGCAGTTCTGGCATAACACACGTACCAGCGCATCCAACGCCGTTCAGATATTCTTTGACGAAGCCATTCAGTCCTTATATGGTAATGTTTCTCCCGTGCCAGACTCACTGCTGGCGCGCCTAAGCATTCACTGGCGAATCAGAAAACTTCTGGTTCGGGCACTCAAAGAGCTAAACTCATGATAAAACGCACGCTATTTAGAATGTTCATGGTGCTTTTGCCGTTGGCAATGATCAGTTGCGCATCGTCCAACACAGAATCCGAAACGGCAGCGACAAAACCAAAGCCACCAAAGGGTTATTCGCAAAAGCAGGATCCCTCCAAGATCTACGGCGATGAAAAACTCGACAAGGCCTATGCCGAGTGGGCCGCAAACGATTTTCCGACCCAATGGGAAGCCGATAAATACAAACTCGACGGCAAAGCTTCGTGGTATGGCCCAGGCCTGAACGGCAACAAAACCGCCTCAGGCGAAACATTCGATATGTACGCCATGACCGCAGCACACAAAAAATTGCCGTTCGGCACCATCGTCCTCGTCACAAACCAAAAAAACGGCAAAAGCGTCGTCGTCCGCATCAACGATCGCGGCCCAAACGTCAAACACCGCATCATCGATATGTCCTACGGCGCTGCTTATCTGCTCGACATGGTCAAAGCCGGCGTCGTTCCAGTACACATCGACATCATTGAATTTCCCGAATAATATTTAATATTTTTGGGGGGCGCTGCTATCTGCGATACGCAGCGCCTGCCGGGCTATCTGCGATACGCCCGGCAAGCAGGCCACGCGACGCGCACAAAATAACGCGATCTTCGACAGCCAGGCTCCAAACGCCACACCGCTGTTTCGCCTGCCCATAACTAAAAACGAGGCGTCAGGCCTCTGGACGCTGTTTTTGTGGCCGGCCTCAAACAAATACACATGACAGAAACATCGTTTTCTACACAAAGAATTTCGAATCAGACGACACATCTCACATAACTGGTGCCAAGGATAACAACATGAAATCAAACACACACCCTCATCTCATCAGAACGACTGCCGGACTAGCTCTGTGTCTCACTTTACTCGCCACACAAGGCTGTTCCTGGGACGCAGCGGCTTACAAAACATACGTCCACGATGATAACATCACGATCTGTAACGGCTATTGCGATGGCGTCGAAATCATTCCGTCAAAAGAAGCCTGTGAAGCACTCACCGGCGACTGGACAGAAGAAATAACGCCATATTGCATACTCGCGAAGGCCTTCGCCGAAACGAAGGAAGAGTGTGAAAAAAACGAAGGGCTCTGGAAAACAGGGGCTTGTTCTATTTCAAAAGAAAATTGTAGCGCTTCAGACCCTTACCCTTTGACCTGGAAAGATCTTAAATACGAGATCCTCGATCTTAGAGATGGTAATTATATTCGCGCGCAAAAAAATGCTGACTCTGGCGAATATACTTTCACTTGCGGTTCGTTTGAACAAATCCTCAATCAGAATGCCCCAGAATGCAGTGCTGATTACAACAGCACGATTTCTGAAATGAAACAATCGCTCAAAGCAAATATTTGCATGGCACAAGCCTCTCATTGCGTCGAATTCAAAATCGATAACGAAGTTTTTAACAAACTCAAAGGCATCGGCGTCTGTAGCTCTTGCTCACAAAATAATATTATCTGTAATGGTAACTGCACCAATATTATAAATGATAAACAGAATTGCGGCGGTTGCGGAAAAGTGTGCAATGAAGACCAATTTTGCGAAAATGGCACCTGCCAGTCAAAAAATTGCACAGCTGACACCATACCGTGTTATTGCGACAATAATACTAAAGAATGCTTCGATACGGCCCGCGATAACTCGACCTTACAATGCATCGACAGCACCTCAGCCTCCACCTGCGGCGCAAAATCATGCTCAGATCTCGGTCATCAATGCCCAATCGGACAGTTTTGCACAGAAACTTTTGACTGCGAATGCCTCAATGACTTAATTAAGGTCGACGATAAATGCTTATCCCCATTTTCGCCCGAAACCTGCGGTATTTCTCATACAAAACCAGGTGAACAATGCATAACCGATATTTCGTATTGCGATGGCACCGAATGTCAATGCCTGCCAGGTTTCTTAAAATGTGAATCAAAATGCATCGACGTTTTGAGCGATATCAAAAATTGCGGAAAATGTGGCAACGATTGTGGTGACAACGCTTCCTGCAACAATGGTGAATGTATCTGCGACCAGGATTATGCCAAATGCGATAATGGCAAATGCATCCGCCCACACGAAACTGACTTTTGCGGCGCAAAAGGGAATTGTACAGATTTTCAACCAGATTCCCCAAACTACAAAGGTGACAAGTGCCGTCAAAACTTTAGTTGCCTAGCAAACGACTCAAAAGAATGGAAATGCACTTGCGTTGGCGATGGTTACCGAACCTGTGACGACCAATGCATCGTTTCAACCAACGATGTTCATCACTGCGGTCCCCAGGAAATGGCTTGCGAAGAATTGGTCGACTGTACGATCGCCTTAAATTCTGAAAATGTTCGATGCGATGGCGGCCAATGTAAATGCGCAATTGGTTATAATGCCTATCCCAAAGACCAACCAACCTCATGCATTGATAATTCCATCAATCCGATGAGCTGTGGCCCTGCTGCCATCGATTGCACACAAAATACGAATGGTGAAGTGCTTTGCAACAACGGAAATTGCGTTGAAAAATGCTCAGGAAGCAAAATTCGATGCGGCAACACCTGCCTTGACCCTGCCACCTACCATGTCCAAAACATTGAGGGAACCAACGACTGTGAGTGCGTTGACACGACCGCGTCATATTGTCCAGACTACCTCGGACAGCCCAACCTGGGCTGCAAAACGGCTCACATCGGTGACGCGAATAACTGTTCAACCTGTCAAACACCAGATAATCAAGACGATCCCAATGTTATCTGTCAAGACTCATTTGTATGTTCAGCAGGTCAATGCCGCTGCCTAAGCACGGATGACGCCACGGCCCCCGCAGTTTGTGAATACGAAACAAACGAATTCAATCACAACAAGTCTATGGTCAGACGATGCGTCGATCTGGGCAAAGCCGACCTCCACCTTACGGACTGCAAAACCTGTGAAGAACATTGGGGCAATCTCGATGGCGACTGGGCCAATGGCTGCGAGTCCGATCTGAGTTCAGATCCAAACCACTGCGGCGCCATCGACGTCGTGTGCAAAGACGTCCTGACAAACACCACTGGCATCGATTGCATCGACAATCAATGCGTCTATACAACCTGCTCCAATAAACAATTCTTAGACTGTTCAGATAACACAGGCGATCCGTTATTCAGCGACGGAATTCACAAAATAGGCGACGGTTGTGAAACCAATGTCTCCAATGATCCAAAACGATGTGGTTCATGCCAAAACATCTGCATTTCCGGCTTTTGCGAAAACAGCGAATGCTGCTACAAAGAAAATTCCAATATTTTCGTCCCTCAAGAACTCTTCTCATGTTGCGAGGGGCAATATCTATATAGATATGATACGACCATTCCCTTCTGCTTTGGTGACAACCGATTCGGCTGTTTCACAGAAGACAAACGTCCTACCCTCTGTTGGAGGAAAGTCACTGACTGATCCTTCCATATTCTTTCAAACGCGCTCGCCCAAAATGACGAACGCGTTCATAACAACCAGATGCTCAACATCAATAACGACCCTTAAAAGGAGAATCAATGCGTAATTTATGGACGCGCTTTTTAGCAACACTGGCCGTGTGCGCCCTCATGACCAGCTGCTCAGACGATGATGACAACAACAACGAAACGGTATCCTGCACCGACGGCGTTAAAAACGGAGACGAAGAAGGCGTCGACTGCGGTGGGGCATGCCAAAACAAATGCGAAACCGAACCAACTTGCAACGACGGCGTTAAAAACGGAGACGAAGAAGGCGTCGACTGCGGCGGCACTTGCAAAAACAAATGCGAAACCGAACCAACTTGCAACGACGGCGTCAAAAACGGAGACGAAGAAGGCGTCGACTGCGGCGGGGCTTGCCAAAACAAATGTGAAACCGAACCAACTTGCAACGACGGCGTCAAAAACGGAGACGAAGAAGGCGTCGACTGCGGCGGGGCATGCCAAAACAAATGTGCTGAAGCCGGTGCCCCGTGTGGCTCAGCGGCACACGGCCAAAAATACTGCAATCCCGAAACGCACCAACTGGCCATTTGCAATAACGGCAAGTTTGAAGACCTCACCGGTGACGACGCCTGTCAGGCCCCAGAGATCTGTTATTTCAAAAACCAACAGCCTCTTTGCGGACACAAGTCATGTGGATGCGAATACTCGAACTGCGAATCATCCAAAGACCTCGCCTACTCGGTGAAAAGCATCAGACATGGCGAACTCACTTGTTCCACAACCGGCGACGCCGTGGTCGAATGCATTGACGGCAATCTCTCGCCCATCGCCACCGGGGCTTGCCAAAACGGTCAGAAGTGCGTCATCGTAGAAGCCCACCCCGTCTGCAAACAAGCCGACTGCGGAACCATACCGTCCGGCACGACCGCGTGCAACCAAACGGGTACCCAAAAAGCAGTTTGCACCAACGGCGAGCTCGTCGAATTTGCCGCCACAGACGAAGGCGCCTGCGAAGCTGGACAGATCTGCGTCTACAAAAACGACACCGCCACGTGCGAAACGTCGGCAAATAACGAATTCAATTCCATTCCTGACATCCACGCCGCTTGGGAAAGATTTGTGAACTTCACGACCTGTCCGTCAAATACGACCGATGCTGTCGAAGCCAAAATCAAAATATCAGGCTACGTGACCGCCCTCAACAAAACAAAATCGATCATCTATATTCAGGATCCAACCATCACATCCGGAATTCACGCGGGCATCATGATTTACGGCGGCCAGAATGGCGCATCGATCACCGGTATAGATCTCAACAAACTTGAGATCGGCGTGAAAGTCGAGGTCGAAGCCGATGGTCTCAGCACACAGGACTGCCAGCTCCGCGTCGACAAAACAACCAATCCGATCAAAATGACCTTCCTCGACGCTGAGTACATCACCTTACCCGACGAAGAGACCTGCACGTACGATGGCAACGTCGAAAAATGCGAACCAGTCAAAATTGCCAAAGAAATCATTGAACCGATCGTGCTTCACGCCAAAGACGTGCCCACCGATAAGTTACACAATGATTACAATGGCACCCTCGTTCGTCTGAACGACCTTACCGCTATCGAAAAAGATGCTTCAACGGGCTGGTTTGCAACCGATGAAACGGGCAAAACAAAAATCGCTTCCCGAATCATCATCGTAAATTCAATACTGACAGCCAATAAAAAATATGACATCGTCGGCATCGTTGCCGACAATGCAACAACCAAGAATCCGTCGAGCGGCGTGCAGCCACGCGCTGATACAATAGGCAACTATCCCGGAATCTTTGAAAAATAACAACGATCTATCGATCAATTAACCTCGTTTTTCTCGTTGGAGGGGAAAGCCTTCCCCTACGCGGCTATTTTCAAACGTTTCATGTACGGCGCAGCACGCTGCGCGCCTGCATGAAACGTCTAATAAAATACGCCGCTACCCCTTCTGCCTACGGCCTGCGATCCCCAGGTGTATGATTGATAACCTTGAGATTGCCTGCATTGACAACATCACAACTCGCCCCCAACGACGCGCGTCGTGATCACGAACAATGCCCAGCAAAACGAGCAAAAACAAAAAAAGCAAGCTGAACAGCTTGCTTTTAAAGAAAAACCGATGAGGAAGAAACGCTCAAATCAGAGGTGCGTATGACCACGGTCTGTAAAGACGTGTCGCGACACGTCTTTGCAGACCGTGTCAACACATCCTATATCATTCCGTTAAAGGAGGTGATCCAACCGCAGGTTCCCCTACGGTTACCTTGTTACGACTTCACC
>JAZUKH010000092.1:0-4431 GCA_045643185.1 Myxococcota bacterium | reverse complement strand
AGGATGGCTGCACTCCAGGTGTGCAGGCCAAACTCCCCGATGCACGAGTCTGCGGCCATGGCGAGTTCCTCGACCCAGCCCATGACGGGCACGCCGTGGGCACCCGCGAGTCCCAAGGGGGCGTTGCCGAATGACTCGGCGAACAAATGGGCCATTTCGTGACGCGGTACCGACGAGTGAGGGCCTTCGTCGACCAAATGGATCTCGTGTTTCCAGACGCGCGCAAAACTCGTGCGCCGTGCCGCCAGAAAGTGCGCTTTGACATCGACCGACGGATATAGCCAGATGTCGATGGGCTTACGCGGCGTGGCGTTGAAAAATTGTGTCAACGCCTCAAAATCACGGGCAAATTCTTCAGAATAGGCTTGCTTTTCTTCAGCCAGGCTTTTGAGCGCTTTGGAACGCGGCATAAAGTGGACGGTATAAGCGTGGTCAGGCGCTTCCAGGGTGGCCCACAAGGTCTGTTGAAGCTCTGCGCGTCCCATGGGCGGCAAGATACCGAGTTGCGAGAGCCCGACGTGCCAGCTCAGGGCGATCGTGAGGGCGATCGCGGCACCGATCAGTTTGCGGCGCCAACGGGGCGTGCCAGCCTGAGCCGCGATGAGCGCGATCATGACGAGCAAAGTGCCCACTCGGTAGGCACAGAGCGCCGGCGTGACGCGAATGGCTTCGTCGTAGATCGAACCGGCGAAGTAGCCAAAAAATTGGCCAAATGTCACGAGTGGGGGCCAGTGGTAGAGCGTGACGAGCGCCAAAACGAGGTCCAACAGCACGATGAACACGTACACGATCACGTGGACGGCTTTGAAGCGACCGAGTCGTGTGGACCAGCCCCACAGTGCCGTAGCCAGCCACGTGGAGGGCAATGAGATCAACAGCGCGTAGTTCAGACCCGAAGCCGGATCACAAAGTTCCTGGCGGATCGCCGCCACGCCCAGACTTGCCAAATTCGTAAACAGCCACACCAGCGTGGTCGCACCCAATGCCTTCAGCAGCCAGGCACGCTTGTCTGCATCGTAACGTGGTGTGATGATCGGTACGAAGATCACGCCGATCAACGCGATCAGAAGCGCTGCTTCGTAGTTGTATGCTCCAACAAGGGGAAGCCACGACAGCGCGAAGGTGAGCACTGCCGCGATGGCGAGTTTGATGAAAAAAAGCATGGTTCAGGGGCGTATTCCAAATTTAGGGAAATGGACGGTGTCTTGAGTTCGATGCCGTCATCGTCGCCGCCTATGAACGACGAACGACGCGGCTTATTCTAGGAATCTGTAGGATCTGAGTTCTAGGGATCTGCGGGGGCTGCAGCTTCGTCAAAGAGTTCAGCGAATGAACTGGGTTCAGGCACACTGAATTTCATCACTTTCTGACTGATTGGATGATAAAATTTGATATTGAGGGCATGCAAACCGAGTCGACCGATCGGGTTCGTCGTGGAACCATATTTTTCGTCGCCGACGAGTGAGTGTCCGAGCGACTGCAGGTGGACGCGGATCTGGTTGGTGCGGCCGGTCTCGAGGTCGCACTGAACGCGGCTGAAAGCGTCGTTTTTTTGCAAAACTTTGTAATGGGTGATGGCACGCAACCCCTGTTCGGGGTCCATGGTGCTGTGCACGACCATGTGGTCATCCTGGTAAAGGTAGCTGTCGACGGTGCCTTGTTCGGGCGACGGGCAGCCTTCGGCGATCGCGATGTACGTGCGTTCCAGAACGCGGTCGTTCCAGTCGGCGACGAGTTTGGCCTGGGCTTCACGGCACTTCGCAAAGAGCATGACGCCCGACGTGTCACGGTCGAGTCGGTGCACGACGTAGATGCGCTTAGAGGCGTCTCGCTTTTTGACGTAGTGATCGAGAATGTCCGCTGCATTCTCGCCGCCGGCCTTGGTCGTGTCGACCGAAAGCAGCCCAGAGCCTTTTTCGACAGCCAAAATGTAGTCGTCTTCGTACAAAATTTTGAGTAACGGGTGAAACAGCCCGTATTGAGCGTCTTTGGGGGACAGCACGGTGATCTCGTCACCCGGCACGAGGGCTCGGTCAAATTGCGTGACGATCTCGCTGCCGTTCACCAGAATGCAGCGGTGTTTGAGCAGGTTTTTGGCATTGGTCGCACTGCCCTGAATTTTTTGGAGCAAGAACTCGAGCAGCTGAGCAGGCTCCGTGACTTTGTATCGCGGGCGTCGCGACGTGTCGGCGCTTTGACGCGCTTCGTCCTTTTGCGACTGGGTCATGCGTTGCGGGTGGCGTGCCGACGGACGTCGGTCGTGCGGTGATGAAAAGTTTTTGGGCATCTATACGGTTCTCTTGGCAATACGTGGTAATAATGACTGAATGCGCCTCAATCATCGATCGAGGCCTTCGGCAAGGTTTGCGCACAGGATTCGCTTGTTCCAAACGGTTTAACCCGTGCACCAAAAGCTAACCGTACAACGCCTGACTCAGAATTAACAGAACAAAGCGAATAGACATGGCGAGGATGGTAGGAAAAGTAAGCCTATACGCGCTGGTCTTTGAACGACTTTCTGCCATGGGCTGGAGTAATACAAAAGCAGTTCGCATTGAAATGGAAAAAGCGGCTTATGCCGCCTTTTCTGTCAATACTTACCGTATTGGTATGCGATGCGGGCTTTGCCCCGCATCGCGCTGTGCTATGGCTGGAGACAACCAGAATCATACCTACACACACCTACATGCCCGCATCGCGCTGTGCTATGGCTGGAGCCATACGCTCCGCGGCCAGCGCTATCTCCCTCGTTAGAGCGGATTTCATATTGTGAACAGAGGGGTAAAAGGAGAAGAGCTTAATAGCTGCTGATAAAAAAGCCGAAGGTGCTGTGTCCGAGGGAGCTAATTCCCCATCCTTTTCCCGTGCGCGAGCGCTCCAACTGAATCGTTGGATTATTCATAGGTTCCCTAAACTGAAAAGTTTGTTTTTAGTCCTAAACGTGCTATGAACGTGGGTTGTGCAAACAGGATCTTGGGTTTGCTCAATGTCTTCATCCGCAGCTTTCTTCCATCTAACACAATCCGTTTCAATGAGGTTGAATATGAAAAAATACAGCTATTTATTCATTTTATTGGCTTTTTGCATGCTTTCAAGCGCCTGTGAATACGATTACGAGTCGGATACTGAATTTACGAGTAAAAGTGATTTTTCTGTAGCCTGCCAATTGAGTGGCGGCACTTTTATTGGTGAAAACAAGTGCCAGTGCCTTGAGAACATTTGTAATGATGGTGTTGTTTGTAACATGTTGACCAAAGCATGTCCTGCGATAAGCCTTCCAGAAACCTGCGCAAAAGGACAAACGCATTGTGCAAACGGTAAATATTATGTTTGTAACGAGGAGTATAATTGGTCTGTACAGGATGATCCTAATTGCGATAGCTATGGGTGTTTGCCTGATAATTCAGCTTGTGCGAAATGCTCGAAGGATGTCTGTGTTGATGGCAAATTAATTACCTGTTTAAGCGGTGTCATTACCAATACTGTCCCCTGCAAATCGAATATCTGTGATGACGACACCAAATGCAAACCTGGTTGTAATGAGGGCGAAAAAACTTGCAAAGACAATATATTATATACTTGCAAGAATGAAGAACTTGTCAAAGAAAAAGAATGTCCTGCCGGTTGCGATACCAAAACAAACAACACCTGCGCATCCAATTGTACTGAAGACGAAAAATACTGCGCCGATGGCAATGTGAAAACCTGCAAGAACGGCGTTTTCGATGATAGTACATCAGTATCCTGTGAAAATGGCGCGTCTTGCAAAAACGACAAAGAATGCGGTGAATGTACGAATGGCGAAACCAAATGTATCGATGATGCCGAAAATGCCGGTTTTATCAAGACTTGTGTGGATGGCCAATGGAATGAGGGTACGCCGTGTAAAGATGGTGCTGATTATGTCGTGAGTTGTAAAGACAATAAGACTTGTGGCGAGTGTCAGAATGGCGTTGATAAATGTGTGAATAAAACACTTAAGAGTGTAGGTTATGATCTTGATAATGTCGGCTATGTTTATCAGTGCACGCATGGTGTATTATCTGAAGAAGGAACACAATGTATGGATGATACAACAGGAAACAGGAATTCTTGCAACAGTGAACATACAGCCTGCGGCGAGTGTCTCAATGGGATCGATTTTTGTTTAGTAATCAACAGTACAACTAATATGCATAAATGTATCGATGGAAAACCTAGTGATGATATCATAAAAATTTGTGCTGGTGGGTGCAGTTTTACAAGAGAATGTCTTGACAAATGATTCAAATGTAATATTGTACAACAATAGTTGACACTTTTTCTGCAAGGCTTCTGTAAAACAGCAGAAGCCGTGGCGGACTGCTCCCAATGGTCAAAAGGAAATTGTATGTTGAACTTATTGATAATGCCGTCAACGATAAACTCATTGTTTAAATCTTCGTACTCTGC
>JAZUKH010000091.1:0-11697 GCA_045643185.1 Myxococcota bacterium | reverse complement strand
ATTCTGTCAGCTCTCCGAAAATACAGAAGCCGCTTGTAAAGACAGCCTGGATAATGACGGCGATGGCGACGTCGACTGCTATGACTCCGGTTGCGCAGCGTTTTCATTCTGTCAGCCTTTCGAAAATACAGAATCTGCATGCCAAGACGGTTTGGATAATGACAACGATGGCGAATTCGACTGTAATGACACGGATTGTGCTGCATTCTGCGTCGAAAATACAGAGGAACTCTGCAAAGATGGCACAGACAACGATGGCGACGGCAAAAACGACTGTGATGACACGGACTGCGCTGCGTTCTGCCAGGGCAAATGTGACACTAACCAAACCTGGCTGCCTGAATACGAAGTTTGTGCATGGAATATTTCAAGCGCATCCGCACTGACGTCTCTCAAAGACGAATGGAATGCAAACGGGGACACAAAATATGTCATCGAAGCTGGCAAAAAAGTGGCCTTCGTTCTGACAAAGAATATCCCGCTTGGCAATGTGGACTGGGAAGGCATTGGTACAAGCACGCATCCATTCAACGGGATTTTCTATGGCAATGATTATACAATTAGTGGTCAGTTCTCTAATACGCCAGGTTTGTTCGGCAATGTTAAGGATGCCATTCTCGCACATACAAAACTCGTAATTCAATATCGCTTTACAAATGACAAGACCATTGCCAATGTTGGTGCATTAGCTGGATATGCAGAGAATGTTACTGTTAATAATGTTGAAACGAATAGCGATATGAATGATGTAAAGACCGACAATGTAAATAGAAACTACGGCGGTTTAATCGGCAGTGGCGATGGTGTATTTAAGGATATTAAGGTCTCATCCAGTTTTGACAATAAAACTTATAATCACCGCATCGGCGGTTTTATTTGTGAGACAAACAGTGACATTCAGCTCACAAATATCGATGTAAACAGCACCCTTAAAACGTTCGGTTCAGTTTACTATGCTGGCATGATTTACAAAATACAAGATACAGTATCCAAAGTTGAGATTAACAATGCAAATATCGTTCTTAACGATTATGTCTGCGAAAACTGTGATGAGTTTGATGGTAATCTTTATGCCTTTCTTGGGGAATGCAGAGCAAAAAATATTGTCATTGATGGATTGGATCTCACCATCAAGAATTTGTCCAGCAATGCTAATTCAATGTACTTGATAACGTATAGCAATTTTGTAGAAAAGAGCGGTCCTGGTTCTGAAAAAATGAGTATCAACAGAATGAGGATACGGAATCTTACCAATAAATCTATTGGTTATTTTTATAACCAAAGTAATTTAACCGTGAAGAACTCAGATTTAGGCATTTCTGATTCACATAAATCAGGCGGTAGTTCCAGCGCTGGAACTTGGAGTAATATAATATTCTATAATTCAGAATTTGGCACTTCATTTATCTTTAGATTCAATAATCTGTATTTGTACAACTCATATTTTACCAGTTTTTCATCATCGTTATATGGCTCTTATTCACAGTTTGTATTTAACGATTCGGTATATAAGGACACGATAACATTTACAGGCAATAATTCGGTTAAGTTCGAATCGAAAGAAAAAACTGTGAAAATATTGAATGAAAATCTGAAGAATTCGATTTATCTGCCAGAAGGCAAATATGCGCCCTGGACGCTTGATGCCAGTGGCAATGTGACACTTGATCTGGATGCTCCGGATGACCAATGGGTTGAGTTCTAATTCGTTGTGCGCTCAATATGAGTTTTGAAAGTCCATCCTATGGCGCATATACGCCTAGGATGGCTGGTCGGGGCTATCCTCAACCGCAACGCGTGGGACTGCATTGGAATCTCTTTTTGCGACAGGCCTAGGCGATCGACGACAGCATGCGGAGGCGTATTCAGGCCATAAAAAAAGCCCCGATCGGGGCTTTTTTGGGGCCTGAATAGCCGGAGCCCTCCCGGCAATGAATGTGCCGCGAGGTCCCAACACAAAATATTTATTCGAGTTGGGAAAATTTGAAATATTAATATTATGATAATTATTTATTGGTCGTCCACTTGACGCCTTTGATGGTGACGCGGTTGATGGCGTTGTCATCCGTGTCGACATTTGGAGCGGCGATGAGGATGGACGTGGCTTTTGACATATTGAATTCGAGGTCGACCGTTTTGACATCGCTGGCGTCGTTGCCACTGACTTTGAAGTTTTTGGTCTGATCGTTGTCGGGGTTGCCATCACTGACGGTGACGTTGATCTGGCCTTCGGTGCCGTTTTTGACCCAACCAGCGTATTGGACGGTGACGACACCGACGCCGCTGACAGGGGCAATGGTCACGCCGACGCCCGTTGAGAGCTTGTTCGAGTTGATGGAGATGCCGGGGCGCGACTTGTCGCAGTTGCCGAGGGCCGTGACGGTCGTCTGGGAGCTGTCGACGTTTTCTTGTTTATAAAGGCAGGTGTAGCCGGAGCCAGTGAGCGTTGAGCCGGCGATGTCGACACTGCGCGTAATGGAGAAGGACGGACGGGGTTCGCTCGTGACGATTTCCATTTCATAGGCGGCGCCTTCGCCGATCTTGGCCGTGACCTTGGCCGATTTGCCGGCTTCCTCGGTTTGTATGGTCATCGTGACTTCTGCTTCTGTTTCGCCCTTGGGAATGACGACGTTGGCGGGAACGCTGACGATGTTTTCATCGTCGCTCAGGAACTCGACGGTTGTGTCATTTTCGGGATCCGGGCGCGACAGCGTGATAATGGCTTCGAATTCTTCTGCAGCTGGAACGGTGATCTTGCCTGAGACGTTTTCATAGTCGGTCGTGATTGCCGCAACCGAGACAGGTTCGTCGGGATCGTAAACAATGACGGTGACTGGGTATTCGGCGTCACCATATTTGACGGTGATGTTGGCCGGTCCGAGGTCGTGTACTACGACTTCGCAGTTCATGGTTGCTTCGTGTTTGCCCGCTTCGATTTTAGTGGCCGAGCAGCTTACGGCTTTCGACGAGATCGATTCGAGGTTCATGTCTTCTGGGACATCGGCGTTCGCGGTGATGGTCAGTTCGAATGTCTCATTCACAGCAACGTAGTTTTTGCTCGCAACGACGTCGCTGATCGCGATGCCTTCAACGAGGTCGTTGTTGTCACGCGGTGAGAGCTTGTAGGCTTTCTGGTCGATAACCACGATGCCTGCGACGGAAGCGTAGGAATTGCCGATGGCGACTTGGTTTTTGGCATCCTTTAGATTCCAGGTGGCGTAGTAGAAACTGGCAAGGTTGAGGGTATCGCTGCCAAACGTGGCGATCGGATAGATGATATTTTCTTTTTCGTCCTTGGTTTCCTGCGTGATCGTGGCGCCGTTGACGGCGACGAGCGTGCCGATGTAGTCGCGGAGGTTGGTAGCCGTGGCCGGTATGGCTTTTGGCGCGATGCGCTTTTCAGACTCGCCAGTCACGCTATACTGCGGTGTACCGAGCTGCGTGAGGCCGTTGTAGCTCGTGGCATAGCCCTGAACGCTGACGATGTCGCCGACTTTGATGTCGTTCGGCAGGGTGCCAACATAGATGTAGAGGCCGCTTCGGGCGAGTTCGGAGGCATTGGCATCTTGAATGAAGAAGCCCTTGGTCGTGATGTTCGTGACTTCGCCTTCGGTGAGGACTTCCTGTTCACCAACGACGCAGTTGCCACTGGCATCGCAACGATCGTCAATGATATCGTTGACTTCCTGAATGGTGTTTTGAGTTTTGAGGGGGCAGCGAAGGTCGCCGGGGTTGGCATCGTTGGGGCATTCGTCGCAGACGTCGCCTTTCTTGTCGTCGTCGCTATCGAGCTGATCGGGGTTGGCGTCCATGGGACAGTTGTCGGTGGCGTTGGGAATGCCGTCGCCATCGCGGTCATTCGGGTCGAATTTGGGGCAGCTCGCGTCGTTTTGTTTGCAGAACGGGTAGGGGTCGCAGACATCGCCGATGCCGTCCTCGTCGATATCGGACTGGAATCCGTTATCCTGCGGGCGGATCGGGTTGAAGATGTTCGGGCAGTTATCTTTGTCGTTGGGAATGCCGTCGCCATCCTGGTCGTTCGGGTCGGAGTAATCGCCTTCGTAAACGGTCGAGTTGAGGCTTGACGTGTCGGCCGGTCGCGTACGCAGCGGCGTGCAAGTCGGTTCGTCCTCAGGCACATCGCAGAAAAACAGGTCATATTTGGCGTTGATGAGCTCGTCTTTGCGGTCTTTGTTGTTGTAGGGCACGTCTTCGGCGTTGAGCGTGGCGTTGCGGATCGCGCTCCAGGTTTTGTCTGAGCCGACATCCTTGGGGCATGCCTTCTTCATGGTGCCGCAGACATTGACTTCTTCGCAGTTGCTTGATTTGACGAGGTTCTTGTCGGCAAAGCCGATCTTGCCGCCAACCATGACGAGCTGTACGTTCTGGGGCTTGGCATCGATGACAGCGCGATAATCTTTGTTCGTTTCGGTTTCCTGGAAGATGGCGATATCGGCGAGCATGCCTTTTTTGAGGTCGCCAATCGAGTTTTGAAGGCCAAACGCCTTGGCGCCGTTGATCGTGACCATTTCCCATAGCTGTTTGTCGGTGAAATGGTTGTCATAATAATGTTTGTTAAGGTTATCAACGCACTGAAGCTCGCGGAGCAGGTTGATGGAGCCGGAAGCCGTCCAGTCGGTGCCGAGCGCGATGGTGACGCCGAGGTCGTCGTAGAGTGGGGCGATGGCTGTGTCACCGTAGAGCGAGATGTTGGTGCGCGGCGACCAGATGAGCTTGGAATCCGCTGCGGCCATGGCAGAAATGATGTCTGGCGTAGCGGCGACGCCGTGGATGATGGCGAGCTTGTCGTTAAAGATGTTGCGGCCGCCGTTTTCATCGCTGCTGAGGCAGACAAGTTCGTTGAGCGCGCCGGCGTTGATGCCTTCGCCGATGTGCGGACCAAATTGGCCTTCGCTCGTGGCGTAGTCGTATTTGCAGCCCGATGAGAGCGTTTTGGACGAACCAAGCGGGAAAGTCTGGTAGGTGACGGTGACGTTGCCGATCTTTTCCTTATCGATGTTGCGCATCAAGCCTTTGACGGAACCCGAACCGAAGATGGCCGTGGAGCCCGACATGAGCTGACGCATTTCGCCGACTTCGTTGTTTTTCGTGCTTGCCGCGTTGTGGCATGTATGGCCGTTGTCTTTGAGACGCCATTCGTTGCGGTGCGCGAATCGTTCTTCGCCCCAGTCGCCAGGGCGTTGATTCGTATAGGTGATGTGGTCATGCGCGTTGATCAGACCTGCTGAAATGACGGAGCCCGTGCAGTCGATGATCTTGGCATCGCTGATGTCGACGTCGACATCTGCTTCTTTGCCGACATAGGCAATCGTTTGCCCATCAACGACGACAATGCCGCCTTCGATGATTGCATCGGCCGTCAACACCTTGCCTTTCAACACAATTTTGGAGCCTGAACCATCCGTGTATTTGCAGGTGAGCGTTGAATCGTCGGCATCCTGTTCGCAGCGTCCCGTGGCTTCGTTGCAGGCAAAGCCGCTCTCGCATCCCGTCTCTTTGCAGGTCTTTGCGGGCGTGTCATCCTTTTCGCATTGGCCGCTCGTCTTATTGCAGGTGTAGCCGTCTTGGCATCCGTTTGTGAGGCAGCTATCAACTTTATAGCAATTGCCCGTGGTCTGATTACAGCGCTCGTCTTCCTTACACTTCAACTCGCCCTTGCTGCAGGATTGGCCTTCTGCTGCCGGCATTTCGCATTCGCCCGTATCGTCATTGCAGACTTTATCGCCTTGGCAGCCCAACGTTACGCAATTGTCCGGCAGGCACATAAATTCGCCATCTTTTTCCTGGCAAATGTAGCCTTTTGTGCATCCAGAACCGTTGTTGCTACAATCTAGCTTTTCGCTGTCAAGGCCATCGTCGCAACCATAGCAACCCATGACGGCTAAAAGACTGACGATCATCCACAATTCATTTCTTGCTTTCATCCTTCGATACTCCAAATGGGCGAACATCAGTCAACCATTAAATATGGTGCTGAACGTCGCAGAATCAATAGAACCAAGGCACACCTTTCATGCGCGATAGCCTGAAACCTTTAGGCAATCTGCGATTTTAAGTCAATTGTATAAAGGTAAAATTATGTAATTATATAAGATAAAGTGCGAACAAAACCTACATTATCTTACATAATAAATTGTGTAAAAGCAGAGCCCCGTGAGGATAAGCCATTTTGTGAGAGTTTTGGATATTTGCCTGACCTATCGGCGTTGCCGATACGGTCAGGCCGCGGCGCTATTTCGCGTTGCGAAATACGCGTCGCGTTTTTTGGTGACGTCGTCAGGGCTATTCTTCGTAGTAGTAATATTTGCCCTGTGACTTGAGGTGTTCGTCATCGGCGAGTTGCTGAATGACATTTTTACGCACAGAGACGGGTGTTCTGTGCAGGATCTCGGAGAGTTCCTGCACCGAAAGACTGGCGAGTTTGAGGATCTTGATGGCGATGGCACTGAGTCGTGCAGCCGGCAGACGTGAGAATTCGACAGCCGGTTCGGCGAGTTTTTCGAGTTGTGGACGAATGTCATCGTTGAGATGCGGCGGCATGCCCGCCGGCATGACTTCGACGACTTTGGACTTGGTCGTTTTGACGGGCGCGGCCTTCTGAGTGCGTGCTTCTTCGAGTGCGGCCTTTTGTTTGGCGAGTTTGGCGCGACGTTCAGCAGCAGCGCGTTCTTCGTCGGCTTTTCGTGCTTCTGCAAGGATCGCTTTGTTCATGGCATCTTTGTTTGCCTGATCTTGTGCAGACTTATCAGCGCGGGATTCGCGAACCATTTTTTCCGAATGCGGAATATCGAAGAGTGTTGACTGGACATCGGGAATGCGTGCGCGGATTGCGGCGAGTTCGTTTGGACGGATCTTCGGACCACGAATATCGCTGCTGAACAGAATGCTTGCCTTGATGGCGTCGTTGGCGGATATCGCCGCCTGGTTATTTGACGCCTCGTATTCCATGGCGTGCGAGACTGCTCCAAAGGCACCACTGTGTCTGAAGTTTGATTTGACCGGCGTTTCGACGTTGGTTTCGGGCGCCGCTTGTGCGCAGGTCGTGCTGGCTGCTTTGGCTGTTTCAGCCAGGCGTGCTTCTTCTTCGTTTTTGCGGCGTTCAGCCACGATCTCTGCGGGATTGATGTGGTCTGGATGTCGGCTGTCATATTCCATGGCAAAGGAGCCCTGCACCGGTTTTCGATGTTTTTTGTTTTCAGCCTCGTCCTTTTTGGATTTTGAAATTTCGATCGCTGGGATCGGGGCAGCTGGTGTATCGGCGCTGAAGATGACTTCACCATCCTCATCATACGCCACCACAGTCTGTGTGTTGGGCGCCTGATCGGTTTTGCGATCCGATTTGCTGATCTGACTGGTGGTCAGATAGGGCTTTTCACCTTCAGGCGGCTCGATCTTTTCGAGCGAAAGCTTGCGTGACATCTCGGTCGCGAGCATTTCGCCGCTTTGATCCCAATCCGCATTGTATTCCAGGAGGTAAAAGCGTTTCCAGAGCGCTTTGGTTTCGTCTTCGCTGCAGTGGGTGACTTCCCCGTTTTTGAGACAGTAGCATCCATCGCGCTTGTCGCCAAAGGAATCCAGCTTGGTATAGACGGGCAGTCTTTCGATCATGTCGGGGTTGACAATGATGGTGATGAACTGCTTTTTGCTTTTTCCTTCGCTGCAGACTCTGATGAAGTCGCCGCCTTTGGGTGAATCGCTAATGATGGAGCGATCACCGAATTCCTTGGCTATGATTTTGAGTTTGTCTTCAAGAGACGGAATTTTGTTGAAACGGTAAGAAATGCCGTGTTTTCGAACACCGAGCAGAATGAAGCCGCCGCCGCTGTTGGCGAGTGCCGAGAACGAGGACCAAAGCTGATGGGAGGTCGTATCGTCGCTGATCGCGATGAGCGGCAGCATCGGGTTGAGCGCGTTGCTGACGTCATTGTCCTGGCAGATCGTGCGGATCATGTCTTCGGAATACTCTTCGCGGGTCGCTGCGGTTGAGTGATGCGCGAGAATGGGGGCCGTGCGTTCAGGCAGTTCGCTGACAGGCGTGAGTTTGAAATTGGTGTCGGTTCGGTGCATGTCCTGGTTGAAGGACTGCGGCGGCATGCCTGTAAACATGGAACGCGAGGGCGCAACCGAAGGTTTGGACGTGTTCGACACGGTATTGACGTAGACGCTCTTGTTTATGCCACTGAGTGTCGTCGACGAGGGAATGCGCTTGAACGAACCAGACACGGGAATGTCGCGCGAAGGAATGGCTTTGGCCGTCATCTGCTGTGAGATCTTTCGGTCAAAGAACGGCAGTTCGGTGCTGCTTCGACGGGCTGCTGTCAGGGCTGTGTCGGAATCGACTGCGTTGGACGACGCGTTGCTCTCTGGAACCATGGGTAAAGGCGATGACACGTTGGTCATTGAGACACGTCGATGTACCGCTGAACGCCATACCGCAGATTTGCGCACATCAGACGCGCTTTCGGTGTCGTTCGATGTTGCGGTTGGATGGGGCGCGCGTTCGACTTCACAGCTCGCGCCGGACATGCCATAGATCTTTTCCAGGTCACTTTCGTATTCCAGATGACGAAGCGTGTAGATTACGCCGCGTTCGTCTGAAGAACGCGAAATGAGGCCAGACTGGATCAATGGACGAAGGGCTGGCATCAAAAGGTTGTATGTCATCCCTGTCGCATTGACCAAGGCCTTTAACGGTGTTGGTTTGCCGTACTCCAACTGGGATAGAAGCAGCTTGGCAATTTCATAATCATTCATCATTTTTGGCATAATGCTCCCGCGTTTTTGAATGCCGACTCGGCATAAAGAGCTACCAGCTCCTGGTTATTGGCAGAAATTTCGTGAGTATATCGTTTCATCACCGATAGGTACATGACAGATGTTAAAAAACGATCCTTGTCATTGATTTGTTGATGGTTCTCATAACTGCTTTTTTTGGCAAGTCACCTCAAACACCACGCGATGTTCGCGGCATCAAAACAACAGTATCGGTGATAATTTTTGTATCGTCTGATTAATTCACACTATAAACAGCACATGACTCAAGCCAAAATCCTTCCTCGAAAGAGAAGGATATGTTCATAAATCAAAAAATCAAAGGTTGGTGAGAAAACCAACCACAATTGCTTTCATCTTAACACGCTCCAGTGCAGAATGCAAACTTCGTTTTCAGATATGTGCATCAGCGCGTGCTTGAACGATACGAGCGCTTTCTCACGCTTTGATCTCACGCACTTTGTTGAAGATATCCAACGTTGATTATCTGTGTTGCGATTGTATTTATCTTACGACGGTCGAGTATCGAAATATTGCAAGATATATAATTTTGTAATACATACGGCTCGGCGAACGTTATGTCGCAAAATTCAAATGTTACATTGTTTGATAGAGCTTTTTTTTTTGTGAAAAATTCACAATCATAATTATATAAAATAAATTATTAGATGATCATGATGATCTGTCGACGGATCGTAATCGCATTGAGCCTTTATGGGTTACTGTAATTATAAATGTGTTGCATGATCCGCGCATAGAACGTTTTGTGTTCGCGCTTTCAGTATTTGATCTTGGAGCGTAGGCGCCTGTTTGATGCTCGTATTTCGCAGTATGTCGTAAAATATGATATTGTAGGGTTTCGGCGCAATTTCTGCGTCTGAGACTGGAGTATAGTGATATGAGTGAATTAACGCTGAAACAAGCAGTTGGTCAGTTATTTACGGTTGGTTTTGAAGGAACGAAACTTCCGGTTCCCCTCGTGGGTGCCTTGATGAAAGGTGAAGTGGGGGGCGTGATCTTGTTTCGTCGCAATATTGAGAATGCGGATCAGCTCAAGCAGCTTACGTCGTCGGTAAGCACCATGAAATTGCGTATTCCTGCACTGATTGCGGTTGATCAGGAAGGCGGCAAGGTTCAGCGCCTTTCTGAAAATGTTGGTTTGGCGAAACGGCCATGTGCAGCCGAAGTTGGCAAGCTGTCGGTAGAAGAAACGCGCGAATACGCGCGCGATATGGCACGTGAGCTCAAGGCGTTTGGCTTTAACCTCGATTTTGCACCAGTATTGGATATTCACACTAACCCGGCGAATCCGATCATCGGTGATCGTGCTTTTGGTACGACGCCCGAAGCTGTGATCGAACACGCCATTCCGATGATGCAGGGGCTCATGGATGAAGGCATCATTCCGTGTGGCAAGCATTTTCCTGGTCACGGCGATACGGCCACAGATTCTCACACAGATTCACCCGTCATCCTGCATGGGTTGAGCCGTCTTGAATCCGTTGAACTCAAGCCGTTTGAGGCTGCCATTAAGGCTGGCATTCCGATGATCATGTCTGCACACATAATCATGCAGGGCATGGGCGAGCGTTTTCCGGCTACATTGGCGCCATCGATCGTGCATGGTCTGCTGCGTGAAAAACTAGGTTTCGAGGGCGTCATTGTGAGTGATGACCTTGAAATGAGCGCCATTATTGACCATTTTAGCATTCTCAAAGCGGTTTTACTGGGGCTGCGTGCTGGTGTCGACATGTTCCTGATCTGCAAGTCACAGTATTTATGGGCGCCGCTATGTAAACAACTGGTCGCAGAAGCCAAAGCAGATCCGGTACTTGAAGCACGGATCTTTGAAGCGGCAGAACGCGTCGTGGCATTAAAACGCCGATTTATGGGGGCGGCGTTTGCTGAATAAGTGTGTTGTCCAAGCTGGTGGGGGTTGCGACCCGTCGTAGGCGCGCTGACAAACCGACCATACCGTGTTGTCCAAGCTGGTGGGGGTTGCGACACCTTGCTCCTTGGAGACTCGCAGACCGCACGTCTCCAAGGCCGGACCGCCTGCAATTGGACAACACGTCATTGTTGTCGGATCGCACGTCTCTACTTGCGTCCCATCTCAGCCTGCCTGCCTTTGACTTCTCGGCGACTGAGATTTGGAATTACTGACCAGGCAATGCTTCCTCGGCTGGATGTCACAATCTGATCATGAAAATTACGTTTGAGAAGTCACGAGACAAAATTTTAATGACAAAAAAGGCGCTATCTTTTGGATAGCGCCTTTTTTGTGTTTAAGCAGATAATTATTTATCGCCGCCGCCGCTTTCGAAGACGAACGGGTACATGACCTTACAAGCTGCGCCGCCATTGGGTCTTGGGAAACGCCAGTGTTTGATGCTATTCGCAATGCAATTTTCGACGTTTTTGTTTTTCATGGTGGTTTCGGTGACAACCGCGCTTGCGACGTTACCGTCCATGGAGATCAACCAAGTGACGCTGATCCTACCGTTAAGCCCTTTGACCTTAGCGAGTTCTTTTTCGTAGCAAGCACGGAGCTCACCGAAGTGTTGACGAACGACTTTCTGAATAACACGTTTGTCGAGTGAACCGGAGACATCAGGGTTAAGAGCTTTCATTTTAGGAGCGCCTTCGCCTTTAGCGCCGAGGTTACCGGCGTGCGAACGAGCCGCAGCGCCGACAGCGCCGCCGCCGCCACGTCCACCAGGTCCGAAGCCACCAGCGCCGAAGCCGCCCATAGCAGCACCGCCGCCGCCGCCGCCGACCATGCCCATGCCGTAACCAGCGCTTGCAGCTGCTGCATTGGCGTCGAAGGACGACCAGTCGAGATCCATATTATCGAGGTTTGCGCCGACCGCCAACATGGAGTTCATGGCGTTGGCCTGTGCGAGA
>JAZUKH010000090.1:0-2944 GCA_045643185.1 Myxococcota bacterium | reverse complement strand
AGGGGAAAGCCTTCCCCTACGCGGCTATTTTGGATTTCTGTAGAGACGTGCAGACCGCACGTCTCTACAGAAATAATTCAAAATACGCCGCTACCCCTTCGCCTGGCGGGGCCGAGGACGTTATTTCACGCAACGGAACCCAAGGTCGGGCGCGCCCTGATTGGTTGGTTGTGGCTGGTTGGCACTAATGGTCATGTCGGCGGCTTTGGTCAAATAGCTGCCGCCTTTGGTCATCATTTGTTTCTGATTGGCATCAGGCGTATTGACCCATTCGCGGACATTGCCGAGCATATTGCGCAGGTGACCGGCATTTGCGTTGCCTGGTCGACTGAAAACGCTTTCAGGATGGTTCGGATTTTGTTTTTTGCAGGCGCTGTTGGCGCCGTACAAGACGAGCGGGCAGGATAGATTGGGTGATTCGTCGTCCGCATTGCCAAAACGTGCCGCGGCTTCCCATTGTTCGAGCGTAGGTAACTTTTTGCCTGCGTATTCGCAGTAGGCTTGTGCAGCTGCAAAGCCTATATCGGTAACGGGGTGGGTCATGGATTTGGGTTCGTAACCGAGCGGTGCGCATTTACCGGCGTCGATGCAGCGTTGATACTGATAGTGTGATACCTCAGTCTGGTCGATGTCGAACGGCGGCAGCTCAACGGGTTGTTCTGACGTGCTGACTTTGTGTTTGGTTTGAGGCACACGGGTCATGCGCCCAAAAGGTGTTTGAATTTCGGCAATGGCGGTGTGAGCAATGTCCAGTTCCACTTGGGGAGCGGCTTCGACATGATCGGTCGTCGTTTCTGCCGGTGTGATCGCGGGGGCCATGTTGGTATCCTGTCGATAGACCAAACTGGCTGCGCACAGAATGAGTAAGATCAAAAACGCCAGAATGAGCGCCAGTCTGAGTGGATGACGTTCGTTGGAGATCGTTTCCAAGCTGTTGACCGTGGCTGTTGCAGATGGTTGAGGCACCACATGGGCTTGGCTTTCATGGCGTTTTCCAGTTTCGCCCTGGTTTGGGCGAGGTCTACGCGTTGATTTGTCTTTGGCGTCGGTGCGTTTGGGGCTGTCGGCACTCGTTTTGGTACGAGGTTTGGCGTCGCTGACTTTGTCAGTCGCTTCGGCAGCTGCTTTTCTGGCTTCGTTCTTTCGAGCAGCTCTAACACGATCAGCCGTTTCTGATTTTTCTTTGACGCGTTGAGGCGCTTCGGAATCGTTTGCGGGGGGGGCCAACTTGGCGACCTTTGGCATTGACTCTGAAGGATCAGCTGTCATGGCATAAGCCATTTCGTCGCGCGATTTTCGACGCGGTTTTTTTTCGGCATTGGCAGCTTTTTCGGGCTCAACAGACTTGTTTGACGCAGCATTGGCAGCATTCAGTTTTTGAGGCTCATTTTGGGCAAATGCGTTGACGTCAACGGTTGGTTGAATGTCAGACGACTGTTCAACCATCTGTTTTTCGAACATTTGTTTGATGTCGTTTGCCAATTCTTTTTCGTGTTGGGCCTTTTGTGGAGATTTTTCGCTGTCTTTGGCGCTTCGATTGACCGCGTTTTGAATTTTTTTCTGCAAAAGCGGATTACTTGTCGAGACGACAATGCCGTCATTGGGATTCAGGAACAGATGAATGTCATCGTATCCGCCGAGGCTGAGCAACGCGCGCTGGAAGGCTTCCGCGTTTGGATAGCGGTCATCACGGTTCTTTTCGAGAGACTTCATGATGATGGCTTCGAGCTTGTCGGAGATGTCTTTTCGATAGTTTTTGATCGAAGGCGGCTTCATTTCGAGCTGCGCCTTAAAGAGGTTGAACTCTTTGAACTCAGCGAAGGGCGTACGTCCGCAAAGTAGCTCGTAAAGCATAGTTCCGATGGCGTAGAGGTCGGCACGTTCGTCGATGAGTTTTGGTGTCTCGATTTGTTCCGGCGGCATGTAAAGCGGCGTTCCGATGGTGGAACCGGTCATGGTGTAAGACTGTGACTCGGAATCAAGGAGCTTGGCAATGCCGAAGTCCATGACTTTGACGCCATTGTAGAGGGCATCGCGGGCGAGTTCGTCGCTGATCATGACGTTTGAGGGCTTCATGTCTCGGTGAACGATGCCGTTGTGATGGGCATAACCGAGTGCATCCAGCACGACGAGTGCGATCGAAACTGCGTCGTATTCAGAGAGTGGTCCTCGTTCGATGATGTGGTCGAGCGAGTTACCTTTGACGAATTCCATGACGATGGCGAGGAAGCTGCTGGTGCCGCCGTCTTTTTCGTTATCAATGACGTCGATGACTTTGACGATGTGTGGATGGGAGAGCTTTGCCTGGATTTTGCCTTCACTCAGGAATCTGCTTCGGAGTGAGGTCATTCGGGCGTATTTTGGTTCTAGGACTTTGAGCGCGTATTGTTTTTCGAGGGTTTTGTGTCGGCAGGCATAGACGACGCCCATGCCGCCTTCACCGATCATGTGCTCAACGATATATGTGCCGCGAATCGTCGTGTTTGGAGCCAGGATACCGTCGGGAGACATGGAAATGGTCATGTCATAGCCGCAGGCATTGCAGTAACGACTACCTTCGGGCAGGAGTTTGTGGCAATTAGGGCATTTCTGATTCAAAACGATACCTTAAGTAAAGCGCATCCACGATATTATGGATGTATTCCGAAATAACCATTCGCGGCTTGTATAACGAAATGATGGTGTATGCAACTTTGTGGCGACGGCGATGATCGGATGCAACGAAAAAAAAATTAAAAAAAAAGTTGACGCGTATCTCCGATGCGCGTATAAGCCTCGCCTCGTCAACGGGCACCAAGCCTGCTGACACGATGAAAACTGAAAAGAAGAAAGTGATAGAGATATGGGCGATGAATCGAGAGATTCATCACAACATCAAGTGTCTATGTAGAGAAATCTACGAGGTTAATCCTCACGCTTCTTTGTTTTGAAGGAGTGGGATGAG
>JAZUKH010000089.1:0-25449 GCA_045643185.1 Myxococcota bacterium | reverse complement strand
CCGCATCCATTTCGGAATCGATCGAATAGACGCGTAAATTATTAAATCCAGTAAAAATGGACTCTTTGGAAACGCGCATGCATCCGGTCAATACAGCTTTTTCAAAGCAAGAATTGGTTTTTAAGCCATTGCTAAACAGCGAACGGATGAATGACACCATTTCATCGTAATAACCGTAATGAAATGCAGATTGTAACGGTACATCATATTCATCAATGAGAATATAGGGTTTAATGCCTGTAGCCATTTCAATCCACTTAGAGAGCAGCCTCAATGAGTTTTCGCAAATCTCTTTGGAAGAGTCTAATTGATTCAATGCCTTGTAATAAATACGATCTTGTTCTGAGATGAGCCCCTTTTCCAGGTATGCATGATGAACGCTTACGGCTTCACCAAACGCGAACCGAAACTTACTCAAACTTTCGTTAAACGTCGGTTTGCAGCACTCTTTGAGCGACATGAAGATGACGGGGTGTTTGCCCATGCGCGACAAGACCTCATCGTCGCATTCCATGACCTTTCGGCCTTCAAAGTAAGTTTTGGGATCAAACGGTCGGCCGAGGTAATCGTGAGAAGCGGGGAACGTGTGAAGCGTCGTGAGCGAAAGCGTTTTGCCGAAGCGGCGCGGGCGCGTGTAAAGCTGAACTTTGCTTGTATTTGTCAGCACCTGTGCGATAAACATCGTTTTATCAACGTAATACGCGTGGTTTTCTTTGAATTCTGTGTAGAACTCAATCAATGCGCCTGGTCTTAATTTTTTTTCAGCCATCGTCGTGCCTCCTTGTATCTCAGCCGTGATGCTCACCCAGCCATACGACCTATAAGTCATAGTTTAGCATTTTTTGGAAGCATTTTAACTGCGTATTCAGCGGCCACGGTGGTCGTGGGCCCTGCCAGGCGAAGGGGTAGCGGCGTATTTTTTCCGTGATGCCGCGTAGCCTGCTACGCGGCATCATGGAAAAAACTAGCCGCGTAGGGGGAGACTTCCCCCTCACGCCAAATCAAAGGATTGCGTTGAATCCAAATTATTCGTGTCGCAAGCCTTCGACGGGGTCGAGTTTTACGGCCATGTAACTTGGCCAGATCGTCGCCAAAAGACTGATGACGATGGCGGCGACGCAGATGGTCACGACTTCGTAGGGATTGACCGTGACAGGGATCTGCGTGATGTAATAGACGCCGCCGGGGAGTTTGAAGCCGAGCGCGGC
The DNA here is from genome assembly GCA_045643185.1 of Myxococcota bacterium. Taxonomy (GTDB): domain Bacteria; phylum Myxococcota_A; class Bradymonadia; order UBA4248; family UBA4248; genus RGIG464. Next base: position 24,241 of record JAZUKH010000089.1, on the reverse strand, counting down.
GACCAGATAACAGATGCCGAGTCCCAAGCCGGCGCCAATGATCGTGCCGAGCACGCCGATCGCGGCGCCCTGAACGACGAACATGCGAATGATGCTGCGCGTCGCGGTGCCCATCGCCTTAAAGATCGCGATCTCACGAGCTTTTTCAGTGACCATCATGATGAGCAGGCACAAGATATTGAACGAGGCGACGAGAATGATGGACGTCAGAATCGTGAACATCGCCACTTTTTCGAGCATAATGGCGCTAAACAAGCTGGAATTCAGGGTCATCCAGTCATCGACTTTGACGCCTTCCATGTCTTTGAGCGCTTCACGGATCGTGTCGCGCACTTCGAGGCTGTCTTCGACCCTGGTGCAGCGCACGTCGATGCCGGTGACGCGATCACCAATGCCAAGCAGAGCCTGGGCATCGCTCAACGAGATGTAACCCATTTTCGCGTCGAAATCGAACATGCCCGAGTAATATGAACCGACGAGCTTGAACGGTCGGCTCTTTGGCAGGCCCCCTGCGGGACCGACATCGCCGGTCGGGCTCATGACGTTGACTTCGCCGCCCATGTACATGGCGAGGTTTTGCTTGAGCTCGCGTCCCAAAATGATGCCGCCGACGCGACGCACGCCAACATCGGCGTCGGTCAAGCCGGGCATGGCTTTCATGGAACGTTTTTGAGCCGTCATGCCGACGATCTCGGCCGTGGGCTCGCGATCGAACACGACGTCTTCGCCGGCCACGCCAATGGCGGCTGGCATACGCGTGGGTTCATCGGTCACCCAGCGATCTTCACCGATCTCTTCGAGCAAAAGGCGATCTTCTTCCGACAGGTCTTCTTTCGCGATCTGATCCTGACGCGCCTGAACCGGCGCTTTCATAGGTTGAATAGGATCGACGATGATCTCAGGCGGTGTACTGGGCGCATCGAGCGCGGCTTCAGCTTCTTTAATGAGCTCTTTTTCGTCTTTCAGAACGTCTTTACCGCCCACCCAAGCACCGTGTTTGCTGCCGGCAAACGCCACCGAAGCCTTGGCTCCGGCGCGTTCCAAAGCTTTTGCGCGTTCCGGCGACAGACCGCCGTCACCGGAGTCGCTCTGCAATGTCAAAGAGCCTCGTTTGATCTCGTAACCGCCTGTGGCGATGCTGGGAAGCGCGTCCGGGTTCTCAAGATATTCCAGTTTGCCTTCTTCGAGGTATTCCTCGATACGCGTCGTCGAAGTGATGTCGGAAGCCTGAATGCCGCGAATGATCGCCGTTTGAAGATTCGTGGGCGAGTTGAGCATGACCTCAGCTTCGACATAAGCGTTCACGCCTTCAACCTTCTCGATCTGTCGAACGCGTGCCATGATGTTCACGTAGTCCTCAAGGTAGCCTTCTTCAGCCGAAACGACGACGTGTGCCTTTGAACCGATGATCTTTTCGCGAAAATCGGCCTCAAAACCGCCCATAACGCTCAAAACCACGATGAGCGCCATGACCCCAACAGCCACGCCACCCACGCTAATCAGCGTGATCACGCTGAGCATGTTTCGGTCGCGCTTCGCCATCAGGTAACGCAGACCAACAAAGTCCTCAAAACGCATAAACTCAGTCCAGTCGCTTTATATCGTGACGCACAAGCACGTCACGCTCGTTCAAATCAAGACGCCATCACGGCGATCAACGTCAAAATCGACGCGGCTTTTACGCCAAACCCATACAGATTGGCAACCCTACTCGTCGTCCGAAGGATCCGCTTCGTCGTCATCCTCGTCATCGACGCATTCAACGACTTCCTCCGCGTCTTCTTCAGGTTCAGGCACGAGGCCACCTTCGGTAAAGCCATGCGCCAGCAAAAATGCGCTGGCTTCGTCGTCTAACGCCTTGTTGACGTGTTCAAATCGAATATTCGCGGTCAGATCATCGACCTGATATTCCTGCCAGATCGGCAAATAATGGGAAATGCGGTCACTGTCAAAGAAGTCGAGTAAAACCGCGTCGATCGTATCCAACGCGCGGTCATACGCATCCATTGGGCTTTCGATCATGTTCGGATCGCATTCCACACAGACTTCGACGTCGATCAGCGACGATTTATCGGCATTTTCGAGGTGCGCCGAAACATAACCGAACTGATGACAGACTTCCGTTTTTGCCGTGATGACTTCATCCGGCGCCAAAAAGCGTTTGTAGCGTTTTTTCATTTCGGTCGCGATGTCCTGCTCGACATCGGCACCGAGGCTGACGCCCTTGTCATTCGGCTGCCCCGCGTTAAACACAGGGCCGGGATTCGTGATCGGCTTTTTGTTGCCATGGGCATGTTCGCAACCACAAACGTCGTGACCGCAGCCACAAGCGTCGTGTTCGCAACCACAAGCGTCGTGACCGCAGCCACAAGCGTCGTGTTCGCAGCCACAAGCGTCGTGACCGCAGCCACACATTTCTGCTTTTTTCTTAGCCATTTTAGGATTCCTATGTTTGAGCGTGCGCCTGAGTGGCGTCAAACGCCATGAATGATGATCTACGGACCAGTATCGCCGCCACCAGCCCGGAAGTTCGAGACCTTGTCGACGGCGGGATCACACGCGCGTTCCTGCGCCGTAGGCGGCGTAATTTGATTCTTAATAATTTTGTAGACGTCCGCGAGGAAGTAAGGCTGTCCCTCGTCGTCCACAGTAACCGTGTGATACTCGATAAACACGTCGATGGGGTTGATGAGATCGACCGCGTGTTCGCCTTTTTCCTTGAACCAGCGTTCGGACTCTTTTTTATCCCATTGCCCATCGAGTTCGAGCACTTTTTGCGCAAAATCCATGGCGCCCTGAACGCGCATGCAACCGTGTGAAAAAGCACGAACCGAGTATTCGAACATGCCCTGTTTGGGCGTGTCATGCAAATAGACGTTGTAACGATTGGGGAAGATCAACTTGACCTTGCCGAGTGCATTGTTGGGGCCAGGTTTTTGGCGCAACACGCGCCCGCCGCCCTTCGGCGTCCAGTATTCGAAGTCTGAATTGGCGAGCCACTTGGGATCATCGGCAATGCGCTTTTGATATTCATCGACTTCGATGCGCGGCGGCACGTTCCAATACGGGTTGAACACGAGATAGGTCATGTGCGCGTGCATGAGCTTGGTCGAATTCATGAGTTCCCATTCACGCGTTCGCGTGTTGCAAATACGCGTTGAGGCGCCCACGACGACCTTATGCGACGTCACCAGTTTGCCCTGATCCCACAGTTCGACAGTAAACGAGGGAATATTGATATAAATATAGCGATCGCGGGGCACGAACATGGTGCGATGCCAACGTCGGATGTTCACTTCGATCTCAGCCAAGCGTTGTTCGGCATTGACGTTCAGACTGCGCCAAAACGTCTGATCAACCTTGCCGGTCAGATCGAGCTGGTGGTGCGTCTGGTAAGCCAAGATCGCCTTCGTGAGATCGGCATCAAACAGGTCGTTTGAAACGTCGCCGTTGAAGTAACCTTCCGCAGCGAGTCGCTTTTTGAGCGCCATGACGAGCGGCGCGCGTCCACCGGCATTCATGTTGTCAGGCGGCACCTCGTTCCAGCCGCCATCTTCGACGATCTGTCGATAGCGCTGACGAGCCTGTTTAAGCCGCTCGTACTGCATGTGATGCGGCAGCAGGTCATCCAAGTGCGCAGCCATGTCTTCGTCGCTTGTGATGCCACTCAGTGCCTCAAATTCGACGCGCAAACGGTCCTCGACGATATCAGCCATGTATTTGGGATGAATATCGTTAGGCGCCGCCTCGGTCGTATATTTATCGTATTCTTCCTTCGAGAACTTTTCGAGATTACCGAACTTGAGAGTCTCGGCCCAGAACAGCGCCAGATCGGCGAAAGCGAACTCGAGTTGATCGCGAAACCGCTGGACATACTGTGTGCGTTGCGTCCAACCTTCGATCGCGGCGCTCAAACGAGGCACAGGCGACGTTTCCATGGTTGCCAACGCATCGATCAGGCGAGTGAATGCCTCGTTTTCGGGCAGCGTCTGAAATTCAGTCGCCGACAAGCCTGGCACGGAGCCAGCCTCAAACGCCCGTACGATGGCTGCGAGTTCATGGTCGTTCAACGACAAGCCGTCTTTTTGGGTCAAAGCCTGTTGCATGCGACCCAGGCGATCAGCCGCGCCACGCAGTTGTGTCACGCCAAAGAGCTCGGGCGACAAAGCGTGTTCGTCCGCGTTTTCAGCCGCCGACAAAATACGCTGCGCTTTGGCCGTCAACGTGCCGTCTTCAGCGACGAATTGGTAAACGGGCAGATGCGCATCGACCCCATAGAGTTCAGCGATCAGATTTTCGTGATGCCAAGCAGGAAACACGTTTTCTGCGTCTTCCAGGACCGGCAGCTTAGGACGCGCCACGGGTTTGGGCTTTTCCCCACGGGCTTTGGCCGCGTTATAAGTCTGCACAAGGGCTTCGCGAGCCGACCAAAACTCGTTCCAACGCGCTGTCATGTCGTGCTCGCTCTGCGTCGCGATACGCGACGACAAGAGCTCGGGCGACTGCGTCAAAAAGCGCTTCAAACGTGCATCAGACGTCGTCTGCGCCGACGCACTCGGTGTACCATCGCCAACTGACGGCGGCTGTGCTTCACACGCGATACAACAAAACGCAAACCATGACACCATGGCCACATGACGGACGTATGAAAAACGCAGGTCGGACATCAGATCGTTCAAACAACTCAGAAAAATACAAAAAAAGCACCGCTAAGCGGTGCTTTTTTAAGGCTTAAGCCCAAGCTTACTTAGACCTCAATGTCTTTCAGCTGAAGACCACAGTCTTTCATGTACTGCATCAAACCGAGCTTGGTGACCGTACGAAGAGCGCGGGCAGAAAGACGAACGCGGACGTAACGGTTCAGTTCGGAAACATAGATGCGTTTAGACTGCATATTCGGCAGCTGAACCATGTTGCCTTTGTTATGAGCGTGGGAAATTGTGTGGCCAACGAGAGGGGCCTTACCAGTAAACATGCATTTGCGGGCCATTGTGGAGCTCCTAATAATAAAAAAGTGACTCTTATGAGTTGACTCAAGTGCCAAAAGAGACACTGAATGGATGGATGACAAAAACGCAGACGTCCTAAAACACTGCGAAAAACCGCGAACTGTTCTACGCTAATTCGCGATTTTTGCAAGTTTTTTAATCATCTTCCGTAAATTCCTCAGAATCAGACGAATTCGAAGGCGCCGTAATGCCGTACTTCTTCATGAGCTTTCTAAAATACTTACGATCGATATCCGATTCGCGCGAAGCCTGTGAAATATTATAATTGTTGCGTTCCAAAACGGCGCGAAGGTAATCGCCTTCAAAGCTGGCCAGCCACGCCTCTTTGGCATCCTTAAACGTCTTATCCGTAAACGTCGCAAACGCCATACCGTCTGGCTTAGCAGACTCGGAACTGCCCTTATCTGACTCTGGCGAGGGTGCCGGAGCCGATGATGCGACAGAATTTGCCGCTACAGGCGCCGATGAACTCGTCGCATTATTCGTCGTCGAAGGCTCAACCACCGACGGCGTATCGATTTCCGCACATTTTGCCACGGCTTCGGGAAGGTCACACAATTCGATGCAGTCGCCATTCGCCAACGAACACGCGCGTTCCACCACGTTCAAAAGCTGACGAACATTGCCGGGCCAATCGTAATTCTGCATCGCCTTCAACGCTTCACGCGAGATCGAACGAAGTTTCAAATTCGAATTCACGTCGCGGTTAAACGACTTATTCTTCAAGAAATGCTTGACCAGCAACGGAAGATCGTCAATGCGTTCACGAAGCGGCGGCAAAAATATGCGAACGACCGACAGACGATAAAACAAGTCTTCTCTGAAGTGATTGTTCTTCACTTCCTCTTCGAGTTTTCGGTTCGTGGCTGCTACCACGCGGACATCGACAGGAATCGCTTTCGCAGCACCAACGCGACGCACCTCGCGGTTTTCAAGCACGCGCAAAAGCTTCGGCTGAAGATCAAGGTCCAATTCCCCCAACTCATCCAAAAAGATCGTGCCGCCCTGCGCCAACTCAAAAAGCCCCTGACGCGTCATGATCGCGCCGGTAAACGACCCTTTTTCGTGACCAAAAAGCTCGCTCTCGATCAACGACTCAGGCACCGAACCGCAATCGAAAACCACAAACGGCTTTTTGGCGCGCAAACTCATCTTGTGCAGCGTATGCGCCACGACTTCCTTGCCCGTCCCTGTTTCACCCTCAATGACGACCGTCGCATTCGTCGGCGCGATCTTTTCCAAAATGCCGTAGATCTCACGCATCTTGACGTTGCCACCAATAATGTCGCCAAATTTCTCTTCATTTGACGGCACAACGGCAACATCCTCGTCCAGCGGCTGAAAAATAAACTCTTCCGAACCAAATCGCATCTGGCAACCAGGATTCAAATACGCTTCTTTAATGCGAACCTGGTTCACATACGTGCCCGTCGACGATCCCAAATCACGAATCACATACGCATCATCCTCCTGAATGATCTGCGCGTGATGCGCCGCAATCGACTCACCTTGGATCATCAGGTTGTTGTCATCACTCGAACCGATCGAGATCAAACCATGTTCAAACGTCCATTCGCGACGATCCGTCACCTCAAGCGTCACGATGCGACACTTCCGAAGGTGGATCGTCGTCGGTTTCCCGTCGAAATATGAGATCTTCGTCGGGCTAATATAATCTGGAAAACGTCCCTGTGTCGCCATGTTTCCTCCCAAGGCCAAGTCAAAAGCACACGATCCTCAGAATCTCACAATCCGTCCTACACGTCAAAGCAAATTGAGGACAATTGACCCCATTTTTCAACTTGCCGTGACAGTCTTGTCACACGCTGTATTCATTTTTTGGATCTGTGGGGGGAAGTCTCCCCCTACGCGGCTATTTTTTCCACGATCCCGCATACGGGATCGTAAAAAAATACGCCGCTACCCCCTCGCCCGGCAGGGCCTTCCACCCGTTTATTCATTGGATCCCGTGCGCATTTGCGCGACGCGAAGTTGACGAACATGGTTGAGACGCCAATCGAGTTGATCCGCGATCAGATAACGCTGCGCGTCGAGTTTAAGCAGCACGACTTCGTTTTTTGGCAACTCGGTGAATTCTGGCGACTGGTCGAGCGAAGTAACCAAAACATGGCGCCCCGACTCAAAAAGGACGTCGGCACTCGTTGCATCCACCACGTGAAAGCGCCGAACTTTTTCACCATCAGCGAGGCAAACGGGCGTCTCACCGAGCTTGGCAACGCACAACCCGTCGTTGCTGACCGCCAACACACCGCTGGGCGCGTGAACGAGGTGATCGGCGACGCCCCGCTGACACCCCATCACGGCGTCCGCAGCAGCAACGTCGCAGCCGCGAACAGCAAACAAGGCGTCCTGCTGACGAGGCGCCTGTCCATCCTCGCGCACCACCAGCGCCATCGTCACAAAGGGCTCGTCCTTTTCGAACCAGCTGTCGACAATGTCTGGCACGTGTTCACCGAATGCCGACCACCATTCAAGTTGGCGCGGGTCGATCGTAAAAACGCCGTAATATGGCGTTCGGTCATCGCGTAAACGCGTGCCTTTGGTCACAAGCTGTTTTGGCCCCAAAAAAGCGCAGCCACTGCCCGGATCGGGCATATAACCACGTGTTTTCGTGTGATACTGTTCAGCATGCGCCACATCGACGCCATCAAACGACCAGATCATGAGCTTAAACGTGGCTTTTTTAGCGTCACGCTCGACGATGGCTATTCGGCTTTTAGGTTCATCCAAAGTCGACACGCACGCCACCTGGCCGAGCTCCGAGATCGTTTGCACCACGGGCGTTTGACCCGCACGCACTTCGACGAGCAAACTGCCGGCTGACGCAGTGTTCATGACCAACACGTCATCGTGCAGACGTCTGACAGAATCCATCGCGATGTCAGCGACGTCAAGCTCGACGACCGTCGAAAACGGCGACGCCACATCAGTCACAGAGTCAGGCGACGCCACCCGCGAGGCATCGCCAAGTGCGTCATCCAGTCTGGTCACGTTGCCCGTCAAAGGCGCTTCTGACGGCAACGCGCTGACAGAAACCGTGTCAGACGAATTCGCCCCAGTCGTTGCGCAGGACGTGAGCAACATAACAAAGCAGGCGATCAATACTAAGTGTTTGTACATCATACGTTAAAGTCGTCGAGGTGTTTGCACATCACACGTTAAAGTCGTCGAGTGAAAAAAAAAGCGCAGGAAACCTGCGCTTTTTTTGAAAAGACGGAATGTCTTAACGAGACATGTAAACGGTAACAGGGAAGAAGAATGAGATGCCGACGTTACCGGTCACGAAATCTTTGAAGTGCGCCTGATCATCCGTAGGACCACGTGAGAAATCGGCATAACTTGTAAGGAAGTTTTTGATATCGAGGTTAAGGGCGACGAAGTTATTGAAGAAGATGCGGGCCCCGACGCCAATGACACCGGCGAATTTAGCCCCTTCGAGGGAGTTATTTTTAGCTTCATCGCAAGCGGACCCACCAGCAGCGCAAACAGAATCCATGATGATGGCGCCGAAGCCGCCGAAGATATGGACATCGTAGTTGAGGATCCAGCCGAAGAGTGAGAATTTACCCATAAGCGGGGTATAAACGAGCCCCACATCGAAGTTCATGGAGGGTTCAGCGAGCGCGAGGGTTGCGCGGACATCGGCATCGTAGTCAGAAGCGGCCACAGCGTCGATCTCGTCATTATCCAAGTGCAGAGGATTGTAATAGAAAGAAGCCTGCAACCCGAGGTAGTTCGTGAAGTAGTAGGACAGCTGAGCGCCGAAACCGATCGTCATATTGAACGGTTCGTTGACGCCGAACTGGGCACCCGGAGCAATTTCAAAACGTCCGGAACGAAGCAGCATCAGGTGACGAATAGGATCGCCTTTTTCGAGGCTGGAAACGCCCTCTTCTTCGTCTGCGGCGAAAGAAGTTTGAGGCAGAGCGAATGCAAATAATATGATCAACGCCAGAAGGCTAATCAACCGCTTCATGCGTAATTCCATCCTTATATATCGAGAAGATCAGCGAATGACCTTACCCGCATGTTAAACCCAAAAGACTAACAGCAACTGATCGACCGACTACCATTCAGACTTATACGTCCAGGAGGCCGGGAGCCAGAAGCCAATACCCACACCAGCCTGCCAATGTGTAAACAGGCCTTTGTAGCTGCCAATATCTTCGTAATAGATCCAGCCTTTCACACCAACGTTCAGGCTCAACCATTTGAGAAGGTACCAACGGTGATCTACGGTGATCAAACCGGCGCCCACAAATCCATTAGCGCGCGTATAAACCGTACCGCCACCGATACCCAACGAAAGATCCCAGTGAACGACAGACGTATTAAAAATCGAGAACTTTCCGTAAACCGGAACAAATCCGACAACGCCACCAACATAGCCATCCACGATCGACGTCGTCGGAATTGCATCCGTCGCGTTGATCACGTCACTATAGGCCTGACTCAAACTGTTGCTTTTACGATCGACAAAACGCCAGTCCTGCCAACCGCCATACACGCCAACATACAACCATTCAAGAATGTGATAGTTGATCTGGCCTGCTACGCCAACCTGAAAAAGAAGATCGTCGTTGATGCCACCGTAAAACATCGGCGCCAACTCAACACGATTGCGTCGCATAAATGGCTTACGCTGAATAACAACAATCTTATCGTTGAATTCTTTCTTCTTCTTCTGACTCTTGACTACGATGCGGCTCTGGAAGATATCTTCGCCACCTTCATCCGAAGCACTGGCGTCCAATCCATCTTCCGATCCCGAATCCAGTGAGTCAAGATCTTCATCCTGACCCATGGCGAAGCCGGGCATCACCATCAATAACAATGCCAATAAAACTACATTGAGGACACGGCGCATCAAAAAGCTCCTCATCGTACCATTCCTGTAAATGGTCCTAGTTAACAACAGCTGCACACAGTTTCTTTTTTGTGGCACACCCGCGTTTTTCATACGCAAGTTCGCGCCAACTTATATCACAAAACAAAGATTTTGTGCAACTGCCGCAGGTTAAATTTATGCTTCTAAAAATAACGCTTCCAAAAAATCGTCGGCCTCAAATCGACGAAGATCGTCGATCATTTCACCGATGCCTACATAATAAATTGGCTTCTTGAATTCTTCACAAATACCGATGATCACACCACCCTTAGCCGTTCCGTCCAACTTCGTCAGGATGATCCCCGTAAACGGAACCGCCTCGCCAAACTCTCTCGCCTGCGCTATCGCGTTTTGACCGTTCGTCGCGTCCAAAACGAGAATGACCTGGTGCGGCGCGCCTTCTTTCGCTTTTCCAGAAACTCGGTTGATCTTTTTCAACTCGTCGATCAAGTCTTTGTTGTTATGAAGACGACCTGCGGTATCCGCAAGCGCCACATCAAATCCGTGTTCTTCCGCGTATTTGATGCCATCAAAGATCGTTCCCGAAGGATCCGAACCCTGTTTATGGCAGTAGATTTCGCAACCACAGCGCTTTTGCCATTCTTCAAGCTGTTCCACGGCTGCCGCTCTGAATGTATCGCCCGCAATTAAAAGCACTTTTTTACCTTCAGAAACAAATTTTGCAGCCAATTTTCCAAGCGTCGTCGTTTTTCCTGCACCATTCACACCAATTGTGAGAATAACATGCGGTTTCTCATTACCAACTTCAAGCGGCGCTTCACACGCTTTCAGGATCTCATGAACTTCACTTTTCAAAAGCGCCATGGCGGCTTCGCCATCCCCTTTGTCACGGAGATTCTCACTCACGCGTTCAAGTAATCTTTCACTCGTCTTGACGCCGATATCCGCTGTAAACAAGATCTCTTCAAGCTGATCGATCACGTCTTCATCAAGATGTTTCTTGCTTCTAAAGACTTTGCCTATCTGCGCAATAAAACCATTGGAACGCGTTGATACCAGACCATCCGCAAGGCGCTTGGCCGACTCACTCGTTTCTGATTTGGTCTTGGGCTTTTCATCAGCCGATTTAGTGTCGTCATGAGACGCGACTTTGTCTTCCTTCACAACAACATTAGAGGAAGTCACCGCAGATTCGGACGACACTTCTTTCTGCGGTGCCTTGGATTCAGTCGCGTTTTTCGCGTTTAATTCAGTGTTTTTTTTTCAGCCGGAGCAACGGGCGGAAATTCGATTGAAAGGTCCGTGAGCGCCTCTTTTTCGGACTTGCCTTCTTCTTCAGCGGCTTTAAGGAGCTGATCAAGCGGGATCAAAGCCGAACCGAGGGTCGGAATGACCGTGCCATCGTCTTCAGCATCGCCATCAGATCCAAAATCATCACCAAATGAGAGATCATCCGATGCGTCACCAAACAGCGAGGAGAAAACATCCCCCGTATCTGCATCCGATTTGGTGATGACATCATCCAAATTCACCGGTTTGTTCGCCTGTTCTGAGGCATCCGACGTCTCAACCTTATCGGCATTCGCTTCAGCATCCAGTTTTTCTTCGGAATCGTCGTGTTCCTTGACCGCTTTCTCGGTCTGCGTCGCTGCACGGCGTTCTTTACGAAGCTCACGAAGCTCTTCTTTTGACATTTCATCAGCCGTCTGGCGTTTTGCCGCCTTGATCTCTGCCAATGAAAGCTGCTCTTTCTTCTCTTCGTAATTCTCGAGATTCACGTCATCAGACGCAGAAATTGCTTTCTTATTCCCGGTCAACGCCTTGGCCGAATCACCATCGATCGCCTTTTTATCCTTCAAAGGCTTCAGAAGGAAGATGACCAGGATGACGAAAACGGCACCTAGTATGATGATCAGCGTCCAATTAGGATCAGCAGCCTGAGCCGCCACATCGGCCTGTGCAAGCAAGCTGGTTGTATTCGTTAGCATGACACTCTCCTTGTGCGAGTCACAAAAATAGCGGAGCAAGATTACACCGATACACCTTTTTTCGCAAGTAATAGGGACGGGGCTTTTGTAAGTATGATTACAGTTCAGTCGAGGAAATCAAACAAATTGTGTCGAAAATCATAAAAACGCGGCGCGTATTGACCGAGCGTAGAGCCGTCCGATACGGGCGGCTCAAGCGAGGGAGAAGCGACGCGGGCGCGGCGTATGAAATAGCCGCGCCTAAAATAATAATAGGCAATTGGGCATTTATGCCCATCCGCGTTGTAACCAAGTACGCTACCGTTCAGCCGTGGGGACATTGTTTGGTCAAAAATACAAATCCACGATCATTTACGCGGCCAGTCCTTGGGACGCGGCAATTTTTGGAGCTTCACGCGGCCAAGTCGAACGGCATCGTATTCGTAAACGTCGCTCAAAAAAGCCACGACGCCGGTGTCATCCACACGATTATTCAAATAAACGACATCCACATCGACTGGATGGTTCAAATAAATGTGCTCTTCGACGGGCGGATCTGCATTCAAGATCGCATTGACCTTGCGCTCATCCCACTGTCCATCATTGACAAGCAGCAACTTGGCCAGCTCGAGGGGATCCTGCACACGCATACAACCATGAGACAACGCTCGCGTTGGATTGTTAAACGCAGCCTTGGCGGGTGTATCGTGCAAATAGGTGTTGTGCGGATTCGGGAACATCATCTTCACTTTCCCCAGGCTGTTCTTGGGGTTCGGAAGTTCACGCACATAATAGAGCTTAGGATCGCCGACATTCACTTCTTCGTAGTTATTTTCGGCGTAATAATTCGGATTTTCGGCAAGTTTGGGCTCGAGCTCCTGCTGACGAATGCGAGCTGGAACGTTCCAATAGGGAAGATAAATGACTTCGTTGATCTTGGAAGTCTGAAGCGGCGTACGATTCGGGTGCAGAGGATAGAGATTCTCATCTGGCACGATCTTATTGGTTTCAGGATCTTTTTCGACCTTATTATTGCCGGCAACAATCTTAAACCTGCGAATGCGCTGTCCATCTTTCCAGACTTCGCCATAGAAATCGGGCACGTTGACCTTGACGTAGTATGGCAACGAGCCGACCGCGGCTTCGCGATAACGCTGAATGGTGAGGTCGATGTTTTCGAGACGTGTTTCGGGCGGGACAGCCATATTTTTGATCAATGTCTGATCCACGAGATTTTTGGTATTGAGCTGGTGCATTTCGCGATAAAGTTCAACACCGGCGCGAGTTTGCTCGTCAAAGATGTCCGACTCTGGATCACCGACCGTATAGCCTTCAGCGATGAGACGTTGCTTAAGGCCTGGTGCCCAGGCGTAGGCTTTTCCGACCTGCGCAACGAGCTTATTTGGTACATTTTCGACCTTTGGCCACCCCCCCGCTTCGATCGCATCAAGATAGATCTTGCGCGCGGCAATGAGTTTTTCATACTGCTCATCAGGCGGCGAAATGCGCGCAAACGCCTTGTCTGGACCGGATTTGGCGAGTTCTTCGACAAAATGTTTGACGCGAATATCGGCGATAGACTGATCGCTCATGTATTGTCTGAACACATCGAACGTGTAGTCATTTTGCGGATAATCCAGTCTCAATGCCCTGGCCCATCCGACCAGATCACATGCCATTCGTGCATTCAATTCTCCCTGCACACTCGCCCGTGATGCGTCGGCTTTCTGCTTATCGCTGACCCAAGTGCAATAACGTCCAAGAATGGCGTTGCAATCGTCACCTTTGAGGGCTGCCACGATCTGATCGCAAGCGACCTCGTACGTCATAGTTTGGGGCGAGTAACCACGTTTTTGAAGATTTTGAGCAAGTGTGTCGCGATCAGCCTCGGTCCACGCAAAGTTAGAGACAGCAGAATCGGTGTAATTCTGAGCAAGTTCGACGATACGCTCGAGATTTTGAGGCACGTATTTGGAACCTGTGTTCGGAATGTTTTGCAAGATGGCAATGGCGTGGTCGACTTCCTGCTTTGTGTCCAAAATGGGCGCCCCCTGACGAGCTTTCCAAGCATCCAACAAAGCTGCGTCACCGCAAGCTTCCACGACATCATCGAATTTGGCGGTTCCAGCAAGGTCGACGCGATTCAACACATCCAACACGTCCTTATCTTGAAGGAACTGCGCGATCCATGGTTTGAGTGTATCGTCAACGGGCACATTTTCGACCGATTCGCCAGCATTTTCAGGAGCCGACGAACATCCAGCTAAAAGAAGTGCCAAGACCACCGAGACCCGTTTCATCATCTTCATATTTCCTATCCTCACAAGCAGCTCATCCATGAAAATTCTGTGAGCAGAACGCGTGCTATGCTAACGAAGAATGCTAGCGCACGGAAATTTTACATGAATCGTTATGACGTTTAAGGTTTGTCCGTATCGGCTGTGTCAGACAAGCCATTGGCTGCAGACGGAGCGACGGCAGGTTGAGCAGCGTCGGCCTCAGGGGCGACGACGGAAGAGTCCCCCAAACCAGCATTTTCTGTTACTTCAACTTTTTTGGCTTCAGCCGCGCGACGATCCACTTCAGCCAAAGCTCTGACAAAAGCCCCAGGGTCAGTCTGTCCACCAGACGCCGCTTTTTCTTGCTCAACGATCGCCATAGCTTCCTGAAGGCGACGCGCATTTTCGTCTTCGTCCATGGGGGCCTGTTTAGGCAAAATATCACTCACCAAATCAAGCGTTGACTTACGTAATTCCTCTTGTCTCTTTTCACGAACTTCTTTCGCATATTCGGGATCAACGTACTCTCGCGCATTCATCAAACAGAAGCCGAGACACGCTTGGCAATCAGTTGAAATGCCACCAGATGAACGCAACGAAGTTCGCCCACATCTATCCTCGCATTCAAACCTACAATGAACGCACATATCATACTGAATCTTACGTTCATGCTCGCTGACTTGCTTATTTTTGAGATTATTATCAGTATATGATTGGCAAAAGATCGATACTTGTTTGCTCTTATCCTGACAAGCGGGCAAAAGTATCGCAGCCACGAAGGCCAAAATGACCAAAATTCTCAATTGCATTCTTTCCTCCATCCCTAAAACGGATCACATCGTGCCGATTCGATGACAGCATTCAGGAAAGACGATTCTTCATCATGTTCCCTGTCCTGAAGTTCCCTAAACGAAAGTATGAGGTCGACCATCGGAATGTCTGCCTCGATCGACATTTTTTCTTCATCAAACTCAAGCACGAGCGGCCCATGTGCAGCTTCAGCCGTCTTTGCCTGAGCTTCCGGTTCATCAGCCCAGACGGAGGAAACATCACACGTTGTTACAAAACAACCTGACGATACACAAATTGCCGATATCATAAGAAGTTTCTTCATTGTATTTACTCTTCAGCTTTTTGACCGATGTATCATTGCATAACACTGACTTAGCTAACTCACGCACACTGATGTCACATAAAGCACCAGAACCTACATGTAGGTTCCATTACATTCCCCCACTCAGTATATATGTACCAAACGGGGCGGTTTTTCCTAAACAAAGTTGAGGATTGAACAAGTTTTTGGCTCCTCGACCACGAAACCTCTACTCACCAAAGAGCTCAGCGGCCTCACGCATAGCTTTGAGCGCATCGATGGCGTCATCGGTCGTGCGAATATAGCCCTTATAAATCTTGATCTCAGCCTTGTCAGACGTTTTTGAAGCAGCCGATTCAAAATAGGTCCGAGCCGTCTGCAGACGTACGAGTTCGTCAATATCCGGCAATTGGATGTTTTCGACATTGAGATAGAGCGTCCCGAAAGCGAAATCGACTTCGGGATCGGCGGGCGCCATCGTGGCTGCTTTATTAAGCAGGGTCTCGGCTTCGGGGCCACGATTAAGCGTTTTGAGGACATTGGCGAGGTTAATGTGAGCCTCAACAAGGTTGGGCGAGATGTCCAGGAGCATGCGAAAGGTCTTTTCAGCCTTTGCAAATTCGTTCTGCTGATAAAAGATGACGCCACGCATCCACAGAGCTTCGGCATGATAGCGTTGTTTGGTCAAGACTTTGTCGAGCTCAGAGGCGATCGTGGCGGCATAGGTCGAGTCGGTCTCACTCAACTTCGAATGAATTTTGGCGAGCAAAAAGAGCGCGTCAACATTGTCAGGATCGATCTCAAGTGATTCCTTAACGACAAACTCAGCGAGGTTATAGCGTCCCCGCTGAAACTCGGCATTGGCAATCTCATATCGAAGACGCGGGTTGGCTTCGTCGATCTTGAGCAAACGACGAGCTTCAAGAATAGCCTCGTCATATTTTTTTAAGCCGATCATGGCCTCGATACGGGCAACGTTGTGATCAAACGCATCGGGATAATTAACGACATAGTTAGACGCCATGTTGTAGGCGCCAATCGCGTCGCCGGTGGCGACTTTGAGGCGCACGTAATTCTCAAGTGCAGGTGAAAAATGGGGCTCCGCGCGCAAAGCGCTCATATAAGCGTTTTCGGCGGCATAGCTTTGCCCCGACCATTCGTAGATGAGCGCCTTGTTGAAGGGGGCCAAAAAAGCTTTGGGCTCTTTCTTTTCAGCCGCTTCAAGCGTCTGAATGGCTTTCACTTTGTCGCCAGCTTCCGCTTGTTTTTGGGCATCAGCAAGGTCAGCCGCGATGCGCTGGTTGGCAGCAAGCCCGATCTCGTAGTCGGCTAGCGCCTTGATCTCTTTTGGAGCCTCCGGTTCGTCCACTTTTGACGTCACGTTGGCGGCATCGAGTGTCGTCGCGTTTTCACCAGGCTTGACTTCAGACGCCGCTTTTTCGGCGGCATCCGCCGCGGTCTCGCTCTCTTTGTTTTTGTCGCCCGAGCAGGCTGAAAGCGCACAAACCAGGGTCATAGCCAGAGCAACGCAGTATTTTCGCATTCTCATTTTACCTCTCCTGACTCGTTAACATTGCCGGCACGGCGTTTTTCAGCCGCTTTTTCGGCTTCCACGGCCTTCTTTTCGTCCTCGACGTGTTGCTGCCAAACCTCGTTCGAAATGATAGCACCGGCATTGTGCTGAGTCGTGGCATTCAACATACGTTCGAGGGACGAAGCGGTTCGGTCGAGCTGTTTAAGTCCGTCGATGCTCTTTTGGATCCACTCGGCACCACCCGGGACATGCTTGCCAACTTCGATCGTTTCTTTGTAAGCCTGAATCGCTGCGTCACGAGCTGCGGTCGCCATATCACTCATAGAAGCGAGGAAGGCGAGGTGGTTGTCGGAGCCGTTCTTCACATCGGACGGACGATTGATGTTTTCGAGCATATCCACAGTGTCTTGCATCATACTGGCACGCTGGTATGACGCCGCCAAAGCCCACGTCTTGACGCCGTAGTTATTGACGGACGTAAATCTGGCGTTCAGTTGACTCATCTCAGCCATGTGCTTTTGGAGCTTTTCAATCATGGCCTTCATCTTACCGGTGATCTTTTCGTCAGCCCAGGTCTCACGATCCATATCGACGAGATTATAAGCGGCTTCTGCCGCACTGAGTCGTCCGAGTTCCCCCGCTGCATTGGGCGAATTCTGGTAGAGCGTGACCGCCGTTTCAAAGTTATCACGAGCCACTTTGGGCTTTTTGTCACGAAGTGCCTTCGCTTCGATCAAATAAGACGCAATGAGATAGGGCCTAACTTTGACGTCTTGCGAGTAAGTCTTACGCAACTGATTGAAGATCTTCTGAGCCTCGCTGAGCTTGCCATTTTCGGCGTAAACACGTCCAGCCTGGTAGTAAAAGCCCGGTGCGTCGGGTTGAAGCGGAAAATCTTTGTGATAGCGCACGAGCAGTTCGGCTGCCCCCAGCTGATCCTCGGTAAGCAATTTGATGCGTGCAGCCGAACGAAGCGCATCCACTCGACGCGCAAACGACTGGTAGTTCTCGCTCTTGTTGTTGTAGAGCGACAAAAAGCTGTCCACAGCCGTGTCGAAATCGAAAAATTTCTCGGCATTTGCACCGATCTGGAAGAGCGCATTGACGGCTTCCTTGGTCTGCCCGTACTCGTTCAAGACTCGACGATACAACTGCATCGAGCTGTCGTAGTATTTCAACTGTTCGTAGGCATACGCCGCGTTGTAGAGCGCCAAGTTGTTGTGCTCAAACGTCGGGTTTTCCTCGATGATGCGTAAAAACTCGGCTGCCGCTTCCAAATACTTCTTGTCATCAAACAACTGGAACGCAATCTTGAACAAGGCTTGATACTTGAGGTCATTAAAGCGTGCCGTGAGCATTTCGCCATCCTGTGCATCAGCCTGATCGGCACCAAGGTTCATCGACGCAAACTTCTCGGAGAGTTCCGCGACCTTGGTGAGTTCGTTGCAGTCTTCGTATTTGGCTATGACGATCTCAGCCGCACTGACGGCGTGCTCCGAATGCGGGTTGTTCTCGATGATCAGCATGAAGCGCTTTTCAGCTTCGTCCATGTTGCCATAGTTGTAATAGATCATCGCGTTGTCGTAACGATATTGTGGCGCCAAACTGGATTCCGAATCGTTCACACCATAACTGTTTTCGATCGCGCTGAACGTTTCACGCGCCTCCACGAGTTTTTCAACGTCACTGGGCATCTCCAACGGCTGACTATTACACTTGCGCGCTTCGTGTTCCTTGGTGATCACCTCTTCCGACACCTTGCTGATCAACGAAGACGCAATGAGAAGACTCATCGGAGCTTTTTTGATGCTCAAATCCCCCGCATTGACGCGATCGGCAATTTCCTGGATCGGTAACGCGTACACAAATTCTTCGTGGTATTTCGCTTTCTTACGCAGTAACTGTTCCCAGGCATCGGCAACGTAACGCGCAACATCCGGCTGAAAATGTTCGTTCTTGATGTCACGAATGCCCATGAAGACGTCGATCGACTTCTGATACTCCATGGCATTGAACCAGGCTTGACCGAGTGTATAACGGAAATTGTAGCTGTCTTCCGAATCGGGATAACGCCGCAAAATGCTCTCAAGTGCCGTAGCTAACTCAATATTTTGGTTATTATAAACCTGCTTGATCGGGTTCAACTTATATGCTGCGACCGTCTTTTCTTCGTCAGTCGCCGAAGGATCTTCAATAATATCTGTATATTTTTGAATTTCCTGCTCGGTTTTAACAATTTTGTCCTGATAAGCAGCAATAGAGGTCTTGAGTGCAATGAGCTGAACGGAGTCGGCAGCAGCCAGGGCCTCGAGGTTCCCCATTTTTTCCTGGCATCGATACCATTTGGAATCAGGCCCAATGCGTTTTCCGATCATCGCCTGTTCTTTGGTCGCACGTTCGTTCTGTTTAGTCTGATTCAGGGTATTGATAAAGATCTTGAGAACTTCAGGCACGTCTTCTTCGCAATTTGAGCGGTCGAGGTAGGTCTGATAAGCCTCCGCCGCCAAGTCGAGTCGATTGTAGTTGAAGAGCGTATCAGCGAATTTGCGCAAAACCTCGTTTTCGAAGCCCTGCCCAGTCTTTAAATACTTGTCAAAGCGCTTGATGCCGTAATCTGGATCGACACTGACATCGTCGGTGAGATCCCAGTCTTCTTCGGCAAGAGCAGCCGCCATGAAGTCGATGGCCTCACTTCGTAAAGCACTGCCATTTTCAGTTCGGTCGGCGTACCCAACCAGGGCAATAAAGTCGTTGATCATGTCGCCATAGCGATCGAGATAATACTCGGTCCAGGCTTTTCGATAGAGTGCTCGATCATAGACCGAGGTCTTGTCCCCTTCAGCAACGGCTTGTTCGTAATACGTCAGCGCCTCTTTCCAATGAATGCCGCCGCCAAAGCCCATGATGGCATCCTGCGACATCGTGAAGTAATATTCACCAATACGCGTAAGGATCTCAGCTTTTCTCGTCGTATTTGGATAGCGCGCCAACAAGTCGACGAAGGCATCGCGCCCTTTTTCTTCTTCGCCCATCTGCTGCAGGCAATAGCCTTTGAGATAGAGCGCCCCGTCCATCTGATAATAATCTGGGAAATTGTTCTCAAGTTTGGCGAGCATCGCCAGGGCTTTGGTAAAATCTGGGTGATCGACCGAGCCAGTTTCGTCCTGCAAAAAGAGGTCATCCGCTTCTTCGTAATACAACCGGGCGAGTCGATATAGGATATCGGCCGATTTTTTGTCATGCTCGCCGTATTTTCTGAGAAACTCCTCCATGCGTCGAATGACTTCGGTGCGCATGGCTGCTTCTTCGGTGCGCATCAACGAAATCTTGTCGGCATAAGCCGCATCGACGCTAGAAAGCCGCGTCTGATACTCGTTCATCAAGGTTCGTCGCAAGTCGAGCTTGTAGCTGTCCATTTCCTTGCGATAGCGTTCTGCAGCTTTTTTGTATTCGCGATAAACCGCCTGTGTATCTTCGCTGACGAGGTCAAGCGCAGGCAGAGCCGACGCAGTTTCAGCGGCCTGAGTGCCTTCGGCAGACGACGAAGCCGCGTCGGCAGACGGCGAAGCCGCGTCGGCGTCGGGCGTCTGCCCCTGTTCCTGGGCCCACGACGTCGCACTGGCAAACAGGGTGCAGCTCAAAGCTGCGATGATCAAAGACTTTCTTAACATGAAGATATATTACAAACTGAATTAGTTAGAATTTTTCTGATTTTCCTCTTCAAGATACTGTTTGAAATCCTGTTTGAGGACATCTTTTTCTTTTTTTCGCTCTTCAACGATGTTGTTGAGTTCACGCGTGCGTGCATCTTTACGGATCCAAGCGATATCGACCATACCGAGGTCGGCATCCATGACGAGGTCACGAATGCGGTAATACACGTCAGCCCAAAACGTGGCGGCGACCTCACCAGCCGTCTCGCTGACTTCGGACTGTGTCTGAGCATAACGGGCTTTTTCAGCGGCGACGATGCTCTTTTCGAGGGTCAACTGGCGGTGTAGGTCTTCGGACTTAGCCGAGACGGCCAACTCAAGCTCGCTTTCAAGCGTATTGACGCGTTCAAACACGCGTTTGAGACGCAGCACGAGTTCACGATAGTTGTCATCGACGTCCTTTCGCGCCAAGTCTCGGTTCCACTGCTCGGCGAGTGCGCGGCGCAGTTCAACGAGCGCGCCCACCGCGTCGTCACCGGAGTGACTGCCATTGACACTGGTGATGCGCAAGGTCGAAAGTCGCGCTTCCAACTCGGTCTGGGCTTCGTGCAACTGGGCCAGGCGCTTTTCGAGCGCCGCCAACTGGCTGTTGAGCGAGTCGCGTTCTTCGTCTGACAAACTGTTGTTGGTGGATGATCTCATCCAGTTTTGCACGATCTTGAGGCGATGACGCGTGTTTTCGGCGTTCAACTGGATGCGGTGAAAACGCGCCGCGCGTTCCTCAAGTGCTTTGACCTGTTTGGAAGCAATGATATCGCGTTCCTGCTGGGAACGCGGCAGGGAATCGGCGATCAGCAAGTCTTCTTCGATGCCCGGGGCGAGCGTGCTGTATTCGCGCGTCAGATCAACGCCCAGATAGAGGGCTTCAAGATAGACGTCGCGCACGGCATTGGCGTGTTTTCTGAACTGCGGCAACGCGCGAATGTTTTCGGGCGACTGAATGATGCTCTCGATCTCAGCGATGATCTGCTCCGACTCAGTGGTGTTCACATCCGTCTGTTCGAGGCTCCCCAACACGTTTTCGACGACGAGCATGTGTTCATCGTCAGACACGACATCGCGCGCAGCTTCCGGCAACAAAACAATGCTGTCGTATTCGCCATTTTGGACCTGTTGCTTCACCAAACGTTTCTTTTCATCGAGGTTGGTCGCATCAGAAGCCATCTGATCCATGACCGGCTCGTATTTGCTGACGAGTTGCTGATAGGCGTTCATAGCCTCGTCGTAGTTTCCAAGCTCTTTTTGGATGGTGGCGAGGAAATGTCGCGTGTCGAGCGCGCGACGATGTTTGGGATAAGTCATCATCAGGAGCTCAAAACTCTGTTTGGCAGCCAGGTAATTCTCGAGTTTAATGTGCGTCCAAGCCATTTCGTAAAGGACATCGCCAAAATACTCGCTCGTTTCGGGCACGAGCTGATAGTAATGTACCGCTTCGCCCCAGTTTTTATTTTCGTAGGCGATGCGTGCCAAAGCCAAGTTTGCGAGAATACGAATGGTGTCGGCATCGCGAAACTCAGCCTTATTCTGAGCGGCGATCTGGAACATATTTTGAGCAGCGTCGAGCTGTTTTGCGCGAATGAAGAGCGCTCCGCGCAAATACGCGGCTTTGACGCCCCATGCACCGCCGTCATTGACTTTGGCGAGTGCCGTCTGAGCTTCGTCATCGCGATCCTGCAAGAAAAACGAGCGTCCGAGAGCGTAAAGCATGCCCGGATCGTTGAGCGTTTCACCGTGTTTTTGGAGCGTCTCGGTGACGGTATCCCAGTTCTGAGTGCGCTGTACCGTTTTGATGAGCAACTCAATGGCCTGATTGCGTTCAGCCCCGGAGCGCATCTCGTAAAGGCGTTTAAGCAACTGTTCTTCGGTGAGCCGGTAATAACCGCGCTCGTAAAGCGTTTGAGCGAGGTACAGTCCTGCGGTTTCGTAAGCGGGCTGACCGCGCCAAGCCTCGCGTGAAACGATGCCCATGTAGACGTAACCAGCGCGTTCGTAGTCGCCAGCAGCCTGTAAGACCATCCCCTGGTTGAGGCGATCCTGAATGTTGTCTGCGTCGCTGCCCTCAGTTCCGAGCGTAAAAGCCTGGGCGACCTCATTTACGTGGGTTTCGAGCGAACGCGTGCGTGAATTCAAGTCGTCGGGTGCCGCATAAGCACGCGTGGTGACGCAAAGCGCCGCCAAAGCCATCAGAAAAGGACGAAATTTCATGTTGAAAAGCTTTTCCTCGAGGTTCAGGGCCCTGCCAGGCGAAGGGGGCGCGGCGTATTGGCGAACGCCAATAGCCGCGTGGGGGGACACTTCCCCCCACTCCCAAAAAAACCGAACTTTATGATCTTTTAATCGTTATTTTGTGCGTCGTGTGTGGCCTCACTGGCCATCTCGAACTGTTCATATTTGTATTTGACGCTCGGGCGTTCCTCGTACGGCGTGTACCATTTGCCCTGTTCATCAGCGGTGACGGTGAGTTCGGCGCTCTTGCCCTCGTCGATGACGAACGCGTACCCCGATTCGACGTTGAAAGCGTAATCTTTCATGTAGCTGAAAACGCCCCAGGTCTTTCCGCGATAGACGTATTTTACCGAGATCTGGTGGGTGCCCGGGGCGAGTACGCCGTCGAAGATGACCTCGTCATCGACGTCCAGTGACTCGTTGTTGGTCATGATGCGCGAATAGGTCGGCTCGCCGTCGATGACGAAGTGGATCTGGAGCAGTTCATACTGGCCGCCCATGTCGTCTTCGTGTTTGACGAGCAGGCGCGAGCCCGAAACGGTGCGTTGGAGCACTTCTTCGCGGAGCAGCAGCAATCGGCTTTTGGTCGAGAACGTGTCTTCTTTGAGGGTATCGACGCGCGTGGTGACTTCATGCAGTGTCTTGTTGAGCTGTGTCTGCGTGAGCGTTTCGGCGTCGGGCATGCCTTTTTGAGTCGGATCGTCGGCATTTGAGTCGGTCTTTTGGTCAGCCGTCTGTGCCTCGGCCGGGGCGTCGGCTGCGGTCGGAGCTTTTTCGGCTGCAGCATCCTGCGCCAGAGCGTGCATTGGCACGGCAAAACACGCGGCGAGCAAAAGTGTGATGGAATATAGATGTTTCATACGTTTTACAGAATAATCATGTTCAAGATCGTGGCTTTTTTTGGCCATTTGAACAGACTTTTTAGCATTTTTAGGCGACGTTACCACTTTCGGCGTTATCGTTCGTCGTTTTGGGTTCGACTTCGCAGTTTTGAGCGTCGAGATTTTCGCTGGGTAATGCCTTGAATTCGTTTTGCGGCATGGCTTTGAGGCCTAGTTTTTCGCAAAGTATGATGAGTCCGGGCTCGATAATGAATGTCGAGCAGAAGCAGACGCTGATGCCGATGATGGCGAGCTGTCCCATGGTGTTGAGGCCCATGTGCTGACTGAAGATCATGCCGCCAAAGCCGACGGCGGTCGTTGCGGAACTCATGAAGACGGGTCCGCCGACCTGTTTGATGGCTTCGAGCGTGCTTCCGCGACCGAGCATCTGGTAGCGCTGGAACAGGTAGATCGCGCCGTCGATGCCGATGCCCAGAATAACGGGCAACATGACGATGTTAAACATCCCGAGTTTAAGGTTGAACCAGGTCATGATCGCGAGCGTCGTGCCCAAACCGGTAATGACCGGCACCGAGACAATGAGGGCGAGCACGGGATTGCGCTGCTGGAAAAAGACGATCAGGATGATGAGCAAAAGCGCGATGGCGGAAGTGCGCACGCCATCGGTCTTGACGAGGTCGAGCATGTCGGAATAGACGAAGGCGCTCG
>JAZUKH010000088.1:0-23437 GCA_045643185.1 Myxococcota bacterium | reverse complement strand
GAAAAAACCATGTTATCATCAGCTGTTCCCCGCATCTGCGGGGGTGATCCTCGCATTCGACGTCTCGGCATGGAGCGGGCACTCTGTTCCCCGCATCTGCGGGGGTGAGCCCATGCCGTTTACTTGCATTCTTTGTGGCTTTTTCTGTTCCCCGCATCTGCGGGGGTGATCCTGACGTTACGAGAATTCAAGGTGCTTTTAGACGCTGTTCCCCGCATCTGCGGGGGTGATCCTGCTTGAATCGGCTGTTGTTTCGTGTTCATATTCTGTTCCCCGCATCTGCGGGGGTGATCCTTATCTTTATAAGGATTGTCATTAGCCGGTGGACTGTTCCCCGCATCTGCGGGGGTGATGCGAGGATCGCTGGCCGTAGCCTATGCCAATTTAGCTGTTCCCTGCATCTGTGGTGTCTGTTGTGTGCGTAGACCTACTGATTCGCGGTGACTGTTTTGATGATTCTAGGGGGTTGAAAAATAAAAAGCTGACGTGTCCACGTTCGAAACTTGTTGCTGTACGATGATTGTACTATCAGAATGTCTGAATTATTGGTCGAAATATCGGAGTTTTGTATGACTAAAAAATTGAGACGAAACCTTCCGGGAAGGTTATCTGGATTTCGTGGTCTTTCAAGGATGACAATTCAGGTTGTCTTTACGTGCGTTTGAACGTGTTTGGAATTGATCGGCAGCAAACGATAGTCAGAAAAACAAAAAAGATCAGAGAGCTAAAAAAAAGCGGCAAATAGGGCCATAGCAAAATTGCGGCGTGAAATCGAGCAGGTACAAACGAAAATGCAGTCACAAGCGCGGAAAGAAAAATCGATATCGTTTCCTGAGTTTATCAAGAAGGCGGAAGGAGAGCTTGTCAAAGCGATCATTAAGGTGTGGTCTTTGCGGCAGAGCTCAGAGAAAAGAATAAAAGCATACATAAGAGCTGTTTCAGGGCTTTGCCTTTGCTCTGTGAAGCGTTTTCAAAACGAAATCGACGACTACAACGTTAGAACGTTGAATAAATCCATCTATGAAGAGTGTAAAAGCAAAGCCTCGATGCGGGAGCGGTATCATGACGCAAACATTGTTTTCCGGCGGCTTATTCTTTCTGGAGTTCACAAAGGATCAAATCCTTGTGACAGCATAAAGACACCTAAATGTGCCAAAGAAAGGAAAACAGTCGAGCTAGGATATGCTCAAGCTGTAATGGTCTTAAATGCGATTCGAGAAAGAAAATCGCTGGCAAACATTAATGAACTTCAGTTATTTTTTATTCTTTGTTTTGAGACGGGGCAACGTCCAAAGGACGTTTATTTGTTTGATGCCAGAAAAATTACGGATGGGCACTACAGGTTTTATTCACACAAAACTGAACGGAGTCAGCGCGTAAGCCATATTCTTTCAAGAAAAGTGTGTATATTGATCTCAGAGATACAGCGAGCTCGTGAAAAGTCGTTTTATGAGCAACATTTTACAAACGAGTATACTGGCTGTGAGACGTTGGAGTGTTTTTGGCGTAGATCGTATTCTACAATGACAAATGCGCTTAACTCGATCATTCATGAAGTGCTTGGGAAAGATGTTTCGCTGTATGCTGCAAAGCATTTTTTCATTTCAGAGGTATTTCGAATGACTGAGAGTGAGTTTTGGGCTGAGGCATTTACACATGAAGGGCGTACAGCAAATTCGATTCACTATCTACATCCCGATCAAAGCCGGGCTGACGAAATAATGATCGAGTATCAGCAAAGGTTTGATGAGATAATTAAACAAGCCGGAAGTCCTTCCATGGCTTCCGACTTTGGCATGTACGGTGTTTTAGGCCCAAATAAACTTAACCCATGACATTAAGCGCTTACACGAAGTTGGGGGTACCACAGTTTCGGCCATGAAATGACAAGAGATGCGTGTTGGCGAGCATATCGTCAGATATCGAGACCTAGTGATTACTCGATTTCTTCAGATTTTATCGTCACCCGATACTTCTCATTATTTACATTATTAACAATCGGTGATCTATTTTGAGAAATAAACTCAATCAAAACGGATAGTCTCTTCTTGTCGGCCACCAACATATATATCCTTCGCTCTCCAGTAAATCAGAATATATTGTTTTCATGTATTCGTCGTCAACGGATGAAGGACAAACCATCACTGCAAAAACTGACAGATGAATTACGAAAATTTTGGGCAAAAAAAGCCCCCTCGTAGAGACGAGTTTAACACAAAAATCGTTAATCAAGACAAAGTTTTTGATGCGAGAATGACTGCGTCGTTGGAACCAGACGCTTCTCCAACAGAATTGCCATAATATAACCGGAACTAGGGATGAAAGAAATCACGTCAATAGCGGCAGATATCACGTTGTCGGACGTGAGTTGCGTCAAAGAATGTTTCGCGTGAACGCGTTTGGTGGGGAGAAGGATTTGATCGTTCAAAAAATTGGGTAGAGATACCTAAAATGAAGTAGCTTTGGGGTAAAAACTCGTGGTTTTTACCCTATGGATACCTCAATTTTGCCTTATTGATGTTCGGGGCTTCATCAAATTTTTGCATGTCAGATGCCGTTGGTAACAGTGTGACAGTGAGTTGGAAATCTTGCTCTATACATTAATATAGCGTCGTCGGTAACACGAGTGAACATTCTGCGATAACGGACTTTCTCAAAATAATGGGATAATTTTTTCGTAGACTTTGTGTTGGCATACAGCTTGCAATAACGACGCGCCTGATATTCGATGATGCTTATGCCGTTTGATATCAATGATTTGAACAGCTTATTTGTTGAGAGGGGTAGGTTATGAAGCCATTATTCGCTATTATTGTTTCATTGTTTTCGCTTACGATGATCAGTGGCTGCATCATCGTCGATCATGATTATGACGATGACTATTATTGTTCTTCATGTGGTTACTCAGTTCCTGTTTTTCAGCCTGCTCCTGAAAAGCGTTACTGTATATGGAACGACAGTCAAGCGAGCTTGGAGTGCTATTATTTCAATGAAGACGTCAACGCTGGCGATGATCAACCCTGCGATTTATGTGGGTTCGATGATTTTGATATTCCGACATTCTGCTTAGATGATTCCTATTGTGGCGATCAGGAACGATGCGTCAATCAAGTTTGCATGTCTCTTCGTGATAATAAATGTTATGATAATTCAGATTGCGAAAGCGGTCTTTGTCTCGGTGATCATTGCGCCCCTGCTCAGTGCTTTACCGATATTGAATGTCCAAACGGCGTTTGTAACAATGGCAAATGTGTGTCTCAAGTTTGCGATCATGATGATTGTATAAACTCATGTGTTGATGGTTCCTGTGTTGATTGTAATATAGATTCAGATTGCGATAAAGGTGTGTGTGTTAATGGTTCATGTCGTGTGGTTGAATGTCGTTTAGATTCAGATTGTCGTCATGGTGCGTGCGTCAATGGTTCCTGCGTATCGGACGAATGTGTTGTTGATTCAGATTGTGCGGGCGGTCTGTGCATCGATGGTGGATGCGCAAAAGCTCAATGTTCAGTGAATGATGATTGTGATGATGGAGAAATGTGTTCTGATGGTCGCTGCATCGCTTGCATGGGAGAAGATTGCGATACTTCCCGTGAGATCGAATGCGTGTTTGCGTCAGAATGCGAAAGCGGTTTGTGTGTCGATGGCGAGTGTATGGCGGCTGGAACGTGCGTCATCGATGCCAACTGCGTTGATGGTCAGGTCTGTATGGATAATAAGTGTGTTGTTCGACCTGAATGCCTCAGTGACGACGAATGCGGTGAAGGCCGTATCTGTAACGCTGCCTATGAATGCGAAGATGATGTCCAATGCCGTGTGGATTCTGATTGTGGCGATCGTATGATCTGCGTTATGAATACGTGTGTACAGTGTCGTTTGAGTTGCGAATGCCCGAATGAAGGCGATATTTGCCTTAATGGGATGTGTACAAATTCATAGTTTATGAATTCGTAGTTGAATGATCTGGATCTCATAATAAGATGAGATCTGAGTCACTAAAATATAGTTTTCTTTTCCTTTTTTGGCCATTTTCTTATAGGAGGCTCATTATGAAAAAAGTATTATTAACCGGTTTTATGATTCCTGTATTGGCTTCTGGTTTTGTCGCATGTTCAGAAGAATCGACTCCGACGATTTCAGAAATCTGCGATCATTTTCAGAAACAGAACGGTGATGCCGCACAAATTATTGAATTTCACGACACATTTGAACGATCGCAAGAAGTTCAAGATAAGGCGGTTGACTTGTGCATCGAAGAACTCACGAATTTGCCTGCCTGCAAAGACGAAATATTGGATCTTCTTATTTGTGAGTATAATCATGATGCTTCAAGTGGGGCTTGCTACGACGAGGATGTCGTTGAGACCGAATGTTGGAATGATGAGAAAAATGCAGTCGTCATGGATTATGTTTATAAATATGATTCGAAATATTACGATCTGAGCCACGCTCAATAATTAAGAATGCAGATGGTTTAGCGGATAGCCAAATACAATGGTTATCCTGTAATCAAGGAAAGCTTAATTGGCATTTATGGAGGAAAGCTCGGGGGATCAAAGATATAAGTGCAGAATTGACGGTCATAACAGACGACGATAGGCGATCGATATTGCGATCGCCTATTTGAGTTTTAGCATTTCAATTCGGGAGTGGACTAGCTTGTCTGGGACAGGCTGCAATGAAGGTAATGGCTGCATGCCTGTTATCGAATGAGCGTAGATGACTGCATGATGGTTTGTGCGGCGTATTGAGCGACAGCGAGAAGCCGCACACGCCGTGCGTATGGCCAAAGGCCATAGCACGCGCTCAAATTTAAGCGAAATAATGACTTGACTTAGGCATACTGATGTCTACAATTTTACGCGCTATAATCGCTTCGACGTGTGAGGGGCGATTTTTTTTGTCAGTATTAGATAGTTAATTGTTTTCGCTTTTAGAGAGGCTTATATGAAATCATTATTTGCTCGCAAAACGACCTTGTTTGCAATACTCACGGCTTTGGCTACGATGGGCTGTATTGCCTGCAATGACAGTGAAAATAACGGTAGATCCGACGACTGTGCGGGGCTTCCCTTTCCTGAAAACAGCACCTACTGCACGTGCAACCAGGGCAAATGGGATTGCACTTATGCTCAAAATGATCAGCCTTGCACTGGCGATAACTGCAAAAAGCCGGATGACCCAACGTGTACGGGTGATAACTGTAAAAAACAAGACGATCCTACGTGCACGGGTGATAACTGTAAAAAGCCAGACGATCCTACGTCACAAAAAGTTTGTACAGCCAACCAGCGTCAGTGCAGCAAAGATGGTGTGCCACAGGAATGTGTCAACAACCAGTGGAAAAATCTGAACGCTTGCGCCAAAGGTCTTTCCTGTGAAAAAGGTGATTGCATCGTCAAATGTAAAACAGACGAAGTCGCCTACGGACACGCATGCATTCCACAAAAGATGATCGATACCTATAATCGATACTATGACGTTTATAATAGTCCTTGCGCCCCCGAATGGAGTGATCTCCAATTCTGTATAGATGGCGATCTAGTGTATTGCAGCGGTGGATTGCTTAAAGTTGTAGGTCTATATGGCTGTGATTGCGCGGAATACGACCTGTCTGATTTTATAAAAACCGGTTCCCCCTATCGCCATGGTTGCCGTGATTATACCAAAGACATCGATTGCAAAAACGAATCCCAGATCGTCTACAAATGTAAAGACGGTCTTGACGACAACAGTTCAGGATATCGTGAGCACTCTGGCTGGCAAGATGTTTATATTTGTGCCTTGGATTCATCGAATAAAATCAGTGCATACCAAGTTGATTCCGAGGAAGATGCAAAATTAATGAATTTAACCATCGGTAATTGCGAATCAAATCACTGCGATGAGAAAAGAGAATTCTGCGCTACAACGGAATGCTGGGATGATATACATTGTTTAGACGGGGTTTGCAGCAAAAATAATACGTGCGTCGAATGCAATGAAGATTACGATTGTTGGTATGTTGAGGCTAATAATGGCAGTGTTTGCATGGACAATAATACGTGCGGATGTTTTGACAGTAGTGACTGCGATTATCCACTTACGCCCGTTTGTGACACTACGGTGAACACTTGCAAAGAATGTCTCAACAATGATGATTGCGCTGACAATGTTGAAGACCACGGTTTCATCTGTAAAGATAACAAATGTGGATGCAATACGAAAGCTGACTGTAGAGATGGATTTTTTTGCATAAACGGCGTTTGTGATATCGGATGCACCAATAATAGTAATTGCACTAATGATACCAATGGCCATATTTGTATGAATAAAAAATGTGGATGCAATTCCAAATCCGATTGTTTCGATGGATATTATTGTGAAAATAGCGTCTGTATCAAAGGATGTTCCAATAATAATGAATGTGCTGACAATAACAACGGCCACATCTGTGTAGACGAAAAATGTGGTTGCAATAACAAAAGCGATTGTCCGAATGGATATCTTTGTGAAGACAGCGTCTGTGTTTATGATAGATGCAGCCAATCCGATTCAAAAGGCTTCATGTACTGCGAAGGCGAGAAGGTCATTGCCTGCCAAAATGGGGCAAAAGTCAGCGCTAAATCGCATCTTTGCACCACCTCAAATAGTTTAGGCGCAAAATGCGTAGAGTTTTCAGTCAACGATATTTATGATAATACTGAGCAGTATGCCAACTGCGGTTGTTATGTCGATACGGATTGTAAGAGGGGCTACAAGTGCAACACCGCCAAACATTACTGTGAGCTCGACCCGGCAGCCAACACATGCGACGGTTACAACACTGAGTGCCGCCAAAACATGATGGTTCATTGCACCGGTGGCAAAATCAAGGATAGCACGCCGTGCGCTTACTATGGTTGGGATAAATATACATATTTTGGTAGCGTTTGCACGAACGGCGATTCTCTTTGCGGTTGTACAACTGATGCTGATTGCCTTGGGTTGAATGACAAATGCAGAGACGGTCTTTGTTCTCATTTGAGTGCTAGTATCGATTAATTATTCTTTTACGCGCCCGCTATCGCTGTGCGATACGCGGGACGCAAACCGCCTATTTCCCGTTGGTCAATACGGTGGTTTTATCTTATGGCGGTTCGCACTGCAAAAACGTGTGTATCGCTTCATAATTAGTTGCAAACCGTTGCGAATAACGCGGCTTCGCGAAAGATTGCTTATTTTACACTTGAGCAAAAGGTGCAATGAAAGAAGAAATCGAGCATGTCTTGGACGAGATTCCAGAGACAGAGGAATGTGAAATTATCGAAGAGACCGAAGAGGTCTATGAACAAATTGAGGCGGATCAAGACGAGTGGTACCGGAAGTCGCATTTTACATGTCCGGCTGGTTGTGGCAAATGCTGCGAACATTTTGAACCAGACTTGCTGCTGTGTGAAGCGATGTATATGGCTGCGTGGTTGATCCAGAATGAGCCTGAGGTGGCTCAGAAAGCGGCCGAAGGCGTATTTCCCTTTGATGAGGCAGGGCGATGTCCATTTTTTGATCCTAACTCGTCGTATCATTGTTCAATCTATCACGGTCGTGCCCTCATTTGTCGTCTGTTTGGCGCGAGCTGTGCCGAGACGAAGGATGGCAGACGATGTTGGCGTCCGTGCCGGTTTTATGCGGCCGAACAGCTCGCGGCACATAGGCCGCCCATCCAACATCGTCAATATGAAGGCGATGAGATCAAGTCATTGTTGGGCGCTTTTCCACCCGTTATGCGCGACGCTGTGAGCCAGGCGCTCGAAATTACGCCCGAAAATACGACGACTGAAATGATGCGTGAGGCTTTGCCAAAGGCGCTGCAAAAACTTTATATGATCATTTCGTTCGAAAATCCTTAATTTGTCAGACAGCGTTAATGGCACTCGCGTGCCGTTGTGGTTCGCGAGTGTAAAGCGCGCTGTGCTTTCAATATCGGTTGAGTATAACAATTCGCAATTTGAAGCTATGAATTCTAGAAAAGTTTATTCAAATGCGGTAATGTAACTTGTGGTTATTTTGTAGGCGTATGGTGCGCTTATGTGTTTGTGAGTAGATTATGAAAGACCGATATAAAAAATTAACGTTGCTTCACTCCAACGATATGCATGGGGACTTTCTTTCTGAAACATTAGATACCCGTCTTGTTGGGGGTGTTTCGATGCTTTCCGGGTATGTCAACCGCGTTCGTGAGACGTGCCCAAATACGTTGTACATGATTGCGGGGGATATGTTCCGCGGTTCTGTGATCGACTCAGAATTTCAGGGAATCTCGACGATTGAGATCATGAATGCCTTGGGCCCAGATATTGTGTCACTTGGGAACCACGAGGTCGATTATGGCATTGCCCATCTGCTTTTTCTGGAGCGATGTTGTAAGTTTCCAATTGTAAATGCGAATATCTACATTAAGACAAACGGGATGCGATTGTTTAAATCTCACCGCGTTCTGCGCGTAGATGGCATGAATATACTTGTGATCGGCATCGTTACCGAAGAGATCCTTGATCGGTCTGGTAAGGATGCACTGTTGGGGACTTTCGTGGATTTTCGAGATGCCGCAAATGAAGTCGGTCGCATTATCAACAGCTATAAAAATACCGATATCGATTTGACGGTATTGCTCACGCATATTGGCTTTGAGAGCGATAAGAAATTGGCGGCAGCGTTGGACCCAGACTGGGGCGTTGATCTTATCGTCGGCGGGCACAGCCATACCTTGCTTGAGAAGCCCGAAGTTATCAATGGCATCCCCATTGTGCAGGCTGGAACTGGTACAGATCAGATCGGACGCTTTGACCTGGTCATTGATACTGACACCAATTCAATTCATGAATATACATGGCAGATCGTTCCCATTGATGATGCGCACTGTCCGATGAATAATGCCATTGAGACACTGATCACCAATTATAAAAAAATAACGGATGAAAAATACAATTACGTTATTACGACGCTGACGTCTCAGGCAACGCATCCTTGTCGATATCAGGAAACTAACGTTGGTAACCTTTTTTGCGACATATTAAAGGACAACTACGATATCGATCTTGTTATGCTTGGTTCCGGCGGTCTTCGCGCTGAAACACTTGGACCAATTGTAACGCGTGGTGAATTATTTAATATGTATGCCTATCCGGAAAAGCTCATACGCGTTCAACTGACTGGCGCCGAACTTAAGCATGCCATGCGTCATGTATTAAGCCAGGTTCCAGAATCAAAGACTGGGCATAGTGAATATTATCAACTCAGTCGTGGTTTTCAGTTTGTTTACA
This sequence comes from Myxococcota bacterium, assembly GCA_045643185.1. Lineage (GTDB taxonomy): Bacteria > Myxococcota_A > Bradymonadia > UBA4248 > UBA4248 > RGIG464. Next base: position 14,156 of record JAZUKH010000088.1, on the reverse strand, counting down.
GTCGCAGCGCTGATGCGCTGACTAAGGCGACGTATGAACACGAGCCAATTTGTGACGAAGCTTTATTTATGGTCGGCATCGAGAGTTATCATCTGAATAATCTTCGGGCCTTTATGGATCTCGAAGTTGAGACAATCAAAGCACGTGCTCCTTGGCGTACTGTGACGCTGAGCATTAGTACAGCGCTTGAGGAATGCATGAGCGGACATGCGTATTACATTCCGAAACTCGAAGGGCGTACCGATATTGTTGAATAACGAAAATGCCGAGCAACCGGCGTTACAGTGAAGCGTTCGTCAAGCTGGTTACGCGCATATACGTTGGTTGTCACCGAGGTGGGCTGTCGCGCCACCTCGGTCATGTGAGGCTATTCAATCTTATAGGCCATCGTTGAAGAGATACTGAGTATTTTTTGAATTCTCAATATATTCGTGGCCATGACAGGTGCCGCTCATTATCTGTCGACCATTTTTGAAAGCGAGCAGCGTGGTAAATGGCAATGAATGCCAGTCATTTTGATCGAGGGGCACTGTGGCAAAATAAGCTGTATTGGTTTCCTGGCGAATATACAAAGTGTTTTTACAATTTGTATGAATATAAAACACCTCACCGTCATAAATGACCAGGTTGAGCTTATTGTGTACCGAGAGTTTGCAGACGATCTTGTCGAGGCACTCAAAGCGTTCGGCGAGGGTCAGGGGACGACAAAGTTCGGCTCTGCGTGTGTTTATGACGTCGATCAGATAGCACAGGACGCGTTCGCTGTCGGTTGTGCCGACTTGTTGATGGACGTATTGAACGAGGCGAGGACTGTCGAAAATCGTGCCGTTATGCGTGACCGTCCAGACGCGGTGGTCGCAGTCACTACGAACGAACGGGTGGCAGTTTTCGTAAGCGACGTTGCCGCACGTGGCCTTGCGGATGTGCGCGATCATGTTATGGACTTCAATTTTCGCCTGAAGTCGTGATTTGAGATACTCGCTGTCGAGCGCTTTGTGGGGCTCTTTTTCGAGATTCACGGAATTGTCGTGAAGGATCGCGAGTCCCCAGCCTTCCGGATTTTTATTGCTGTGAGAATAGAAGACCTTTAAGAGTTCGTTGGCCTGAACGCTCACAGCGCTTGAAATTGCAAATAATTCACACATTATACTAAGTTTTTCTGCTTTTGCTTTGCCAGATAGAGTCCCTGCTCCACAAACTGGTAAGCGAATTGTTTACGAATGATCCAGGCATAGCGCGTTTCTGCATCGATGAATTTGTTTTCTTCGAAGGTTAGCACGTCTTGAATGTCTTGGGATTCGTTTTTATAAAAGTCTTTCATTCTGGCGAGTACTGCGAGGCTGGCTTCAGCGACGGAACGTACTTCACCGTCGGGATCGACGATTTTTACAGTTTTAAGATCGTAGTGTGCAGCATTTTTGAAATTCTGCACGGCCTGGACCTGTTCCTTGACGCCGAAATGCTGGCGTTCAGTGCATGCGAGCCAGACGAGCAGCAGTTGCGCAAACTTGAGGTCTTTGAGATTAAGCCCGGAGGGTTCAAACGGGTTGAGATCGACCATTCTGAGTTCAATATGGTCGACGCCCTCGCGATCGAGCGTTTCGAGGCGGTTGAGACCACGGGGTTTTAAGCGAATCGGGTAATACAACTCTGACGGCGCCGCGAGCAGGCCGTTTTCGACATATTCCTGGATGCTCTGAACGTATTCGTGCAGGCTGCGATAAGACAGGACCGGCGTAAAGTAGTTCCAATACCCCATCTCGCTGCAGCGCGTGCTTGCCATCCCATTGAATGTGTTATGTCCTCGCCTGCCTTTTTCGACATAGCTTGAATCCATGAGCGGACTCGCTGCTGTGATGGCCGTGATGATCCACCCGTAAGAAGCTGCGCGTTCGGCGAGCATGAGATACATGTCGTTTTTGTAAGCCTGGAAATCGTCATAACCACTTAATTTGTAGTCGGCCTGAAGGAGTTCATCCGAAAACGAGTAGTTAATGTGGATACCGGAGAGTACCATTTTGTAGCGCCCATAGCGATTTGACAGATATTCGCGGTAATTTGTTTTGGACGCATAGCCGCCGGTGAACTGTGCCACGGGAATGTCATCTTCGTTGAGGATGTAGGCCGGATTGGAAAACGGCCACAGCAGCTCAGGCGCAGGCATTTCCGAAAGTTTTTTGTAGATCTCCCGGGTGTGCATGGTGAGCAGGTCGATGGCTTCTTCGGCCGAAGTGGCGACCGAAGTGTTGATCTCCGTCTGGTTTTCGCAAAAATCGCGGACGATATGCTTATTGTCGGGGAAGGGGTGGAGGGTATGCGCCATAAAGCCGTCGGGCGTCACGCGCAGACTCTCCTTCTCGAGCCCGAAATTGCCTGTCAGCAGAAGGCTTTTTACGGTGTCATCGTCGATGTGGAACATGTTACCACGTCCTTATGACGCCTTCGAGCGCCCACGGCAGGAAATAACGGATCTGTTTGCGCCACCAGGGCCAGTCGTGGTTGACGTCGTATCCCCAGAAATCGACCCAGGTCTGAATGCCTTTTTGGTCGAATATTTCTTTGAGCCGTCCACCTGTGCGGATCGCTTCGTTTTCCCAGGCGCCCTGACCGCAGCAGATGACGCCACGGCGATGATTATACATATCGATGTAGAAGTGGTCGTTGGGAAGATTGGCGAGGAAGTGAACGGGGGAGTTGTTGTAGAGCGTTTCGTCGCACCAGCCGTCCCAGAATCGCGAGGCATCGTAGCATCCGGAACACGCGATCATGCCGCTAAAGAGATCCGGGCGTCTGAAGAAAACGATCGCGGCGTGTGAGGCGCCGAGGGAAAAGCCGGTGACGATGGGCAGCGCGTTGCCGCCGTTGATCTCGCGGATCCAGGGCATCGCTTCGTCGACGATATAGTGGTAGTAGCATTCCTGTACCCAGGCTCGGTAGCCCTTGTCGCCATCTTTATCAGACCAGCTTTCGCGGTCGACGGTGTCGAGGCAGAAGAGCTGGATCTGTCCGTTATCAATGTAGTCGCTGAGCGTTTCGGGCATCTGGAAGCCTTCCCAGTTGTCGCACATGCCATCCTGGCATGGAATGGCGATCAGGGGCACGCCGGCATGGCCGTGAACGAGGATATGCATATCGCGGTTTAGCCAGCCGCTGTAATGTGTCAACCAATCTCTTCTCATTTTTTATCTCCTTTTGAGTATTTCACGAACTTGAGCGTCGCGTTCTTCGAGGCTTTCGGCGCGGATCAAATAGGCATGATTGCCCATTTCATCGGCCAACACGGGATCCACATCCATCTCTTCGATCATGCGGTGTCCCCACTTGGCGCGGATCTCATCGATGCTGTAACAATAATCGATCGAATTTTTGCGTCCGATATGGGTAATATAGTGTTTGAACGTGCTGTTCATATAGCACGCGTTGTGAATGAGGCTGTCGGCCCAGATGGTGTAGACATCGGTGTCGTAGGCGTAATTCATTTTGTCGGGGATTCGGCCGCCGGGGGCGCGCATATTGACTTCCAGGCCGACGATGTCGCCTTGTTTTCCCAGGCCGTCTTTGTTGGCATCGAGTCTGAAAAACTCGAAGTGGAAAAACAAATTTTGTGCTTTGTATTGTTTGAGTGTTGACTCGCCGGCTTTTCTGAGGTCTGCGGGTGGTTCCTGACAGTAACTGACGACGTCGCGGTCTTCGTTGACGGCGTCCATCAGGCTCACGGGCAGGCACTGGCTCGCGCAGAACAACACGTTGCCGTCGCGGTCGGTAATGCCGTCGAAAGTCTCAACGTGACCGGGCACGCATTCTTCTTCGATGAACGAAACATCGACTGGTTTTTTGGCCCAGAAACCGCGCAATTCGGCATCGTTGTGGATCTTGTAGGTGCTCGTCGCGCCGACGCCTTGGTCGGGCTTCACAATGACGGGATAACCGACCTGGTTGGCAAAGGCGACGGCGTCTTCGGCTGATTTTGGCAATGACCAGCGTGCTGCCGGCACGCCAGCCCGTGCATAGCCTTCTTTCATGCGCGATTTGTGATTGAGGTTCGCCATGTCTTCGATGTGGGGCCCCGTCGGAATATTGAAATCCGTTCGGATGCGGGCTTCCAGTTCGAGCCAGTATTCGTTTTCGCTGTTGATAAAGTCAATGCGGCCATACTGCGCGATGAGCGCTGCGACTGTTCTGTAAACCGCTTCGTAATCGTGCAGGCTGTTCACCGAACGGTAGTCGCTCAAGGCGTTTTGACAGGCTTCACCGATGCCGTCCCAAGGACAGTCGCCAATGCCCAGAACGTTGACGCCACGCGACTTCAGTCGCTCGCAAAAGTTGTAGAAGTGCTTGGGAAAATGCGGAGAAATAAAGATGACGTTCATCGAACTGATCCTATGATAGTAGGGGGACTAGCCTTTCTGGTAAGGATTTTGGGGCATGTTTCAGCGCGAGCTGTGCATGACAGAATGAAAAATGATGAGTTCAGGCGAAGTTTTTCGCAACATGTGCGACTTAAACCTTCATGTAGGATTATATACGCAAATTTTGCTTTTACCTACTATTTAATGTTGCTCACTGCAATGTGCGCTTCGCTTTGGAACTAACCAAAGAATCGAATTCGAGTCGAAATAATCTGTTAATATATGATAAAATTTGTTAAAATTTATTGATGTGCAAAGCTCTCTTTTACTACAAGAGAGATTGGCGGATTATTTATCGTAAGTTTAGCAGTTTTAGAAACTGCTATTCTGCGAATTATTCGTGGAACAGCCGTAATAATCGAACATAAAGCGCTTCGATATTGTTTTCAAAATACCTCATTTCACAGGTTATTCATCATGAAACACTTCGCTATATCTGTATTAATGACTTTGAGCTGTTTCCTGGGGGGGCAGGCTTTTGCTGAGACGCCGTCCTGTGACGGTCTCTCCAATGCCGCCAAAGCCTCTTTCGAAACGATCATCTCTTCCGCGAGATCATACGGTTGCTGTACCGATACCATCAGCGCCTGCCTCGCCTCTAAACCTGATTGCAACGCCGCAAAATATTTATTTAATGACGCTTGTAATGCCGCAAAATCCGGCGATCCAGACAAGATCAAAAAAGCCATCGAAAATCGCACGATCGCGATGGATCCGTCCTCCGAACCGATGTCTATTGTCGTCACGCCCGAACACATTTGGGGAAATCCTGACGCCAAGACCGTCCTCACCGTCTACCTCTGTGGCCGATGCCCATACTGCTCAAAGCACGTCCCAAAACTCCTCGACGAACTTGAAAAACATGATCTAAAAGATAAAATTGCAGTTAATTTACGCTATTTTCCAATCAAATCTCACGATAAATCAACGCCCGCGGCACTCGCTATCGAAGCGGCCGCTCAATTGGGAAAAACTTGGCCATATTTGCTCATATCTTATAACAATTTCGACGACTTCTCCCTTAATCAGATCACAGTCTGGGCCTCTCAGATCGGTCTCGATCCTCAAAAACACGCGGATCTCATGAAAAATAAAGAATTGAGAAGTTTTGTAGCTGACTCAAAAAAAGAAGGGCTCAAAAATGGCGTCACGACGACTCCGACCTTCTTTATTAACGGACGTCGCGTTTACGAAGATTTTAATACGGATTATCTCATGAGTTTAATTTATGAATCCATCGAAAATAATAAATAATAAATAATAATTGATCTGTGTGGGGGAAGTCTCCCCCTACGCGGCTATTTTGTATTTCCGTAGAGACGCCCGGACCGGACGTTTCTACGGAAATACAAAATACGCCGCTACCCCCTCCGCCTGCGGCGCGCTTTACGCGGTTCGTCGAAACGGTCGATCACTCAATACGCATAACGCTGTTTGCTCGTCTTTCTTTGTTAATAGGTGCCTTATGAAAAAATTGCGACTCATCACTTCGTTGATCCTCTCTACTGCGTTGCTTTCCGCGTGTGGCAACGCCCAAAAAGATATTCAGGTCCCCACTGAATCAAATGTACAAACGACAGACGAACAAGTTGAAATATTGAACGATGCGATCGATGTTGACGAAGAAACCAAAATTCTGAACGCCGAAAAAGCGCGGATTCATTTCGAACCCGTTAACTCGCCCATGCCACAAGCGGTCACCGAAAAATGGGTCAAAATTGCCGCAAAATACTACGATGATCATCTCGTTGAGCGCGATGACATCCTCGAGGATGAAGGCGCTGATGATGCACAAACGGCCATGTTCATTCTCGCGATGATGTACCGCATTCTCGACAATCATCCAGATGCTTTCGACCTCTCTCCATATCGCCAAACTATCATCGAAAAAGACTACGATTTTGTTGAATATCACACTGTCGAACGAGAGATGTTTCGGTGGTTCATCATGCTTGATGGTGAGTCTTCCGTGTTGGGAGATCTCTTCAAATCGCCGACACTGGTCTACCAAATGCCGGCGAGTTTGAGTTGTCCAGATGATCATGGCAAGGCCGCCGTTGAATGGCTTGAACAGGCCGCCGCTCGTGGTTATGAAGATGCCGAATACTTACTCGCCATCATCTACTTAAACGGTGTTTTCGGGGACGAAAACAAAGAAAAAGGCGTTAATTACATGAGACGTGCAGCCATTCACGGTCTCAAAGTGGCGCAATATGATCTCGCGATGATGTACGAACTCGGCATTCATTTGCCAAATGACCTCGATACGGCAGCTGAGTGGGCGACCATCGACCACGGAGAAGCGGATTACTGGCTCAACAAAGCTGCAGAGATCACCGAAGATGGTAATGGCCAAAAACATGATAGTGCCATTCTCATAACGACGTTGAAATCCATAGACAAAATGGATTATGAGAAATTTCTGGAGAAGTATGTTAATTTGATTTCGTATGAGTCGGAATTTGTGAAGGTCATAGATGAATTAAATGAGTTCGTCTTAAATCAATTAAATCAGGATAATACTACATGGTATCATGTTTGGTATTCCCTGCTCCAAGGTGGAAATTTTAAAGAAACTTGTAAATATGAATTCGATGTTGGCGATATCGGGACCAGTTTCTGGTCCTATTTGGAAGATTACGATCATTGTCAAAGTAATTATCTAGATGATAGTATCGAGCCCTTCAGTAAAGACGGTGAGGAAGAAGAATATGAATCTGATGAGGAGGGGTGCGGTGACGAGGAAAATTATGACGGCGAGGATGAGGAAGAAGAAGAAGAATCCGAAGAAGTTAAAGCTGCGAGAGAGATGAGGTGGAGAATTTATCGATATGGTAATAACTCGTTAAATTATAGCATTGACTATGCCCTCGACAATGAATGGCTTACTCGCTCTGCCGAAGATCCGTCGCACTTTGCTTCTCGTCAGTTGCGGGCTTTGACGCTCGCTGGAAAGGGGTGCCGTGGAACAGTCAAATCTGGAGATCCTATCGATGAAGCGATCCGACTCATTCAGGCTGATACGACCGAACTCAATCAACCTCTCCGACATCTACAATTGGCAAATCTCTATTACGTCGACCTTGAACAATATCAAAAAGCGTTTGATTTATATAAACTCGCTACTGAAGAAGGTAATCTATTCGCAAAAACACATCTGTATAGAATCTTGTCTAAATATGATAATAAGAAGATTTTAGATAAAATCTATCCTGAAAAGCAAAACACTATACGATATAACCTGTATAAAGAATATTATAAAAATGAATGCGGTAATTCCCATGCTGGAAATTTGGCGTTGAATATTGCGGATCAATATAAAGATATTTCTTCATTATCACCGCAAAAAGCAGAAATAGTCATAAAATGGTATTATCGGTTTCTAGAAAATTATTTTTATTATTACAGGTACAACGATAATATTGTTTATGAGAGTCAGACTGGGTACAAAAAGGCCGTCTTTAATATCTATTATCTTCTAAAAAATAATGAAGGCAAGTTACCCCATATCCATGCCAATAAAGCTCTCGTTGATGAATGGGCAAGACGCGTCGTTCAGTTTGATATTTTTGACAGATCAATTTACGTAAATGCAAAGCAACGACTAGCTCAATTACCAGTCATCGATAACTTTAAAGATGAGATCGTCAACCAGATCAAATTGGAACAAGGTAAAAACATCGACGACTTTTACGTCATTAAAAGCGTAAAGACTCCTTTCATCTATGGTGATTTAAGCAGATCGGAACTTGATGATATCTATTATGAATCCGTACAGAAAGCCAAAACGGCTATCGTCGCCACTTTGTTAGCGAAAAACGAAAAAATCACCCCTGAGATCCTCAAAAATACCTTCTTCCACCTCGCCGTTGAACTGCCTAGCGACATGGCGTTTTACAATTTATGTGAAATGTCTTCACCCGTCTGCAAAGACATCAGAAATTCAGAACTCGGTAAAGATTCTTACGATACTAAATATTATCTGTTTCAGCAGTCTATTCATCGCCGTGAATTGTTCTACATCTGGTATCTGCGTCAATTCCCATACGCCGCTGAAGAAATGTATAAAAAACTCGGTCTCAAGAAAAAGTGGAAAAAATATACCGACGAAGCGCGTAATTTTATCGACAACAACGAATTTGCGCGCGAAGCCATGAATTACGATCCTCGACTCTATTTGCAGGCTCTTCCTGAGATCGACTTCTCGAACGTGCCGGATATATAACAGTGGTTAGTGGTCAGTGGCTAGTGGTCAGTGGCTAGTGGTTATTAGTGGCTAGTGGCTAGTGGTCAGTGGGTGTTGCTCGCTCGTCGGGGCGCCGCAGGCAGAGGGGGGCGCGTCGTATGGCGAAGCCATAGACGCGTGGGGGGACACTTCCCCCCTCCTCCAAAAAAACAATGAATCAGAATTGATTTTTAACAAGATAGAAAAATCGATAAAACGCCATTAAAGGGCTTCGAGTGCGTCGAAATCGATGTTTGGCGCAGCAGTGCCGGAGCTTTCACGGGTGAGTTGGGTGTCGTATGGCGTCGTTTCGGAAAAGAAACCGCAGTTTTGCAGAACGAATTCGTTGCCGTTGACGTAACCTTTCAGATCGGAGCGCATTTTGTTCATTCCGGTGCCATCGCATGTGAATTTTGCGGTGGTGATTTCAGTCCATGTGCCGTCATTGGTTCGAGCCCACTGATTCGTGAAGTGGACGTCGCGCGTGTGAATGCTCGTTTCGGGAATGAAGCTTTCGAGGAAGGAGTGGGCGCCGCGGTACCAGGTCGAGGTTCGTGGGCGGCGGAACGAGGCGAGTAGGTGCCAGGTGCCGTCTTCGTCACCGAAGTAGCCAGTGTAGTCGGTGGTGCCGTCTTCATTGGGTTTGATGTGGACGAGGGTTCGATAGGTCTTTTCAAATTCCCACGGCCAGGTTAGGAAACTTTGCATGCCGCAGCCTTCGTTGCCGAATTTGTTCGGTTCGACGCCTTCGCCTTTGCGGATCGTGGTGACTTGATAGTCTTCAGGAATCTGGCTTGGATCGTTGGTGTCGTAGGGACTCCAGACCGAGAAGAGGACTTTGTGGGTGCCGTCTGCGACGATTTGGATGCCCATGTAGCCTTCCGAAAAGCCTGTGAGCATGAAATATGAGCCGCGGACGTTGGAGGTTTCGGGTACGCGTGCTTCATTATAAAACCATTCCGTTGCGTTTGGCAGGTCATAGTGGAGGTGTACGGACGGGCCGCGTCGGTGCCAATAGGCGTCGCCGAGTTTTTCTGTGGTCGTGCAGATCGGCGTGTCGACCGCGACGTCACCGGCGATGTAGAAATTCTGAATATCAGCGAAAGTGGCCCCCTGAGGCGCAACGGACGTGCCTTTTATGTCAATTTTGACGTAACCCGGCTCGGTGACCTTCCATTCGCCAACGTCGTAGGTCTTGAGATCGCGTGAATCGACGTTGATCGAGTGCGTGACGCCATGATACGTGAGATCGATCGTGCAATTTTGGGCGCCATCCATGAGTTTGGCGTCGACGGCCAGGTGCATGTAGCCGGTCTTTTGAGGCGCAAAATACAGTGAGAGCGTCGTTTTGGGGTCATCCCAGGTTTTGATCATGCCGTCTGTCTGTCCGATGATTCTGGGGGCATCAGAGACGAGATCGCCGTCGAGTTCGGTGACAAAAACGTTGCCAGCAAAGGGCATTTGGTAGGTGCAAAGGTCAAACTGGTGAATGTAGCCGCGTTGGCAAGCGTCAGCTTTGCATTTGCCTTGTTGGCAGGTGCCTGCAGTCACACCGCCGTAGGCCAGGCAGTCGGCGTCTGTCGTGCATTCGACGCAGGCGCCTTCGTTGCAGTGAAAATCGCAGACCTCGGTTTGGACGTTCGTGAAGTCAGCCTGGCAGATTTCGACATTGCCGTCGGCGTTACAGCGCTTGTCGCCTTCCTGAGCGCATGCTTTGCATTGGCCGTTTGTGCAGCCGTTTGGGCATGTTTCTTTGTTTTCCCACTGACCGTTTTGGTTGCATATCATCACGGCGTCAGCGGCTTCGTTGCACTGCGTCGCGTTTTGGTTGCAGACGTTGCTTGGTGCTTTGCATTTGCCGTTTTCGCAGCCGTTTGGGCATGTTTCTTCGAGCCAGTTTCCCGAAGACTGGCATGTCGCAGCCGTGTGCTCATCGACGCATTTGACGGCATTGGTTTGACAGTTCGAGCTGTCGTTGGAACAGCCTGATAACATAAAAATAGAGGCACAAATTATATATAAATATGATTGTTTTTTAGAATTTGTCATGGGCTATGCCTATTCCGTTGTATAAAAGAGGGGTGATCTCAAATATAAAAGATCAGGAGTTAAAATATTATGATATATTTTGGAAGAGGGAAGTGTCCCCCTGCGCGGCTATTTTCTGCGAAAATACGCCGCGACCCCCTCACCTGGCGGGGCCACGGCACGCGTTGAAGAAAATAATTATACGCGCCGTTTGTTTTAGGCGCCACGAAAATGTATTTTGGAATTGACGCGTTTATGAGAGATCGAAGTTAAACTCCTGTGCCCAGTCGAAGTCGGCGCTTTCTTCGAGGCTTTTTGGCCAGTGGGCGCACCAGTTGGGCATTTGCGGGCGTTCGACGCGGTCGAGCGAAGGAATATAGGGTTTGAGGTCCAGGACGGGCGTGTCATGTCTTGCGTCGATGTACGAAATGTAGAGTTTTCCACTTTCGTGGTCGATGTGCAGGATCTGAGCAGTCGTCACGGCGATGGGATTGGGGCGCTCGGGCGAGCGGGATGCGAACACGCCGACGGTTTGAGGACCGTGTGTGTAGGGTGAGGCGTGGCTTGTGTAGGCGCGGTCGCGGGCATTGTCGCAGCCGTCGAACCACCAGTAGATCTGGACGTGCGAATAAGTTTCAAGGCCGTGCAGGGCAGGGCGCCAACGTGGGTCGATCTCTATGACGAAGTCGTCTTCGCCGGCGGCGATGCGGCCGATGGGGTGCACGCTCAAAGTCTGGTCGAACGTTGTGTCGGATCGAACCGCGTTGGGCATCGTGGCTTGGTGATTGGCATCGAGCGAGGCGCGCAAAAAGCGCGCTGTCCAGGTGTCGCTCTGGCACATCTGGGACGGGGTGCCTGCAAAGACGAGCTCGCCGCCCCGGTCGCCGGCGTCCGGACCAATGTCGATGATGTAGTCGGCGCGTTTGATCACGTCCAGGTCATGTTCGATGAGCAAGACCGAGTTGCCGGCATCCACAAGGCGGTCAAAAAGTGCCATGAGTTTTTCGCAATCCGACCGATGCAGCCCCGTTGTCGGTTCATCAAAAATGTAGACCTCTCCCTTGTGCCGTAAGGACTTGGCCAGTTTAATGCGCTGTCGTTCACCGCCAGACAGAGTCGATAGCGGCTGGCCGAGCGTCATGTAGGCGAGCCCGACTTCGCAAAGCGCACGCAAAGGTTTGAGGATCTTGGGCTGTTCGAAGAAGTCACAGGCTTCGAGCGCAGTCAGGGATTGGATCTCGTCGATGTTTTTGCCCTTGTAGCGGTAGCTCAAGGCTTCGTCGCTGTATCGGCAGCCATGACAGCGCTCACACTCCGTTGTGATGGGATCCATAAAGGCCAGTTCGGTGACGATGACGCCTTTGCCGCCGCAATCGGGACAGGCGCCAGCTGCGTTGAAGCTGAACAGGCTTTCGGAAACGCCATTTTCACGCGCGAAGAGCTTTCGGATCTCGTCGAAGATCTCGAGGTAGGTCGCGGGCGTCGAGCGTTGTGTTGCGGTGATGGGCGACTGGTCGATGGGCACGACACGGTCGGCGTAGGTCTCGGCAAAGACGCCAGAGATCAACGAGGATTTGCCGCTCCCAGCGACGCCCGTGATGGCGCAGATGACGCCGAGTGGAATATCCACGTCGAGGTTTTTCAAATTGTGCCGCGAGGCGCCGCGTATTGGCAAAAAGCCACGGGGTTGACGCGGCGTCGTGTTGAGTGGCACGTTCATGCGAAGCGCGCAACCGGTCGGGCAATCTGCCTTCAACAAGTCGGCATAGGCACCCTGAAACGTGATCTGGCCGCCATGTGTGCCGGCAGCCGGTCCGATGTCGATCACGGTGTCGGCGATCGCGATCACATCGGGGTCGTGTTCGACGACCAACACCGTGTTGCCACGGCGTTTGAGGTCTTGCAGCAACTGGTTCATGCGGAAGACATCGCGTGGATGCAGGCCCGTGCTCGGTTCATCAAACACGTAGATCATCTCGTTCAACGAGGATGACAAAAAGCGCACGAGTTTGATGCGCTGAGCTTCGCCGCCCGACAGGGTTGCGGCTGAACGATCCAGGCTCAGGTAGGGCAGACCAATGTCGATCAAACGCGTCAGGTCGGCGATCAGAGCGTCGACGACGCCTTGAACGCGTGTGTCGTGAATGTCGCGCAAAAACTCGCGCAGCACCGGTAGACTCAGTGCGCTCAGCTCAGCGATGTTTTGGCCGTTTATGCGCGTGGCACGCGACGCCTCGCACAGCCTTTGTCCACCGCATTCCGGGCAACGACATGTGCGCATGAGCGACTCGCCTTTTTCACGCATGTTGTCGCTGATCTGTGTGAGGTCGCGCGAGACGTAGCGTTTTCGGTACAGCGCTTTGACGCCGTCCACTTCGCCAGCGCCGTCTAGCAGCGCGTGCCACTCGTCCTGGCTGAACTCGTTCAGGGGCTTATGAACGTCGAACAGGCCGCTCGCCATGTATTTTTTCCAATACCACGAGCCGACGCGGAACATGGTGTCGCGAATGGCGCCCTGTTCAAACGACTTCGAGCGGTCAATGAGTGCATCCCAGTCAATGTCGGTCACGACGCCCATGCCCGTACAGGTCGGGCACATGCCCGTCGGGTCGTTGAACGAGTAGCGCGAGGCCGGTCCGGCACTGGGTTCACCGATGCGTGAAAATAACAAACGCAGACCGGTATAGATCTCCGTGACGGTGCCGACCGTCGAACGCGCGTTAAAGCCAAGTGGACTTTGATCGACCACGACGACTGGCGACAGGTGTTCGATCGAGTCGACCGACGGGCGAGTGACTTTTTTGAATCGACTTCGCACAAAAGCTGGATAGGTCTCGTTCATCTGTCGCGTCGCTTCGGCGGCGATCGTGTCAAAAACAATGCTCGATTTTCCCGATCCGGATACGCCCGTGAAGATCACGATCTGATGTTTTGGGATCTCAAATGACAAGTTCTTGAGATTGTGTTCTGTCAGACCACGAATAATAATTTTATCCATTGTAATCATTGACTCCTTCGTGAATGTTTTTGGATGCTGTGACCGCGCATACGACACAGCAGATCCGCACGGGCCCATGCGTTGACGCCTATCTGCATGAATATAAAATATACTTCAAGATTTTTTTGTGAAATTTTTTATAGAATTATAATTTTACGCAAAACTCAATTTTTGTGTATTTCCATATAGCTTGTGCCACTACTGTCCCACTAAATTTTCTTAAACAATTCGAATTACGTTACGGTAGCTTCGTTTAATCAAAATATAGTCGTCTCTAAACATGTAATAGGCTTAAGATTACTGTTAATCTCAGCCGTAGCGAAGCCGAAGGCAAGCAGGCTGAGATTGGGGCGAGCGTGCGCGATTTGTCCGAAGCCGAAGTGTATCGACGTAACGTGGTACGCCGTCGCTGCGCCGACTCCAAAATTAATTTCGATGATCTGACTTGATCAATCATGAATTTGGTACAGCCGTGTGGCATGGTTGAGCGAAGCAA
>JAZUKH010000087.1:0-5774 GCA_045643185.1 Myxococcota bacterium | reverse complement strand
ATACCCCTGTTACTGGACAAACGGCACCGTTAGCGGCTCAGGGCGTGACTTCGGCGCCTTTGATTCCTCTCGCTCCGGTGACGACTGGTACTGCGGTGTGTGCACGTCCTTTGCCGCCTGAACCCGAGGGGGATGATACGCCCTTCAATATTGGCAATGAACGGGGTAAATCGCTCAATCATGACACGGGGGCGACAGCATCGGCTTCCTCAAATCAGCCGAGTCGTGAAATGGCAGCGGTTAGCACCGATGCGTCGGAGGAAGAAAAAATCGATCGCAGTGCCAAAACGCCGCTGCCTCAAGAAAATCCGCTTTTGGATATGACAAAGACCGTTGAAAACGCGGTCATATCTGAAAATCCTGATCATTACGAAGTCAATGTTCAGCGATATGCGTGTTACGACAACCTGAACCAGGATGGAGGATACGACGCTGAAGCGCAGGCCAGTATTCAGTATGCAGCCAAAACGCCGTGGGGCAGGTTTATTTCGGATTTTCTGTGTGTGATGGCGAGGCCGATTCATTTTTGGGAATGCCAGTCGCAGCATCCGGCAACGGTGGCGCAGGCGCATGTGCCGCATCTAGTGGTACTCGTTCTGGCGCGAGCCGTGGCGAGCTTTGTCGGCGGCGTTTTGCAGAAAGACACCGTCTTGGTGGATGTGCTTCTCGACGTTCTGATCCAGGCACTGATGATTTTCGTTTTTGTCTGGGCTTTGGGCTTTGTCTATGCCGGGGTGCTTGTTTTTGTTGGCCGCCGTTTTGAACTTGGCAAAGCCATCAACTTTGTTGCTTATGCCATTACCCCGGTGCTTGTCATAGGTCTTTTGAGCATCATTCCGATCGCGCATTTTGCGACGATCTGTGACCTCGTGGCGATGCCATACGCATTTGTGGTGCTTGGCGCGGGTATTTTGCCTTATCTCAAGATTCGCGAAAAGACGGCGCCGATCATCACAGGCTTGTTCTGCGGTCTCATGGCGTGTTTGTGGGGGCTTTTGCCAACACTGATTCCGATACTCGTCAGTCTGTTGCAGGAACCGACGATTCAGCTGCCCGTCGTGATACCGGGCTAAGACCATTCGCCATGGTTTGAAGTTTTCGCTGTGTATTGATAAGGTCGCTGAGTCGTGCAGGCCGCAGGCAGAAGGGGTAGCGGTGTATTGGCAATGATGCGGTAGAGACGTCCGGTCCGGGCGTCTCTACCGCATCATTGCCAATAGCCGCGCAGGGGGAGACTTCCCCCTTCTCAAAAAATTTGAAATTACTGGTCGTGTATGAAATCATAGATCTAAGGTCTAAGCTTAGATCTCACGACATTTGGGAATGATAATATGAGTTTTTGCAGTCATTGTGGGACGCCGGTCACCGGCAATTTTTGTACGCATTGTGGAACTCCGGTGTCGAGTGGCGCCGAAGCGATGACCACGTCTGCGATGGATCAGACGTCACGTTCGCTTGCACGCTCGCAGAGTCGTGTGGATGATGTGTTAAACGCGTCAACGCCGCTGGATAGGCTGCTTTCAGACGAAAAGGCTGAAAAGTCGAATGAGGCCGAACCGTCCGCAACGAGCCGTTATAATCGCTCGAGCCGTCAGGGTGGGCAGATCATGTCCTCGGCAAATCATGATCAAAGGTCGGCGGGCAATCAGATCCCGCGCAACTACACGCCGATGAACGAACCGAAACCATGCAACTACACGCCGATGAACATGACGCCTGCGAATCAGTCGATGGCGACGTTCGATCCATCTCAACATGTGGCGATGGTGAATCCGTGCAATAAAATGACGTCTTTATTGCTTTGCATTTTTTTAGGCTGGTTAGGCGCCCATCGATTTTATGAAGGGAAGACCTTTTCAGCCGTTATCTATTTATTGACCTTTGGACTTTTCGGATTTGGCGTCATCATTGACCTGTTCATTTTGGCGTTTAAGCCGTCAGTCTATGATAGTAATGCCTGATTTTGGAGGCGCGAATTTGGCGAGTTGAAGAATGACGTTGATCGAGAGTATCCCTTTGTTTATTGAGTCATTACGACTTCGTGGCTATTCCGAGAATACGCTGATGTCGTATCAGGGGGATCTCGATAACCTCGCCGAATTTTTGCGCACCTCTGGGCGTGAGACGCTTGCGCCGCAACAGCTGACGCGTCAAATGATGCGGGTATGGCTTGCCAGAATGGGGGAATTGAAGCCTGCGTCACGTGCGCGCCGCGTGTCGGCAGTGAGAAGCCTCATCAATTATCTCATTCGTCAGGAAACACTGGATCGGTCGCCCATCAGCAATTTGCAGACGCCCAAAATTCCCAAACAGATCCGCAATATTTATTCGGCGGACCAGATGAACCTGCTTCTTGCGTTGCCCAAGGATGCGTCGCCGCTGCTGATTCGCGACACGACGGCGTTTGAATTGATGTATTCAAGCGGATTGCGTGTGACCGAGCTTATTTCGGTCAATATTGAAGATTTCGATTTCGTCGAAGGCTGGATCCGCGTGATGGGCAAGGGCAGTAAAGAGCGCGAAGTGCCTGTGACGACAACGGCGATCGAACTGATCGGCCGTTATTTGGCCGAGACGCGGCCGACGTTTGTGGATCAGAACGGGCAGCAGGACGAGCACGCGCTGCTGCTGAATTCAAAGGGCGGGCGCATCACGGCGCGCAGCATTCGGCGATTGCTTCATCAGGACGAGGCCGCCAAAGGGCTCGATAATGACGTTACGCCGCATGGTCTGCGACATGCCTTTGCGACGCATTTGCTCGAGAATGGCGCGGATGTGCGTGCGATTCAAGAATTGCTTGGGCATGAAAAGCTTTCGACAACGGCACGATATGCCCACAACGATTTTGAGCGCATCATGAAAGTCTATGATGGCGCACACCCGAGGGCTCATTTGAAAGATGACGAAAATCGTCGCCGATAAATAGCAATTGTGCTAAACTAAATCATTGCTTTTTGCTGTACAGGACTGCGGTCCATCACTCGATTTAGGAGCATGCATGATTATTGACATTTTTACGTATTCCCAGGCGACGAGCCATGCTGCATTCAGCGTGGATGTTCTCGTCAACGCCGCGCGCGACGCGCATCTTGATGGTATTTGCGTGACGGATCGCGCCGTTTCGTACCATTTGCGCGACCTGGCAGCCTATGGCGCAAAAGAAAATTTCTTTGTGGGCGTGGGAATTGAGCTCGAAACCAATATTGGTCGCGTGGTCGTCTATCCGCGCGTGATCGATGACGAATTCGTGAGCGAATCTTGGCGTTGTTTGGGTGAGTCACCCGATATCGTCGACGTGTTGAATTACTTCCATGAACGTCAGGCAATCGTGATCGCCCGTGACGTTTATAATAATGGTGAAGGCATGCGCGACCGCATTTATTGCGCGAAAGATGCGAATGGCCGCTGCGTTGATGGCGTCGATACGCTCGCCGTTTATCGTCGTCGCATTGACAACGAACTCGCCATTTCAGCGCAACAGGCTTTGAAAGTGCCTGCCTGCGCCGGTTCGGGCGTCTTTGATGACATCTCCGACATTGGCTATTGCGCCACGCTTTTTGCGGAATCGATTCATGATCAGGCCGAATTTGTCGATGCGATGCTGAATCGTTCGCACTGGGCCTGCTCATTGCGTGACGTGGGTGAAGCCAGTCCGATGGGGTCGGCTCCTCGTGAGGAAAATGATGACCGCGGTGATCGCGGAGACCGTCATTTTGGTCATGATCGTGGCGACCGTCGCGATGGTGAACGCCGCTATGGACGTGAACGCGGTGATCGTGGCGACAGACGTGACGATCGTCGTCGCGGTGACCGTCGCGATGGCGATCGTCGTCACAGCGACCACCACGGCCCTCGCCGTCCGCGCGTTTAAGCCCTGAAAAAGCTTAGTGATTGTTTCAAACGCTGGTTGCTGTCTTTCGATGACACACCAGCGTTTTGTTTTTTAAGGAGTCGTTATGAACAAGTCCTGGTTGATTATGCCTTTCGCTGCGTTTCTTATGCCCCAATTCGCTATGGCTTATGGTGAAGGCGAAAACATCTCGATCGAAGCGCGTGGGCTCCATTTGATGACGAATGAAGCACGCATGGACACAAAAACGGCGCTTTCCGGTTGCGGTGACCATTGTAAATCGGAAGAAAAATGCTTCGAAAAGCAGTACGAGCCGCTCTATTGGCGCGATGATCTGTATCATGCCGCGCAGTTCCACGCGAATATGCTTTCTTATTTGGGCAGCTGTATTCAGCACGATTCGCCCTGTAAGCTCAAAAGCTCGGTCGTCGAAGACTTTCCTGACAAGTGTGATGGCAATCCATCGTGCGCGTGCGAAGGCGGCGTTGCGACCTGTGGTTCGGTCGGTACGCAGACGTTTGACCGTATCAAGATGTTTGCAGGCAACAGCGGCGCCGAAAATATCGCATCCGTCCTCGGTGTGTGGGGCTCCTTCTATCTTTGGTTGTATGAAGACAGCAAAAACTCGGGGTGTGAGTTCACAGGCAATAATGGACATCGCCGTAATATTTTGGGCGAGAGCTATCACGGCATCGGCGTGGGTTATGGGGCCAAGTGGACGGTGCAGGATTTTGCCTGGACGGCGAACGAAAAGAGCGCGTTGACGGCCGGTGCCCACTTTGCGGACGGCGACAAAAAAATGTGGTTCAAAACGCAGTATTACGCCGATGTCGAACTGGATAAGGCCGTCGTGGTGATGAACGATACGTGCACAACTCTTCAGCGCACTGGTGGTGATAGCAAGTACGGTGTGTATGGCACAAGTGAGATCACGACTAGCCAGACGTGCGTGCCATACGTTTTTGAAGCCATCGATGTCAATGGTAAGGTCACGCGTTATCCGACGACGGGCAGCCTGCTCTATCAATGCGATCACTCCTGGACGAAGGATGAGATCGGTTCGTGTTTGGGAGATGGCACGAAAGCAGATCCTTCGGGTGACCAGCCTTCTTCGGGTGACAAGCCCTCTTCGGGTGACAAGCCCTCTTCAGACGATAAAGCTCCCGTGAATGGCGAGGAGATCGCGGATGATGCCGGTGACAGCTGCTCTGTTTCGTTGCGTACGCCATCATCGAAGGGCATCTGGGCGCTCTTTGGCCTCATCGCCATTCTGGGCTCGAGGCTTGTGCGCCGTCGTCATGCAGTTACAAACTAGGGGGATGTAAACATCTTATGCCTTTGGTTTTAGGCGCGGCTATTTCATACGCCGCGCCCGCGTCGCTTCTCCCTCGCTTGAGCCGCCCGAAACGGGCGGCTCTACGCTCGGTCAATACGCGCCGCGTTTTTTCGTATTTACGATACAACTTATATGTTTTTACCAGCTGAACCGTCACATTATGGGTAGATCTGTGTGATATTTGCTTGCTAACTTAGTTAAAATAGCGCAAAATAAATATATGTGCGTCTTACGGGCGCTATCTCTATATGTGTCGTAGATTTCAAACTTCTACAGGAGATTTGATTATGAAAAAAACAGTCATTGCCATGCTCCTCGTCGTGAGCGCGGCTTTCGCTCTTTGCGGTTGTAAATCCTGGGCGCCTGCTTCCAACGAAACGGGCAGCTGCTCTTCTGATCGTCACTGGGTGGCGCCTCACCAGGATGAAGATGGCAACTGGGTCGAAGGTTACTGTGAATGGAATGACGGCAAAGCCGGTTAGTCGGTTCAGTCGCCAACATAAAAAAGGTCAAAACGTTCCGTTTTGGCCTTTTTTTGTGTCTTGCCAGTTACAACCCAGCCGAGCTGCCCGCGCGCCTTTGGCGCGC
>JAZUKH010000086.1:0-24233 GCA_045643185.1 Myxococcota bacterium | reverse complement strand
TAAACAGTTTGTTTTTTGAGCAGGCCTGGGCCTGCGGCGCGCAGGGGATCATCGCAAACTAAATCTTGGAGTCGGCGGCCGCGACGACGTACCACGTTACGTCGCTACACTTCGGCTTCGAACAAATCGCGTCCGCTCGCCGATCTCAGCCGTAGCGAAGCCGAAGGCAAGCAGGCTGAGATTTTGTATTTCTGACCAAGCAAAGCACACCCACCTGAGTAGTAACAGATGAAAAGTTCATCACGTGTTTTTTTCTTGATATTGATTATTTTAATGATAATAATAAGATTGCTCGACTTATCGAGTTATTGATGAGTTTAATAAGTTAAGGTATCACATTATGAAAAAATTCATTCTTCTTTGTTCTGCAATATTTATCCTCATCCCCTCGTTTGTTTTTGCAAATCCAATCATGACTCCTGGAACAAAGGAGGAATTTCAAGCCTGGTTGGACGACATGGCGCGTTCTGAAAACATTCGGAAAGAATTTAAGGACTGTCAAAGAAGTCTCGAAAAATTAATTCTCAATATAGAAATTTCTAGTGATAATGATAGAGATATACTTCGAATGAAATCCAAGCCAAAATCATTGACTGAATGTAAATTAATGTTGGATGCTTTGGAACTACAGAATGAGAAGATAGTCATGTCCAGAAAACTTAATGCAGCGGAAGATGCTCTCAATAAGAGGAGTTCCGATCTGCGGTTACAGACTGATGCTGTTGCAAAGCTTTCTTCAGAAATAGCCCAGAAAATTGCGGATGCGCAGAAAATTCAGGAAGAGTTGGTGGCTGCAAAATTGGAAACACAGGCTGCCATTAAATCCGCCGAAGAAGCCCAAAATCGCTTCTATATTGCACTCGGTGTAGCCATTCTCGCATTACTGGCAGCCATCGGTCTCGGCATTTTCGGCAAAAAATTAAAGTAATGCATCAATATTTCCCTGCTCAGCTCTCCATCTATTCTATTACGCATTTTTGCGTCGATTTTGCCTGCGCAAGCCTCGCTGCTAGCTTTTTCTGGTATTCAGATAATGGTTTTTTGGCCATTGTTATCTACAATTTTTTCGCCTTTGCCGGTCAGATGCCGCTCGGCATCTTTTGCGATCGTATCAACAAAAACGCCCTCATCGCCTCGCTTGGCTGTATCATTCTCATACTCGCCATTTGGGGTATAATCCATGATATAAACGTCGTTTTGGCTGCTGAAATTGCTGGCTTGGGCAATGCGTTGTTCCACATGGGCGGCGGCATCGACGTTCTTAATGCTGCAAAGAATAAAAGCGGCCCTGTCGGTATCTTTGTTGCGCCCGGTTCTTTCGGCCTTTTTGCCGGCTATGCATTCGGAAGCTCAAATTACTTTACGTATCATTACCTCATCATTCTGCTCGCTGTTTGTGCAGCCGTTATCGCTGCCTTTCAGCTTCTGGCGTTCCGTTCTCTTAATAGTCAGAATCAGCCGCTCTCATTCAAACTCAATACTTCCATGGCTAAACCATTGGCACTCGCCGCTTCAGCTGCTCTGTTCTGCGTCGTTTCCATTCGGTCCTACGTCGGCATGACGCTAGCCTTCGATTGGAAATCTGAGTGGCACTGGGCTCTCATTCTCTGTCTCGTGACGGTTGCCGGCAACATCCTCGGCGGCCTTTTGTCCGATCGATTCGGCATCCGAAAAACCGCCTGTTTTACGCTCATCCCGGCCTCTATTTTCTTCCTTTTCCCGAATGTTCCAATTATCGGTGTACTCGCCGTGCTTTGCTTCAACATGACGATGCCCATGACGCTCTGGTCGCTTTCCGAAATCTTTCATCATGCCAAAGGATTTGCTTTCGGAACATTGACCTGCGCACTTTTTGTCGGCGTCGTGATTAATCTGCTTTTTCCTGATCCTGTCGTTGCCATGGGACCAGAATTTGCCGCACTTACGCTGATGTCGCTCGTATTGTTATGGCTCGGAATTAAGGCGCTTCCTGGAGGCGGTGCACAAAAGATACGCGACAGCGTGCCTTTTATGCGCCGAGTATGCGGTGTCCCATTTGGAAGAGCGGGCCGCCGCCAAAAATGATGATGCGGTCACCGGGTTGGAGCATGGACTTGGCGGCACGTTCAACGTCGTCGAAGGTGGCGAAAGCACGGGCGTCGCAGTCGGCACGGCGCTGTCGAATGCGATTGGCCAGGTCTTCGCTGTTGAGACCAGCGATCGGCTTTTCACCGGCGCCGTCGAACGGCGCAAGTAAGACCACGTCGGCGTCTGACAGGGTTTCGGCCAACTCGTTCCAGTGATAAGCCATGAGCGAGTAGCGGTAGGGGTGATAGATCGCGATGACGCGCGCCGCCTGTGGACGGTTCCACGCGATGTCATTGCGAATACACGTTGGGTGGCTCGCATAGTCGGTCACGAGCGAGTGATCGCCGTGGGTGGTGATCTCACACCGGTCGCGCAAACCGGCGTAGGTGTTCACCGACGCGGTGATGGCGCGCAGTGGCACGTTTTCGCAAAACGCCACGACGGCTGCTGACACGAGGTTTTGCGCGTTCGCATAGCCTGACAGACCGCAGTTGAGGACGAAGCGTGTGGCGCCTGAATAGACTTCGATCGTGTGACGCGCATGGTCATCGACCGACAAAACACGATAGTGCCACGTGATGTTGGACTCGTGACAACCAGCTTCGGCGATCCAGGTCACGTGAGGGCATCCGGCGAGTGACTGGTAAAGACGCGGTGCTCCAACGCCGGCGTAGTGTACGAACACTTTGGAGGACGAACAGGCTCGAATGTGCGCCGCAAACGTATCGACGATGTCGTCCAGGTCGCGATACGTGTTGAGGTGATCGACCTCGACATTGTTCAGTAACAAAATGTGCGGTCGGTGGTAGCGGTTCGTGCGGTCCGACTCGTCGACTTCGCAGATCAAATATTTGGCATCTGCTACAAAGCGTGAGGACGAGCGTCGTCCACGAGGCACCGCGCCAAGAATGTCTCCGGCGGGAATGCCTGCTGTCTCGAGAATGTGTGCGATCGCCCCGGCTGTCGTGCCCTTGCCGTGTGTGCCACAAACCGCGATCGCGCCACCGTGCGCGTTCGCAAACCGCGCCAGCGCTTCACCACGTGAGATGCCAATGCCGCGCGCTTCTGCGGCCGCTCGTTCAACGTTTTCGCGCGGAATTGCCGACGAATAAACAACGAGATCTGCATCCACGATGTTCTCGGCCGCGTGTTTGCGATACACCTGACAACCACTGTCTGTCCAATAGGCACACGCTTCCTCTGAGGCATACGGATCGGATCCATACACGCTTTCACCTGATTCCAACGCGTATCTCGCTAAACTCGCCATGCCCGCACCAGCAATGCCGATGAAGAATATTTTCATGCTCAGAACTTCCTCGTCTAAAGATAAATGACGCTAAAACGGCTTGTCACGTCGAACAGCACGATAAATTAACCAAAACGAGGCCTTTAATAAAGCCTTTTTCATTCGACGGGCGTTCAGGTCGTTGCTGCTTGGCTGGGGGGGCAATTCTCGACGCGAAGTTCGCTTACAAAATGATATAATTCAATTCATGTTTATGCTTGAAAGTCACGGTACAATCACGACAATGCGCCCGCTAAAAGTACGAGCCTGCGTGTTCCAAAAAGACCTTGTCCCAATGCATAGTAATGATGACACCATACGAACAAATTGATGCCACGATCGCTGCTCTGACGCCGATCTCGCTCGAAGAAATGAGCGCCGTCAAGATGATGAATCGCACCGACACGAAATACGTCGTGCCCGTTGCGGCACTAGCCCAACTTCTCCAGATCGCTGCCAGAGATTATCGCGTTCAGGAAGTCGACGGGGAAAGGCTCATCGCCTACCACACCGTCTATTATGATACAAAAGATCAAAAAATGTATATCGCGCATCAAAATGGCAAAAAGACGCGCGAAAAGATCCGGTTGCGGACCTACGTGTCATCTGGGCTCACCTTCTTTGAGGTCAAAAACAAAAATAACCGTGGGAGAACTGATAAAAAGCGCATTAAAGTGCGGCTCGAAGATGCCGAGTCATTTTTGATGGCTGATGAAACGCGAAAATTTCTTAAAAAACATGCGCTGTTTACGCCCGAAGAGCTATCGCCGCAGCTCGAGAACTTTTTTAACCGCATCACGCTCGTCAACCATGGCATGACGGAGCGACTGACGATCGACACATCGCTTCGCTTTCATAATCTTTTGACCGATGCGCACGAAGAATTGCCCGGCATCGCCATCATCGAACTCAAGCGAGATGGTCGAACGCCTTCGCCCATGCATGATCTGCTCATCAAAATGCACATTCACACGTGCGGATTCAGTAAGTATTGTATGGGCTATGCTCTTACCGATCCAGAGATCAAAAAGAATAATTTTAAACCCAGAATTCACCATACGCTCAAAATTAACAGCGAATTCTTTACATAACGCATTACTCATGACGTGGATCTGCCATGAGTTCAAACGAATTTCATTGATACACAAGGATGCGTCCTGTGTTGCATGACGATATGCTCAGATCCGTTCTCGATAAGGAGTTATTATGATCAACCTTGCAGTGGCCTTCAGCGTTAACATTCTCGTTGTTTTACTGATTGCACTCTGTTTTTATTATCCCAAGAGTAAACGCCTAGATTATCTCTTCACTTTCATTTTGATGAGTATCAGTATCTTTTTGCTGATCTTTGTGCTCAACGATGTGAAGATGAAGACCGGGTTTGCACTTGGTCTGTTCGCGATCTTCAGCATCATTCGCTATCGTACCGAGTCGATGCCTGTTCGTGAAATGACGTATTTGTTCGTCATCATCGCGACTTCTGTCATCAATGCCATGATCGGGGCACTCGACTGGGAACTCATCGCGCTTGCCGACGTGCTCGTGATCGTCAGCATTGGCGTGACGGAATTGTTTCGCACCAAAAATCATAAGGTTGGTACGAAGCTCATTCAGTATGACCGCATCGACTTGATCAAACCTGACCAGCGTGAAGCCATGATCGCCGATCTGAAAGAACGCACGGGGCTTGAGATCCTCAATGTTGAAGTCGGACACATCGATTTTTTGAAAGACATGGCGATGCTCAAAGTGTCGTATGTCAACGAGTCTGGCGCGCCCAATTCGGTCGATACCATGACCAAATTCCCAAAACGCGGCGACAGCGCCGATGATGATGATTGATCTGATTTACCAGGTTTATTCGCGCGCCTTTGGCGCGCGATCGTTCGAAGCCGAAAGTGTAGCGACGTAACGTGGGGATTCATCATTAGTCATTTTATTTTACGCTCGTTTATGGCAAAACACTGTTTATTAGACTAAAATGTTCTCTGATTTGGTCTTTGTTCGACCAAATTTGATTTTCCCCCAACGCGTACAGGAGCGACATTATGATATCTAAGAAATGGCTTATTTCCCTGGCCGTGTGCAGTTTGTTCACGTTTGGCTGTAGTGATGATTCTTCGATCAGTGCTGACGATGAAGGCGGCACCGAGCACGGTGGCGATGGCGGCGGTGAAGGTGAAGGCGGCGGCGATGGCGGCGGCGGCGGTGAAGGCGAAGGCGGCGGCGAAGGCGGCGGTGAAGAAACAAAACCCGAGCCTGTGCGTCTGAACTGTGGCGATGGCAACCTCGACGATGATGAAGAATGCGACGATGGCAACAAGAACAATGGCGATGGCTGCACCAGCAATTGTTCACGCGAAGCTGGTTGGCGTTGTGAGCACCCAGGCGATGAGTGCGAAAAGGCCGAGTGTGGCGACAAAGTCGTTGATAAGGACGAAGGGGAAGCGTGTGATAATGGTTCGAGCAACCGAGATTACACGGGAACCAAAGCTGGTTGTTCGACCTCATGCCAGCCTTCACACTATTGCGGTGACGGGCTAGTCGATGATATCGACCGCGCGAACGGCGAGCTCTGTGATGACAAAGGCGCTAGCGCTGCAAGTGGCGGTGATTACAACATTTGTAACGTGCGTTGTGTTTATGAAGGACGCTATTGCGGCGATAAACTCATCACACATGACGAAACCTGCGATGATGGCAACAACATTTCCGGTGACGGGTGTTCGTCCGATTGTCAGATCGAAAAAGGTTACACTTGTCCGGGCATTGGTAGCCCTGATTTGGGTAAACCTTGTGAACCCACCCCGTCTTTTGTGTCGAACTGCGGTAATGGTGTGGTCGACGCTGACGAGGAATGCGATGACGGTAACACGACTTCTGGTGACGGCTGCTCGGTCGCGTGCCAGATGGAGCCTGGTTACAAGTGCTCCGGAAAACCGTCGAAGTGCGAGACCACGGTTTGCGGCGATGGCGTCATTGAAGGCTCCGAAAAGTGTGAAGATGGCAATAACAAGTCGGGCGATGGTTGCTCTGAAAAGTGCCAGATCGAACCTGGTTGGACCTGTGCGGAAATCGGTAAAGCTTGTTATGCAACGAAATGTGGGGATGGCGTCGTCGCCGGTAAGGAAGAATGCGACGATGGCAACGACAAATCGGAAGACGGCTGCAGCCGTTTTTGTAAACGCGAACCCGGTTATCATTGCAATGAGAAAGGTGGCGCCTGCGAACCCGACGTCTGCGGTGACGGTGTGGTGACCGGTGACGAAAAATGTGACGACGGCAACAAAACCAGCAAAGACGGTTGCTCCGATAAATGTCAGATCGAAGACACATGGGAATGCCTTAAACCCGGTGAGCCTTGTACCAAAACTGCAGAATGTAACAATGGCAAGCTGCAGGGGGCTGAACAGTGTGATGACCCGGATAACGCATCATCCTGCTGTGACAAAAAAACGTGTAAGCTCAAAGACCATTGTCTCTGTGATGACGATGGTCACAACTGTACGCTGGGTAAGTGCGGTGATGGCATCGTGCAATACAACGAAGAATGTGATGACGGCAACATGAAGGCTGGTGACGGTTGCGATCCGTTCTGTCACCGTGAAGCCATTTACTCGTGTGATATCAGCGGCGAATGCAAGCCGATCTGCGGTGACGGCATTTGGGTCGCTGGTGAACTTTGCGATGACGGCAACCTGGAATCCGGTGATGGTTGTTCGTCCGAATGCGTTCCCGAGGATGGTTGGACATGCGACGAGTATTCGAATGACTATCTACCCACGGTCAAACTGGCAGCCACTTATCGTGACTTCCGCGCTTGGGACGACTCGAGCTGTACCGGCGCAAATGGTGACAAGGTCGATGGCTGCCTTACCCCCGATGAAGCGAAGAAATATGGTGGCGCTTTTAGTGGAAATCAGGGACATCCCGATTTTCAGCGCATCAACGCGTCTGAAAAAAATATCGTCAAGGATACGCTCGGTTCTGATGGGCGGCCTGTGTTCAATGCTTCCAGCGCTTGTGGGATCACGGCCAATTCTTTTGACATGTGGTACCACGACTATGAGGGCATCAATTACAAGATCGAGGAACCACTGGAACTTAAGCTTACGGACAAGGACAAAGGCGAATACGTCTATGATGACAGCAATTTCTTCCCATTGTCGGGCCGTGGCTATGGCAACTATAAGAATAACAAGAATTTCCATTTTACAACGCACATTCAGACCTATTTCCAGTATCAGGGCAAGCCGGCAAAACTTCTGTTTAGAGGTGACGACGACGTCTTTGTTTTTGTGAATGGTAAACGGGCGATCGATCTTGGCGGCTGTCACAATGCTGAAGAAGGCAGCTTTGAAATTACCGCGACAAAGAATGCCACGACGGGTAAGATGTATGACCCGAAATACGACCTTTACGAAGGCGGCATCTATCCGATCAGCTTCTTCCAGGCGGAACGTTACACGGATGCGTCAAACTTCCGTTTGACGTTGGTCGGTTTCGTGAACGTTGGTAAAACGAACTGTCGCTCGGTTTGCGGCGATGGGTTAGTGCGTGACAAAGAAACGTGCGACCTTGGCGGTGGTCATGTCAATGATCAGTATGCCATCGAACACGGTTGCGTGAATTGTCAGATCGAAGCGTACTGCGGCAACGGCATTGTCGAAGGTAACGAAGGCTGCGACCAGGTGGCAGATTGGTGCCAGAATTGTGTGAACGTCAATTGTGGTGACGGCGTCGTTCAGGAATATGAACAGTGCGATGACGGCAAAGCTAAGAATGGCACGGCCGCTTCTAAATGCTTGAGCAACTGCCGCTTGGCTGGTTGTCGTAACGGCATTCTGGAAGAAGGTGAAGAGTGTGACGACGGCAACGAAGTCGATGATGATAACTGTTCGAACAGCTGCAAACGTCCGTACTGCGGTGACCACATCGTTCAGCGATGGCTGGGTGAAGTTTGCGACGACGGCGTCAATGACAGCAGCTACAACGGCTGCGGTGCCGGTTGTACGTTCCTGCCGCCGCGTTGCGGCGATGCCAGAATTGACAAGATGAATGGCGAACAATGTGACGATGGTGCCAACACGGGCGCCTACGGCACGTGCACGTCCGATTGCAAGCTGGCACCGTATTGCGGCGACGGTATTACGCAGGATGGGTTCGAAGAGTGTGACGACGGTGAACTCAATGGCACTCCGGGACATTGTCCGGCGGCCTGCCGCACCGTTGTTTATTAACCGATGGCATAAGACGTTGCGCATGCAAAAGTCGTTTGTTTCCTTTCACGTCACTTCGTTGACAGTGCCTCGGCAGCGGGGCACGGTCGAACGTCTAGTGGGGGCGATGGCGGAAGCATTCGGCTGAGTGGCGCAACGAGCTTGGTTGGATCCTGACTTGGTTGTCAGGAGGAATTTGGGGACGTCATGGACGTCCCTAAATTTGTTTTTGGGCCCTGCCAGGCGAGGGGGTAGGGGCGTATTTGGAATTTCTGTAGAGACGCGCGGACCGCACGTCTCTACAGAAATACCAAATAGCCACGTAGGGGGAGCCTTCCCCCGCCTTCAAACAAAAATCGTCTGCGTGGAAATTGATATGGGACGCGGAAACAGGCGAAAATTTGGGCAATTATTTGTTTTTTGGCGATGCCCAAATTGGTGGCGATAAGTAGGTCAATCTGTTAAACTAGGTTGGTTTATTTTGGGGTTGTCAAGATGGAAGTTTTGACAACATTTTGGGGTGAATTGTCTCTTCGGCGAGTCCGAATTGGGGCGTTTGCTTCAAAAAAAGTGAGACGCTGTAAGGAAATGCGGCGTTTTCCGCCAGAAACGGATCGATTGAATAAACGCATCGGCACAGGTCCAATGACTTCTCTCGTCGGATCTGGGTGGGTGCCTTTCCATAAAAGGAAAAACCGTGACTGATTATTACTCGAATTCTCTTGAACATCCAAAAGATCCAAGCTGTTTTCAGGCCATGCGCATCAGCCTCGCCAGCCCCGAAAAAATTAAGGAATGGAGCCACGGCGAAGTTACGAAACCTGAGACCATCAACTACAGAACCTTTAAGCCCGAAAAAGACGGTCTGTTCTGTGCGAAGATCTTTGGGCCTGTGAAAGATTACGAATGTAACTGCGGTAAATACAAACGTATGAAACACCGCGGTGTCGTCTGCGAGAAATGCGGCGTCGAAGTTATCCAGTCCAAAGTTCGTCGTGAACGTCTTGGTCACATCGAACTGGCGACCCCGGTCGCGCACATCTGGTATCTTCGCAGCCTTCCTTCCCGCATCGGTAACGTCCTCGATATTTCGTTGAAGGAACTCGAAAAGGTTCTTTATTGCGTCAAGTTCATCGTGACGGATCCCGGTAATACGCCGTTGGATAAGGGCGAGATCATTGATGAAGGTCAGTATAACGCGTATTTGGATGAATACGGTGAAGGTGCCTTTGCAGCGAAGATGGGCGCGGAAGCGATCCGCGACTTGCTGGAAAGCATCAACATGGAAGAGAAGAAAGCCGAACTGCGCGCGGAAATGCGCGAAGCGACGAGCGATGCTAAACGTCAGAAGATCGCGAAGCGCTTGAAAGTCATTGATGCTTTCTGTTCGAGCGACAACCTTCCGGAATGGATGATCATCAAGATCCTGCCGGTTTTACCGCCTGATCTTCGTCCGCTCGTTCCGCTCGATGGCGGCCGCTTTGCCACGTCCGACCTCAACGACCTCTATCGTCGTGTCATCAACCGTAACAACCGTCTCAAACGCCTTTTGGACCTCAACGCGCCTGAGATCATCGTTCGTAACGAAAAACGCATGCTTCAGCAGGCTGTCGATGCCCTGTTCGACAATGGCCGTAGCCGCTCCATGAAAGACGGCGTGGCGAGTGGCACCAAAGGCGTCAAGGGCGCCAACAAACGTGCTCTTAAGTCGTTGAGCGATGCGTTGAAAGGTAAACACGGTCGTTTCCGTCAGAACCTTCTCGGTAAACGTGTCGACTACTCCGGTCGTTCCGTTATCGTCGTCGGTCCGGAACTCCGTCTGCACCAGTGCGGTCTGCCCAAGAAGATGGCGCTTGAACTCTTCAAGCCGTACATCTTCAACAAACTCATTTCGAAAGGCATCGTCAGCACGGTCAAGAGTGCCAAGAAGATGGTCGAAATGGAGAAAGAAGAAGTTTGGGATATCCTCGACGGCGTTATCCGCGAACATCCGATCCTTCTGAACCGTGCCCCGACGCTTCACCGTCTTGGTATTCAGGCTTTTGAACCGCTTTTGATCGAAGGTAAAGCTATTCAGCTTCACCCGCTCGTTTGTACGGCCTTCAACGCCGACTTCGACGGTGACCAGATGGCTGTTCACCTTCCGTTGTCGCTCGAAGCCCAGATGGAAGCCCGTGTTCTGCTTCTTTCGACGAACAATATTCTGTCGCCGGCAAGCGGTAACCCGATCATCGTTCCGACTCAGGACATGGTTCTCGGTTGCTACTACATGACGCGTCCGCGTCCGTTCGCGCCCGGTTGCTACCGCGAAGACAAAAATGGCACGCCGATCGAAGGCTTCTTCGCCAACTTCAAAGAAGTTCGCATGGCGTTCGACCAGGGCAAGGTCCATCTTCAGGCTGAGATCAAGGTTCGTCACACCGACGAAAAGACTGGCGAAGTCAAGATGATCGATACGACCGTCGGCCGCGTCCTCATTTCCGAGATCCTGCCTCCCGGCATGACCTTCGAAATGGTCAACAAGACCTTCACCAAGAAAGAGATCGCCAAACTCATCGAGCTCGCGCATCGTTATGCCGGCGATAAGGGCACCGTCCTCCTCGCTGACCGCATCCGTACCATGGGTTACAATCAGGCGACCAACGCCGGCGTGTCGATCAACATCCACGACATGATTATTCCGGAAGCTAAGGCGAAACTTCTTGAAAACGCCAACAAGGAAGTCAACGAAGTTATCAACCAGCACGAAGACGGTTCGATCACCGAAAAAGAACGTTACAATAAGATCATCGATATTTGGGGCCGCGTGTCGTCCGACATTTCCGACGCCATGATGAAAAACATCAAGGAACAGACCTTCAAAGATCCGAAGGGTCAGCTCCCTGATCGTAAAGGTCCGTCGTTCAACGCCGTCTACATGATGGCCGATTCCGGTGCTCGTGGTAGTGCGCAGCAGATCCGTCAGATCGCTGGTATGCGTGGTTTGATGTCCAAACCTTCCGGCGAGATCATTGAAACCCCGATCAAATCAAACTTCCGTGAAGGCCTCTCGGTGTTGCAGTACTTCATTTCCAGCCACGGTGCCCGTAAGGGTCTCGCCGATACGGCTTTGAAGACGGCTAACTCCGGTTACCTGACGCGTCGTCTCGTCGACGTTGCTCAGGACACGATCATTTTCGAACACGACTGCGGCACGCTCGATGGTATTGAAATGACGTCGCTCGTCAAAGACGGTGAAGTCATCGAAGATCTCGGCGAACGTCTGCTTGGCCGCGTCGCCCTCTACGACGTCGAAGATCCGCACACGGGTGATATCCTCGTCGAAATGAACCAGGAAATCGATGAAGACGCCGTCGACAAGATCCGTAAAGCGGGTCTCCACAGCGTCTGGATTCGTTCCGGCCTCACCTGCCAGGCGCCGCACGGCCTTTGCGCGCTTTGCTACGGTCGTGACCTCGCCCGTGGCCGCCTCGTCAACCACGGCGAAGCCGTCGGCGTCATCGCCGCTCAGTCCATCGGCGAACCTGGTACGCAGCTTACGATGCGTACCTTCCATACCGGTGGTACGGCTAACGTCGAAGGTATCGACAACGGCATTACCATCAAGGAAAGCTGCCAGATCCACTTCGAAGAACTCAGCTGCGTCAAGGCCAATGATGGCTCCTCCGTCATCACCAACCGTAACACCAAGCTCATTCTTCGTGACATCAACACCGGCCGCGAACTCAACAAATATCCGCTGCGTTACGGTTCCCGCATCCACGTCGTCGAAGGGCAGAACATCATCTTTAAGAAGATCGATGAAAATGATCCGAAATCGGCGTCGTACCTCGTCGATGAGAAAGGCAAATTCGTCGAAACGCCGATCACCGACCTCGACATCGAGACCGGTAAGACCGTCGTCGTTCGTCACGACAAAGTCTCCGATTTCCAGATCGCTGAATGGGATCCGTTCGCCAACCTCCTCGTCAGCCTCGAAGGTGGTATGGTCAAATACGCCGATATCTTCGAAAACCGCACCATGAAAGAAGATCGTGACCTTATCACGAACCTCTCTCACAAAACCATCATCGAGACCAAAGAAACGGCGCTTCAGCCGCGTATCGTCATCGAAGAAGTCAAGATGGTCAAAGATACCGACGACAACGGCAAAGAAATCATGGTTCCGAAATCGACGCGTAAAGTCCTCGCCGAGTATCTCGTGCCTGTTGGCTCGATTCTCGCCGTCGATGAAGGCGACATTCTCGGTCCTGGTGACACGATCGCCCGTATCGTTCTCGAAAGCCGTAAATCCGGTGGTATCGTCGGCGGTCTTCCCCGCGTCGCCGAACTCTTCGAAGCCCGTAAGCCCAAAGAGCAAGCCCTCATCTCGCAGATCGATGGTATCGTCAGCTTCGGCAAAGACGTCAAAGGCAAACGCCAGATCATCGTTACGCCGGATGTCGGTGATGAAGAGCATTACTTCATCCCGCGCGGTAAATATATCCTCGTCCACCCGGGCGACCGCGTCACGGCTGGCGACCTCCTCATGGAAGGTTCCGCTGACCCGCACGATATTCTCCGCGTCAAAGGTCGTAAGGAACTCGCCTCCTTCATGGTCAACGAGATCCAGGGCATCTACCGTACGCAGGGTGTTCGCATCAACGATAAACACATCGAAGTTATCGTTCGTCAGATGATGCGTCGTTGCAAGATCACCGATCCCGGCGACACGCGCTTCCTGCTCGACGAACAGGTCGATCGTATGGCCTTTGAAGCCGAAAACAACCGCGTCATCGAAAATGGCGGCACGCCGGCCACCTCCGAAGACCTCTTGCTCGGTATCACCAAGTCCTCGCTCGCCGTCGACTCCTTCATCGCCGCGTCGGCCTTCCAGGAGACCACACGCGTCCTCACCGAAGCCTCGATCCACGGCAAATACGATGGTTTCTACGGCCTCAAAGAGAATATCATCATGGGTCGTCTGCTTCCCGCCGGTACCGGTCTCTACGAATATCGTTACCTCGATATGGAAGTCGAAAAACCTGATCGATAATTCGTTTTTATCATGGGCACGGGCTATTCGCCTTCGGCGAATACGCCCGATGCAAACCGCCTATTCGCGTAGCGAATACGGCGGTTTTTTTTTATTGCATCAGGAACCTGTTGACGTCGTTCAGGCGTTTTTGATTTGATGAGTCTGTGACATTCATGATAAAATACGGCCGTGTTATTGTGTTTTGATGATAATTACTTTAGCCGAGTGAGTGTATTATGTCAGATTCGATGAAGGTAAAAGAAAAAGAGACGAAACGAAATCAGGAAACCAAAGACGTTGAGGACGCTGGTGCATCGTTGTCACCGACCACACCGTCTGCGACCACAGCTTCGACGGTGACAGGGAGCGAGGATGCGCATGATCAGTTTGTTGAGCTCCTTAATACCTATTGCAACATGAAGACCGCGACAACAGCAGCCCACATTGCTACCGCTTTGAGTCCAGCTGCGTTGGGACTGGTTGGTCTGGTTGGGGGATACCTTTTGGGGCAAAAAACGAGTTCAGCGCGTGATGAAGCACTCGAAAAAATGTGTGCGTTGGCCAGCGATGCGTCGGCAAAGGTCAGCATTGCTGGTGATCCCGATTTGGTGAGACGCATTATCAAAAAACTGCCGGATAAAGAACGAAATTACATTTTGGATTGCATTTACAGCGAGGTGACGAATGTCGATCTCATGATCGACATGATCTATGCGCGTTTTGGCGTGCCTCTTGGGGCGACGAATCCGAATATTGCTTCTGGCGACCAATCCGCAGTGAATAGCTGGATGAACAATCGAACCAATGCGAGCTGGGGCATTAATGGCGCAAAACACGTGTATTACACCTACACGTTATTACCGCAGGCCGACTTGGACCTCATTCGCGTTCTCATTACCCAAAATACCAACTCGGGGGTCTGCGGTGGGGCAAGCAGCCAGTGCTACTATGTCAATTATAAAGAATCCGATACGAATACGCCGATTGGTTTGAGCAGCAAAGTGGATTCCACATCAGACGGACGTTATGGATTGATCGGCATTAACATGACGACGGCCCATGAACTTGGGCATATCGTCGACAATAGTCACAAAGCTACGGATTCCGTTGCCACCTTCTCTGGTGAAGAAAAATATGGTTATTCGGTGATGAAGAGCTTCCGCAAAATTTCCGACTGGAAAAGCGTCGGCGATGCCGACGTCGTCGAAAAAATGAAGACGGAATATATGTCAGCGTCGCCTTTCAGTTCCAACAAAGCATTCACGAAGACATCGTTGACCAAGGATGAGGTTATCAATGCCGCAACCGCCATTGGCAAAGAAATCATAAATTGCGATAAGACAGGCGCTGACTCAAATAATGGTGGCAGCGTTCAATCCTGGGCGAAAGCCGGTACCTTTATTAATAACGAGATCAACAACAATGCGAGTACGTCCAGTCTTGATGATACAAAACGCACCGAGCTGGGCAAGGTCCTGACGGAACTGGAAGATTCTAACCTCCTTTATCAGCTTTGGATGAGTCTTGCTCACCAGAATGCCTGCATGAATCAATATAGTGGTCATAGCGGTTGCCGCGCCGGTCTGAAGGCGCCGTTCCACCAGTCCTATACTTGGAAAAAATGCTGGTATTCTTTCGACAAGAGCAATTGGAGCAATAAAATCAGTTGCTATCAATATCGTGATCCGGGCGAAGAATTCGCCGAAACCTATGCTTCATTCTTCGTTTCAAAGGGCAATTTGAGTGAGGCAGAGCTGAAGAAAGATCCGCATCAGTGGTCTGTCAGTACACCCCAGAAACTTAAAGACTGGTTCGTTGACAACGGTCTGCACAATATGGACAAAGCTTCTGAACTGGGCGGTTGATCATGAAAGGGTTTTCTGTGTCATTTCACCGTTTTCTCTATTTTGGTTTGGGTGCCTGCTTTGGACTCGCCTGCCTTGGTTGTCAGAGTTCATCTGTTAAATCCACCCCCGCGACTGAAGCGGGGGCCGAAAACCATGGCGTGAATGATGAGACGCAACTTAATCCAGGCAACCCGGCGGAGGTTCAAAACACACCGATGACCTTTTCAAAGCTTTCCGATACCGTTGATTGGGATAGTTACTACTCCGATTCAAAAGATCCCCAGAAATCTGCCGTGTATGACGAAGCGAAGCGCATCATCGCCGAACAGCTTGCTGGGCAGCATGTCGACAAGATGCTGCCTTCGTCGGTGCACTTTTCGAACTGGTATCTTCTAGAATTCCAGACTCAATCTTCTGACGATCTGGATGCGCCGCGCGTCCATCAGCCCACATTTCTTGTGGATATGGTGCGCAAGGTTTGCGTGACAGACCTGAATGATGCCCGCGAACTCCTGGTCCGTCTGTGTGATGTGGCTTTGGATGGAGAGACAGAGGCGTATGGCATCGCGGTGAATATGATCGCTGCAGTCACTTCTGCGCTCGTTTTTCAAACGGGCGAGTATGTCGAGATGGTCAATGACGCCTGGAATATGCACGCGCCTCAATTGAATCAGGAACAGGACACCAGGACGCTCGTCTATTATTATGAAGAAAACGCCATGGCGGAAGATTACAAAAAAGTCACGTTGCAGGTCTCTGGTTCGAACGTGTCCGTTACTGTTGAACCGTTTTCTCTGATGGTCAAGCCATAAATATTATTTCTTAGCCAGGGGCAAATAGCCATGGTTATGTTTATGCCTTTCGTGTGTTTATTTGCCCTCACACGTCGATACGCAGGGAGCTCCCCAAAAAGGGGAGATTGTATTGCTGAATTTGAAGAAAATGGCTCCTTCATTGCCGGAGGAGCTGTCAGCGAAGCTTGCCGAGGAGAGACGAAAGATCCCCCCATGTCTGAATCGTAACCCATAAATATAAAACTTATGAGAAAAGCTTCTACTAAAAACACGAAATCCGATGCGTTGTCGGAACAACTGTCTCAAGAGACGCCCAAATCTGTTGAAGCGCCCAAATCTGTTGAAGCGCCTTCCGATGAGGCTATGGCCTTTCAATCGCCCCGAGATCGCTTTCAAAGCATCTGTAATCATATTAAAGGGCTCGTTCTCAGATACCTTCGTTTTCATAGTGAGCGGCTTTTGAATGATGCTGGGATATTTCAGGCTTATCAGACGAGCACGGGCGAGGTTCTGCATATTGTTGGAACAGAAAGAGAGGTGAATGGGGCGGCGTGGTTGACGCAAATGAAGTTTCCCTCGTTGGGGGACATCATCGTTCAACTGGCCAGTTTTCGTTCACACATTCAAAACCGTGTTGAAGCGACGCGCAGACTCGGTCTCGACCACAATTTACCCCCGGAAATGCTCGAAGTGGCTTTTCAGTTATCGCCCTTTGAGACTTTGTTGCTATGTGCCATCGCCGCACCGCAACTGGATGAGGAAATTGCGCGTTTATATAAATTTGCGACGGGCCTTGAGTCGACCATTTTTCCGGGATGGTTTTATGCTGATCTCATTGCCGAAGGCGAGATGGAACAGCTCGACATTTTGCAGCTACTCGACATTGACAGCCCTTTACGCATGTATTCGCTCGTAGAAGTCGGGAAACAGGCCGATTGGGGTAACCGAACGCCTGTTTTGCAGGCTCCGTTGAGTGTGCCTAACCGAATTGCGGCCTTCCTCATTGGTAAGGAGACCGAGGATCAGTTACCGTTTGCCGAGTTATGGCACACGGATGCGCCGCGTTCTGAACTCATTTTGGACGAGGCATTTTTGAGTCAGGCCAGGGCGTGTCTGTCGGCTGAGAAGGCTCGTGTCGCCTTTTGTGGTCCCAAAGGTTTTGGTCGACGCAGTTTCATTCGTGAATACGCGGCAACACAGAAACGCCATGTCCTCGAAATCGACTTTTCGCTCGTTTCGCCTGAAGAAGCGCCTGATCAACTCCTGGCTGCAGCCGGGTTGTGGTTCAGAGAGGCGCGTCTCAACCAGGCCATGCTAACTTTCCGTTGTGATAATGTTCCGTCGAAAGGTGTGGAACGTGCTCTTGAACAGATCAGCGTGCCGTTCAGAAAAATGCTCGATCAGCATTCCGGAACGGTCTGCTTAATCGCCGAGACCACGAATAAGCTCTTGAAAAAGTTCTTTGGCAACGTTTCAGAGATCTTTTGCAAATTGCCGTCCCGAGCCCAGCAGGCCGCATTGTGGCAAAACGCTTTGTCGGGCTGTTTGTCTGGATCGGCGTTGAAAGAGACCGTGAATTACATCTCTACCGGTTATTGCCTGACCATGGGGGAGATCAAATCGACCATTCAGACATGTCGAACGCGCATTCATTCGGATGCCATCGATGGCCCGGCACTCGCCGAGACCCTTCGTACGACGCGTGGACAGGCTCTGGAAGGGCTTGCTGAACTCAAAGCGACACCGCTTGGTTTGGATGACATCGTTCTTAGTCAGGACGCGCGAGACACGATTCAGGAGATCCTCAATTATGCCCGATATTCCGAAGTTGTCTCGAACGAATGGGGCTTTGGCAAGATGTCTTCAGCGACGGGGCTCAGCGTCCTCTTTTCGGGGCCTCCAGGCACGGGGAAAACGCTCACGGCGGGCGTGTTGGCGCATGAATTGAAACGTGCCCTATACGTTGTCGATATTTCACGCGTCGTGGATAAATATATTGGTGAGACTGAAAAACGACTCGCCAAGATCTTTGACCATGCTCAGGCCAGTCAGGCGATCTTGCTCTTTGATGAAGCAGACTCGCTTTTTGCCAAACGCACGAACGTGAAATCGTCCAATGACCGATATGCCAACCTCGAAGTCAATTACCTGCTTCAACGTCTGGAATCCTATCGCGGCGTCAGCATTCTTACGACGAATCTGGCCGATTCACTCGACGAGGCACTCGCTCGTCGTATTCAATTCAAACTCGCCTTTCCCATGCCGGATAAGGATGAACGTGCACAGCTGTGGTCGGTGTTGCTTCCCAAAAAGGCGAGTGCAAAACGGATCGACTTCGAGCGTCTTGGCGAAGAGTTTGAGATGAGTGGCGGACATATCAAAAACGCCGTGTTTCGCGCCTGCATTCAGGCGGCTTCAGAAAATACCAAGGTCGATACCGATATGCTTTGGGATGCCGGAGCACACGAATATCGCGAAATGGGGCACGTGATTCGAGATTACGAGGACTACGAGATCCACGAATAAGCTTGTGTGGGGGACGGAGTACGCGAATCAATCATGTTTTTGAGTTGAGCCTTGCTCTGAGCCTTTTGAATGGTTGCAGCGACGACTGAAAATGTCAAATTTGGTTGACACATTTTATCATGGGCACGGGCTATTCGCCTTCGGCGAATACGCCCGATGCAAACCGCCTATTCGCGTAGCGAATACGGCGGTTTTTTTGTCGCTTGGGCGACCGAACGTCGTTTTATCAAATGAAACAAGCTGAGTAGGATGTAATAAGCTGCTGTTACAACTCAGACGAGCTGCCCGCGCGCCTTTGGCGCGCGGGCAAAAAAAAGAAAGGCCATATCAACCGTGCCCGTCTTGCCTTCGGCTTCGACAGACACGGTTATGCAAGCACCGGCCTTGCCGGTCCCCGGCTTCCAGCCGCCTATTTTTCATACTGTTCGCGCATTGTTTCGTTTTATAACACGCGCTTCGAACGCCTTGCGTTCATGCGCTCTCTATTAAAACTTCCTTACTTCACCTGAGTAGTAACCAGCTGCTGAATAATTATTGTGGGCGCACTGGTTTTGCCTATTTTTTAATGCTACAATACGCACTGAATTATTGATTATTGTTATGGCCATAGATAATGTGAATATTTTTCGGCTGGAAGCCGATGTCTTGCATAACCGGGGTTGGGCGCGTAGCGACCGCCTCCGGAGTAAAGCAATCCCCAAAAAAGGCGCCTGGAAGGCGCTGCTATTGAGTCTCTATAAAACTGTCCATAACAATAATTCTAAAAAAAATTGAAGTAAAAGCGTCGCGGAGGATATATGCGTATTAAACGTGTGTTGGGGGTGATCTTTGTCCTGAGCTTATTAAGTGGTTGCGGTGACGATGGTAAGTTTGATGCGTCGAGCCACGCGACGGACGTTTTGAATAATGATGAGGGCAAAGCATCGTCGAACGACGATCCGAGTTCCGGCGACAAGCCGGGTTCTGTCGACGATCCGGGTTCTGGTGACGATCCGGGTTCCGGCGACGATCCGGGTTCTGGTGACGATCCGGGTTCCGGTGACGATCCGGGTTCCGGCGACGAACCGGGTTCTGGCGACGAACCGGGTTCTGGTGATGATCCGGGTTCTGTCGACGATCCGGGTTCTGGCGACGAACCGGGTTCTGGTGATGAGCCGGGTTCTGGCGACGAACCGGGTTCTGTCGACGATCCGGGTTCTGGTGATGAGCCGGGTTCTGGCGACGAGCCGGGTTCTGGCGACGAACCGGGTTCTGGCGACGATCCGGGTTCTGGTGATGAGCCGGGTTCTGGCGACAAGCCGGGTTCTGGCGACGATCCAGGTTCCGGCGACGATCCGGGTTCCGGCGATGATCCGGGTTCCGGCGACGAGCCGGGTTCTGGCGACGAGCCGGGTTCTGGCGACGAACCGGGTTCTGGCGATGAGCCTGTGGTGACCGAGCCCGTGGTGACCGAGCCCGTGTTGACGACGACAAACTGTGTGAAATACAGTGACTTTGGCGCCAAGGGTGACGGTGTCAGAAACGATATGGCTTCGATTCGCGAGGCACATGCGTATGCCAACGCGAACAACCGGTGTGTGCAGGCTGACCAGGGCGCGACCTATCTCATCAGTGCCAGTAACAGCCCGGCGGTCATTCAAACCAATACCTACTGGGATAACGCTTCGTTTATCATCGAAGACACGTATATTGATATTAATACGCGTGGAAATTATATATTTACGGTGAATTCGTCAAAACCTGCTTATGTATTAAAGGCAGGTGGGATTCAGACGACGGCGGTGTCGGTGCCAGCCGCGCTCAGTCGTGGTCAGAGCAACATTGGTATGCAGTTTTCTGAGCCTTCTGTCATATTTTTGCAGGACAGTAATATTCGACGTTACATTCGTGATGGTGAAAACGCCAACAACGGTTCAGAGCAGCGAGACTTTATCGTTGTTGATCAACTCGGCAATGTCTTTCCTGAATCGCCCATCGTTTGGGATTATCCGGAAATTACGGATCTACACGTCTTTCCTATCGATATGCAGGTTTTGACGGTTCGTGGCGGCGTTTTTACGACCAAAGTCAATCAATCAGCTTCGGCTGATCAATATTTCAATCGCGGTATCCTTGTTCAGCGTTCACATGTCATTGTGGATGGCCTTAAACACTATGTTGAGGGGGAACAGGAGAAGGGTGGATCGTATAATGGCTTTTTACAGGTACATTATGCTATGAATGTGCTCGTTCAGAATTCGACATTTACTGGGCATAAGTACTATTGGTCAGGTCTGACCCGCGTGGGAACTTACGACATTAATCTGGATGGAGCGATCAATGTTCGTTTTCAGAATTGCAAGCAGTCAAACAGTATCACAGATATGAGTTACTGGGGCCTCGTGGGCACGAACTTTTGCAAGAACGTCGTTCTGGACACGTGCTCATTCAGCCGTTTTGATGCTCATCAGGGCATCGTTGGCGTGACGATTCTGAATTCAGAGCTTGGTCATCAGGGCATTGAAGTCGTTGGCGAAGGAAATTTGTATTTAGATGGCGTAACGGTTAAGGACGCGGCGAATTTTGTGACGTTCCGAACGGATTATGGTTCCAGCTGGAATGGCAACGTGACCGTGCTCAACAGCCGTTGGGAAATGCCGAAGGCTGTTTCTGAAAGCGGTTTGATCAGTATTTATACAGAAAAAGCGGTGTTTTATGCCAAGAACGAAGGCACGCATGATTTTGGATATCCGTGTTATATGCCGCGGTATGTGTATATTAATGGTTTGACCATCGTGCCTTCTGGAACGACGCTCAAAGTGCCGTTGTTCAACAATGTGACGCCATCTTATAATAGCAGCACGTTCAAATATATATATCCATTTTATGCGCCACTTCAGGTAGACGTCGTCGATGCTAACTTTGTCGTCACAGGGTTGGGAACATGGTGGGTATGGAGCACGAATATGAACGTGTTTCAGGGAACACAACTGAATAAGTTGTAAAAGTCTGTGGCTATTGTTCTGGCCATAGTTAATGTGAATAAACACATTCGGCCGGAAGCTGACGTTTTGTACAACCGGGGCTATGCGCGAAAGCGCATAGCGTCAAGCGGTTTGAGTGAAAAAATACGAATGAGCAAAGCTATGCAATAACAGTGATTATTTATATATGAATTGATAAACATCTTCTTGCATGATCTTCTCAAAAGCGTTGAAACTCTCTGCCTGAAAATACTGACCACCGCTTTCGGCTGCAAGGCGTTTGAGCAAATCGATATGTGGCATTTCTTCTACCCCAAATGGACTATAACCAATCACGATCGGTATAATTTCATGTTCTTTTAAATCATCAATAGAGGCTGAAATTAATTGAGAGGCTAGCTTATCATTTTCAACGTTTGCCCCTTCGCCATCAGTGATCATCACAAAATACTTCTTCGAGATGTCCTTAAGCTCCTCGAAAGACGATATTGTTTTTTGAAGTGGTCCAAAATAATTTGGTTCAAGAACAGCCGTCGTTTGAATGTTTTTTAAGGCATCTGTAAGCTTCGTGTCTGACGCATTTGACCAACCAACGGCTGTACCCGTTATGTCGTATGGAATCATATTCAGTTGATCTTTATCTCGTTTCATCGAATCTACGAGTTTCGCCAACGTTGCTCGGATATGATATTGATCCTCTTTATAGGCATACGACACCGGAAATGCAAATAAGACTCCAACGCTTTGTGAGATTTCATCCTTTACGTCAGGTCCAGCTTCTTTAACGCTTTGTGAGATTTCATCCTTTATATCAGATCCAACATCCTTGTTCGCAACAGCAGCTGGAACAACCGGTTCCAGCGTCTCTTGGGCACTTAGTGTAATGATCGCTATCAATGAGATCACTAAAACTATGGTAACGCATAACAAGATTAATTTTCTTTTTTGATTCATTGGTACTGTCCTCGAAAATACTACAATCGGCTTTAGCCATAGCGCATGCCAAGTTCATGATAACACATCGTTTGGAAAAATCCGAGGAATTGCAATGATGATGGTTTGACGGTTGCGCCGCTGTATTCCTTGTCTGCTCATCATACGAACACAATCCTCGGATCCAGCGCATGCACGAGCGTTGTCATGGTCCACGGAGTCGGTTCTTTCGTAAACGGGAGATCGTATTGACAAAAATATCGCCATGCTCGTTCTGACACTTCATACGGGGAAAAATATTTTGTGTTGTGGCACATAGGACAAAATGCGGCATATTGTCCAGAGCCACTCAATGCACTTCCACAAAAATAATGGGCAAAACATGAACAATGGCACTTTTCGCATTGCCCCAGTCGAAGCAGTCCTCGAATTGTATAAATTCAGGAGCTGGCCGAGCGTAACATGAAACGGTCCAGTATATGCTAATCCACCGCCTAAGCCATGACATGTTATATTAGCCAATTCTGGCGTCGCACAGATCCCCACGCGATTCGCCCATATAAGGTCAAAATGACGTAAAAACGCCTTAAATTGAATTGACTTTATCCATTCTGTTTTTGCATTTAGTGCCATAATTTCTGGCGTTTTGATTGTAATATCTGGTTCTAAAAGCTCGAGTCGTTCTAATAATGCGAGACGCAGTTCCTTTGAGTCACAATAGCCAGTTTCAAGGAACGGATCAATATGCTTTTTATATATTCTTGAAAAATTTGTTGCATGGAGAATGTGGCCCGCGAAATCTGCCAGTTGTTTTCTGTCAAGCTGATGAGCCTTCAAGTGATCCATAATTGCCTGATGGATATCATGTTTGCGCTTAACAATATGTTTTTTAATATTATCTTCTAGTCGCTTAAGTGCGGCGAGGTTCAAATCATCCTCTTCAAAATCAAGCGAGATGGCCTCAGACGCATTTCCGGAGCAATCAAGCTCTGTTTCCCAAAACACTATCGAGGGCTGAATCATTTCAGTTGTAAAAATAGACATAACTGGTTTCCTTTTTAGCGATTTTACGGTTCGCAATATGGTCAAATTAACCGAACTGAATGCACGCAATCGATCATTCAGCTAAATAAATTGTGCGCTTAGTATAATACAAAAAGATCGATCTGTCAATGATATTTATTGGTTTACTCGGTCGGTCGTTACGGTTCAACCAAGGATCATAATCTTTTTTAGTTTGTTCGTTTATTTTTGAACATTTTGTTTTTGAGCAGGCGTAGGCCTGC
The DNA here is from genome assembly GCA_045643185.1 of Myxococcota bacterium. GTDB lineage: Bacteria > Myxococcota_A > Bradymonadia > UBA4248 > UBA4248 > RGIG464. The sequence goes on along the minus strand of JAZUKH010000086.1, from coordinate 293 downwards.
GGCGCGCAGGGTGGGGACGTGTTTAATTATATTGGCTATATGCGGACGCGGGTAGGCCTGCGGCGCGCAGGCTGGGGACGGTGGGCAACGATCAAAGTCGAGGAGAAATCTTGCCGACCTTTTCGACCATAAAAATGTAAAAAATGGTCATATTGAAGGAAATTAAGTCATGGCGCGGATTTGCGGCGTTTTGGAATGAGAAAACCGGGCGCGTATGTGCGCAGACCGAAGGTCGAGCTCATAGCGACCGGTAAGAGGCCGTATGCCAAAGGCATAGGCCGACGCGCAGGGCG
>JAZUKH010000085.1:0-3754 GCA_045643185.1 Myxococcota bacterium | reverse complement strand
CGGCCCGAAGGTCCCGTACTTTTCTCACCAACCCGTTTGATTCGTGGGCTTATCCGGTATTAGCAGTCCTTTCGGTCTGTTATCCCGGTCAAGAGGGCAGATTATTCACGTGTTACTCACCCGTGCGCCGCTTTACTCAGGACCGAAGTCCCTTTCAGCCTCGACTTGCATGTGTTAGGCCTGCCCCCAGCGTTCGTTCTGAGCCAGGATCAAACTCTCCAGTTTGATCTCTTTATATAGAGCCGTTTCACAAAACGGCTTTACTTACTTTAGTCGCCGCGTAGCATGCTACGCGGTCTCATAGATGCTTTTTTGCATCCCGAGGTATCTGCGCTGCAGATCCTCTTTTTATAGGCTCGCACTTCTGCTGCAATCTTTCGATTGCTTTTACGTTTCTTTCTCTTATTCGGTTTTCATCGTATCATCGGGGTTTATTCCCGTTGACGAGGGGCGGCTTATACGCGCATCGAAGAAACGCGTCAACATATTTTTTAATTTTTTTTAAAAAACACAGTGCTGTACCACGTCACAAAAAATCAAACTTGTTCACCCATTTTCGACACAATTCGAACATTTTTCACTGAAAATATAAAATTTTGTTTACATTTTCAGTTAAACGCCTATGCTTTATCTTGAGAAGTTCTCAATTGATGATGATCATCATCAGTTATTTTCAATACATTCCTCACCAAAATCAGGCGAGTTACTTAGGGAGAGACTACTATGGAATACTTGGATTACTTCGTTGTCCCAAATTCACGGTCCATGTTTTCCATCTCAAAAGATTTTCCAGACCCCAGACGAGCACAACCAGATGGCTTTCTATGTGCCGGTGGGCGTATGGATGCCGATTCACTCACACAAGCCTACCAGCTCGGCATTTTTCCCTGGCCAAATGAAAATGCCGATAGCATTTGGTGGTTCTCACCGCGTAAACGCTTCGTCCTGACCACAGATCAATTTCATTTGCCCAAATCACTCGCCCGAACCATGCGACAACATCCTTTCGAGATTCGCGTCGACACGGCGTTTGCTGACGTCATACAAGCATGCTCAAACATCCTGCGTCCCGTCAAAGAAGGACAACCTGGTTCCCCTAAAAAACATTCGACATGGCTCCTGCCCGACATGATCCCAGCTTACGTTGAATTGCACAAACGAGGGCTTGCCCATTCCATCGAAGCTTACCAAAATGATCAACTCGTCGGTGGCTTGTATGGCGTCAGCGTCGGCGCACTCTTCTGCGGCGAATCCATGTTCCGAACTGTGGATGACGCTTCAAAAGTCGCTTTCGCGACCTTCGTCCCAATTGCACGAAGTTTCGGCATACCACTCATCGATTGTCAGGATTTCACCAACAACTTATCTCGATTTGGCGCCTCTTTCATGCCCCAGGATGTTTTTCTGAATCAACTCGAGGAACTCAAAAATCACCCAATGGACTGGAAAGCCATTAAGGCAGCCGTCGAAGCCACAAACATCGAAAAACAACCTCAATAATAACCGACCTCACTTTATTATGTCAGATACGATCATTCACGTTTTACCCACAGCGCTCTGCAATCAGATCGCCGCTGGCGAAGTGCTCGAGCGCGCCGCGAGTGCAGTTAAAGAACTTATCGAAAACTCACTCGATGCCGGCGCCACCACCATCGAAGTTGAAATCGATGACGGCGGAAAAAAACGCCTGTGCGTCACCGACAACGGTTGTGGCATGACCGCCGAAGATGCTCGACTCTCCGTCATCCGTCATGCAACATCCAAAATATCGACCGTCGAAGACCTCGCAAAGATCGGTACCATGGGCTTCCGCGGAGAAGCCCTCGCCTCCATGGCCGCCGTTTCAAAGCTCACGATCCTCACAAAACGCGCTTGCGATGACGCCGGCACCTGCCTAAAGATCGAAGGTGCCCAGGAAATCTCATGCACCGCTGCGGCAGCACCAGACGGCACCCAGATCCTACTAGAAGATCTCTTCTTCAACACGCCGGCACGTCTCAAATTCCTCAAATCTACCGCCACTGAACAACGACGCGTCTATGAAGTCATCGAACAGTTCGCCCTCGCCTGTTACGAGGTGAGCTTCAAACTGGTAATCGATGGCCGCGTCAAATGCGATTTTCCAAAAAACCGAACATTGCGCGAACGCGCCCACGCCGTCCTCGGCCGCGCGCTCTACGACCACCTCTACGACATCGAACCATGCATCCTGGGCAGCGTGCGCGTCGACGGCGTCTTCTGCGCCCCAGACTACATTCAATCCGCTGCCGGGCGCATCTTCATGTATGTCAACGGGCGAACCGTCAAAGACAAAACCATCCTGTCCGCCATCAACAAAGCCTATCAGGAATTTCTACACGGCAAACAGCCATGCGTCATTCTCTTCGTCACCTTGCCTCTCGACCTCGTCGACGTCAATGTGCACCCAACCAAACACGAAATCCGCTTTCAAGACCAAGATGCCGTCTTTCGTGCCGTCTATCGAGCTGTGCGCGGCTCCCTCGAAAAAGCCCCGTGGATCCAATCTGTGGCCATGCCTCTGCCCTCCGAACAACTCGAAAAACAGATCCAAAGCACCTATGCAGACATCGGTGACGTTCCCACTCCCGACATTTTCGAAGCCAAACGCCCTAGCACCGTCTCACAGGTCGGCGCCCCCTTCTCTCAACGCGACATCGCAACCTTCCAACAACTCCCAGACTCGTCCTTCGACTCCCCCGAGCGACAACAACGCGCCCATTTTGGCGTGCCCGATCCATCCCGTTTTCCCACTCAGCGCACGCCCAACGCCGATGCCTGCCAAAGCACTGGACTCGCCTTTTGCGACGACGAAGACGACTTTGAAGATCTCACCAAAACAACCACACCCCAAACCACCCCAAAACCGTCTGACCAACCCACGCCACCCCAAGAAAGCTGGCACCCAGAACTCAAATTGACCAGCCCCGGCACGATGCAGGCACACATCTCCGAAGCCATGGGCGACGCCCCCTGCCTGCCCCTCGACATGCCACAAACTCAGGGCTACTTCTCAAGCCTCCGTTTCGTCGGTCAAATCGCCCTCACCTACCTCCTCTGCGAAGATAACGGCAGCCTCGTCGTCGTCGACCAACACGCCGCACACGAGCGCATCAATTACGAAAAACTCAAACGCATCGCCGACAAATTCGACAAACCCATCCCACAAGGCCTCCTATTCCCCCTTCTCATGCCGCTCGACCCACGACTCGCCGACGTCTTCCGCGAATATACCGACTTTTTCGAATCGCTCGGCTTCCAAATCGACGCCATCAGCGACAATAGCTTCGCCATCCGCGCCGTTCCAGACATCCTCGTTGGCTACGATTACCAATCCATGATCCGCGACGCACTCGTCGACCTCGCCGAACAAGGCCGCGCAAGCCAGTTTGAACAACTCCGCGACGACATCATCGCCACAATGGCTTGCCACAAATCTATCCGCGCAGGTCGAAAAATGTCCGCCGAAGACGCCTACAAACTCTTCCGCGAAATGGACCAGACCGCCTTCCGATCCAATTGCCCACACGGCCGCCCCGTCCACTTCGTCCTCACTCGCGCCGAAATCGAAAAACGTTTCCTCCGTGTCGGCTTCGACCAAACCACACCACTCATTACCTAATAAAATCACAATCTGGCACTACACCTAGCCTTACATTATATATAGGGGGGGAAGTCTCCCCCCACGCGGCTATTGGCGCTAACGCCAATACGCCGCGCCCCCCTCGCCTGGCAG
>JAZUKH010000084.1:0-24144 GCA_045643185.1 Myxococcota bacterium | reverse complement strand
TTTAGTTGTGTTATTCGACGCACCAAGGTCGCGTTTTATATCTCAAACCGCGTTTCTGTTAAATAAAAAAGATTCATCATCACAACAGATCATTCAGATATTGTCGGATATGGTCCTTATGGAGGACTAATCAGCCGGCTGACACAAAAGTGAGTGCTCGGGGGGCAAGGGAGCGTCGTAACCGCAGGGAGCGCTTCAATATTATCGCGTTGCCAAAAGGGCGCGCGCGCGTTAATATAAGCGGCTTTTTGTCCGGCCTTTGGTGGGTCGGCATGTTTTTTTGAATGAAAAGGAAATATACTCTATGGCAGACGTAGAAGTTGGAAAGAATTTCGTACGCGAAATCATGAAAAGTGACCTTGAAACCGGTAATCGCGACCACGTGGCGACGCGTTTTCCGCCCGAACCGAATGGTTTTCTTCACATTGGTCACGCGAAATCCATCTGCACGAACTTTGGACTTGCCAAAGAATTCGGCGGCACGTGCAACCTTCGTTTTGATGATACCGACCCGGTGAAAGAGAGCACCGATTATTGCGACGCCATCCGTCATGACGTGGAATGGATGGGGTTCAAATGGGCTAACGAGTTTTATGCCTCCGACTATTTCGATCAGCTCTACGAATGGGCTAAAGAACTCATTCGTCGTGGACTCGCCTACGTCGACGAACAGACCGCCGAACAGATCCGCGAAAACCGCGGTAATTTCTATAAACCCGGTGTTGCCAGCCCCTGGCGCGATCGTCCTATCGAGGAATCCCTCGACATGCTCGAACGCATGAAAAACGGCGAATTCGATGAAGGTCACTGCGTTCTTCGCGCGAAAATCGACATGGCGCATCAGAACATGAATATGCGTGACCCGCTCATGTACCGCATTAAAAAAGTCAATCATCATCGCACGGGTGACAAATGGTGTATTTACCCCATTTATGACTTTGCTCACGGTCTTAGCGACTCGCTCGAAGGCATCACACACTCCGTTTGCACCCTCGAATTCGAAGATCACCGCATTCTTTATGACTGGTTCATCGATGCACTCGGTCTGCCGCACGAAAAACACCCGCAGCAGATCGAATTCGCCAAGTTGAACCTCACTTACATCGTTTTGAGCAAGCGCCGTCTGCTCTCACTCGTCAAAGAAGGTCACGTCAGCGGTTGGGATGATCCCCGTATGCCGACGATCAGCGGTATGCGTCGTCGTGGTTTTACGGCTGAAGCCATTCGCCGTTTCTGCGAAGTCATTGGCGTCAACAAACGTGACACGATCGTCGAGTTCGCTCAGCTCGAACACTGCGTGCGTGAACACCTCAACGAGATCTGTCCGCGTGTCATGGGCGTTACCAAGCCCCTTAAAGTCGTCATCGAGAACTATCCCGAAAACCAGGTCGAAGAGTTCGACGCGCCATATTCGCCGACCGATGACAGCATGGGTTCCCGTAAACTGCCCTTCAGTCGTGAACTCTACATCGACGAAGCCGACTTTATGGAAGACGCGCCGTCAAAATTCTATCGCCTGACGCCGGGACGTGAAGTTCGTCTGCGCTACGCTTATGTCATCAAATGCACGGGCGTTGATAAAGACGAAAATGGCAACATCCTTCAGGTGCGTTGCACCTATGACCCCGAGACTCGCGGTGGCAATACGCCGGACGGTCGCAAAATTAAAGCGACGATCCACTGGCTCAGCCAGAAACACGCGATTCCTGCGGAATGCCGCATGATCAACTCGCTCTTCACGGTGCCCAATCCCCTCGCCGATGAAGATGGCGATTTCAAGAAATATCTTAACCCCAATTCGATGGAAATCGTTCACGGTTTTGTCGAGCCGGCTATGAAAGATGTCAAACCGGGCTATCACTGCCAGTTTGAGCGCGTCGCCTACTTTAATGTCGATGACGACTCGACTTCGGATCACCTCATCTTTAACCGCACGGTCACGATGAGTGACGACTGGGCGAAGATCCAAAAACAAATCGCGGCAGGCAAGTAAAACGCGTAGGGTCGGGCATTACCCCGGCCTTGCGGCTCCGTGAGACCTTCTTGGGCTGCGTGATTAACTCATAAAAAAAGCACGTTTTTAACAACGTGCTTTTTTTGTTTGAGATTTCAAAACGGTGTGCAAAAATATTTGCTACCCATTTAACAACGTGCATTTCACGGGCAAGTCGCTCGAATCGTTTTGTCTCTTTTTTCCTGCATGACAGTTTTTTGGTGAGGAGAAGAAATATGATCGTGAATTTTTGGAAGTATCAGGCTGCTGGCAACGATTTCATCATTCTAAATGTGACACAATCGTGGCGAGTAGGCAGGTATCAGGAAGTTCTGAATTGTTTCAAAGAACACGCGATGTGGTTATGCGATCGCCACTTCGGCATCGGCGCCGATGGGTTATTGCTCGTCGCGCTTTGCGATAGCAACGATTGTCATGCACACCTCGACATCATCAACGCGGACGGGACGATCGCCGAAATGTGCGGCAACGGCATTCGTTGTGTCGCACGCTATTTGCACGACATCATGACCGAAGCCGTTAAATGCCAGACTGAGACGTCTATCGAAAAATATGTCGAAGCTGAAAGCGATGGTCATCGCGTGTTCAGTGTTTGGAACATCGATACCATTCCCGGCATTCAGCACGTCGTGTTGCGCGAACCCAGTGAAGGGGATGGCGACGCGTTTGCGCCAATTCGCATCGACGTCGATATGGCCAAACTCGTCATCGGCGACAAAATGACGATCCAGTTGCACGACGGCACCGAGTTGTTCGGTTGGAACGTCGATGTCGGCAACCCGCACTTCGTCATTCCGTTTGGCAATTGGTTTGACCCGGTTGCGCGTGAAACTTGTCAGCAGGACATTCCCAAAAATGTCCCGACGCGCAAAACAAACTTCATGACGCGCAAACTGCATGACCTGCACGCCCTCGCCGCGTACTACGGCGAAGAAATCAGCACATCACCGCGTTTTCCGAATGGCACGAACGTCGAATTCGCGTGCTTCTGCGGCGATAAGCACGTCGCGATGTCCGTGTATGAACGCGGCTGCGGCATCACGAAAGCGTGCGGCACGGGGGCGACGGCTACGGGCGCCATTTTCAGCAAATTCATCACGTCAAGCGACATGATGTATATCTTGCCCGAATCCGAAACGAAGCTTCTCATCGAAGCTCCCGAAAAAACAGGGCGCGGTTATCGGCTTTGCGGTTCCGCAGCCCGTGTTTTCGAGGGTTCCGTGGATTTGGCGAGCAAACCTAAATACATTTCGCGCCAGTAAAAGTCACGTCACAGGTCTTGCCATCCTTGCAGTCGTTGTCTTCCATGCACTCGACGCATTCAAGCAAATAGGGATGGCAGGCCGGCGTGCTGCCTGAACAATGTTTGTTTTCGGTGCAGGCAACGCACTGAAAATAGTAGTCTGTATCGCAATAGGGCGTGTCACCCTTGCAGTCATTGTTCGATTTACATTGAATGCACTGCTGCTCTTGTTTATCGCAATACGGGAAGTCGCTCGGGCAATCGCTGTCCTTGCTGCAGCCGCACCAGGCAAGGGACATGACCTCTTCATCGCCTGCCTGGAAGATACATTCCATGCCTTTTTGCGTGCAGTTGCCCTGCCAGTCTTCTTCAACAACGAGGACTTCTCCGCCCGTGCAGTAATATGCCCAGGTTTCGCCGTTCACCGTCGTACAAAAGCCATTGTCAGCCTTGCCTGTGCAATCCAGGTCTGACTGCGTCGACTTGGGACCGCTCGGTTGCTCCTCGGCTTTCTTTTTGCACTCGCCGTTTTCACACGTCTCATTGCTTTCACAAGCCGACAGGGCTTGCCAGTGGCCGTTATTGCAAAGGCGCGGAATGCCATCTTTGCATTCACGCGCGTTGTTGGTGCATTCCGGCTGCTTTTCCGGCGTCGTTTGATCATCGCCAGCTTTTTGTTGAGGGTCGTTTTGGTTAGGATTCGTTTGTTGCTGCGAGTCGTTGGTGGATTTCTGGTCGTCAGTTTGCGTCGAATCCCCAGTCGTCGTCCCTGTTTTCTCGTTTTTGTCGTTATCGTCGTCAGAGCAGGCCATCAGGTTCAAGGCCAGTCCTAAACAAAGGATGAGGGTGAGTTTTTTCATAGTCATGGTTTTGTAAAGACAAGAACCCCCGTTTTCGCCATTTGAAAACGGGGGAATGGTTGAATGAATTTGTCGCTGATAAGTTTTTGGGGTAGGGGGAAGTCTCCCCCTACGCGGCTATTTCGTATTTCTGTCGAGACGTGTGGACCACGCGTCTCGACAGAAATACGAAATACGCCGCTACCCCTTCGCCTGGCGGGGCCCTGCACTCAGTTTTTTAGCCAACCACTTCGTTGCACTGACCAACTTCGGTGTTGCACTTGTGTGAAAGTGAGCAGTCGTCGTCTTTTGTGCAGCCACAGGTCATGGACTTGTTGCCATCCGCTTCGAGGCAGACGGAACCACTGGCCGTGCAGTTGATTGAGCCATAACCGATTCCGGTTCCGAACATGTCATCGATCTCGTAGGGCACGAGCGTTTCGTCTTTACAAACGGCAGCCCATGACTGGCCATCGATCGTCAGACAATATTCACCGTCTTCTTTATCCGAACACGGGTTGGTTTTGTCCTGATCCTGGTCTTTGTCTTGATTCTGGTCTTTGTCCTGTTCCTCGTCTTGGGCAGGGTCCGTTTTGCCTGAAGAATCTTTGACACATTCGTTGTTTGAGCTGTCTTCTTGGTCGACGGAGCACTTATAGCCGTCATCACAGTCAGTATCTTTAAGGCATTCGATGCACATGCCTTCCTCTTCATCACAAATGGGGCCGTACTCGGAGTTTGCGCAGTCGTTGTTGGTGAGGCATTCGACGCAATAACCTTCCATGGTATCACAAATGGGGCCGTAGTCGGAGCTTGCGCAGTCGTTGTTGGTGAGGCATTCGACGCAAAGGCCGTATTCTGTGTCACAGATAGGAAATTCGGGGTCAACCTTGGCACACTGGGTATTGCTGGTGCATTCTTCGAGATCGCACCACGCGTCGTGGTAGGTGCCTTTTTCGCCTTCGTATGGAAAATCATCTTCGTAGCATAATGCGCCATTGGCCGTGCAATTGTTTTTAGAGTAGACATCGCCGTCGTGGCAGATGACAGCCCACTCTTTGCCGTCAACCGTTACACACTTGGCTTGTTCGTCTTTGGCACAGGTGATCTGCTCCTTGTTGTCCGTTGATTTACCGTCGCCAGTTTGTGTGTTGTCACCAGACGTACCCTGGTCTTTGATACATTCGCCTTTGTTTTTGCACGAATAACCAGAATCGCAGGCTTTGGCATTGACCCAGTGGCCGTTTTCGCACTTCTGGGGTTGGGCGCCAAAACACCGACCATCGTTGCCCGTACATTGGTTTTCACTCTTATCGGAATCGGTCGTGGTCTGGGAGGTATTGCCCGATTCTTTGTTGTCGTCATCTGAATTGTCGCTACAACTGGTGAATCCCAAGAGCGCGAGGCAAGAAAGTAAGACGGTTAGTTTTTTCATACAAAAGACTCCATGTTAAAAACAAAAGGGGGAAAAGCTGTAACCAGCTTTTCCCCGTGTGATTTTATGCGTTCATAGCAATATGTTGAGAAAAATCAAAGATTAGCCAAGGATTTTTGGATCCGAATCAGTGTCTTTTGTGGAAACACCGTTTATTTTGGCATCCTCTTCATTGAGGGGATGATAATTTCCCTGTTCGTCAATTCGATTATGTGGACGGAAGACATCGGTGTTATCTCGAGCGAACATGTTTCCAGGCGCGGCATCGAGAAGCGGGATGATGTCTTTTGAGTAGTTGCAGACGAGGTTGAGCGGGACAACACCGAAGTTGTTGCCAGCATCGATGTATTCCTGCGTTTCATCGCCGGCAAAGAAGCGCCATCCTGAGTCTTGGGGATTGAGTGCTTTGTCACGCGCCATGACGGCGACGCGGTAGCCATCGCACAGAATTCTGTCGGAGCAGATGCAGGTGAGGTCTGACATTTCTTCATCAAGGAGTTGTTCGACCTGTTCCGGATTGATCGCGAGTTTTTTCCTTTCGACATAGAACCAGCTGGAGAGCGTCCAGGTATGGTCGTCGAAGAGTTTTCGAATGATGTTGAGGTTAATTTTGAGGAAATCTTCCAACCCATCATCTTCGGTGCGTCCAGTTGAAGCGAACATATAATAGACACATCCGCAGGCGAGACTGATGGCGAATTCGGCCCAGTTCTGGAAGTTCGTGAAGGCGAGTTCGATTTCGGCGTTCAAGCACTGAATGGCGTAATCTTCGGAGATCACGCCGCAGGCATAAGCGGCACGAATGAGCATAGCGCGTTCGCCGATATCCCAGGCGAGGAAGCCCTGCATGCCGACAAGATCACGGAAATATTCGGCGAAATCACGTGATGTTTGATACATCGCAAGAGATTGCGCGTCGAGTTCCTTGATATCGAAGTTCGGTGTTTCGTTCCAATCGGCGAGGAAGTCCGCGTATTCATGCTGGATGTGGAAGAATTCGTGAGCTTGGATGCCGAGGGATTCTTCGTCATGAATGCCGAAAACGCCGTCGAGGTATTCACGAAGTTCTTTGGCATCCTCGTCGGAGGGACATTTATACATGCCTTCGAAGCCCATCGGCTCCGGAACACCCGGGAGTCTGCGCATTGTCTGCAAACCAGTTACCTGATTAGCGAAGGTTTCGGCAGATACTGACTGACGATCCGTCCCTTCCAGTTCCAGTAGTTTGGTATCAAGTTCTAATTTGAATGCCTGAATCGTGCGGACGATTGACTCCATCTGTGGTGTTCTCTGCATTTGAGCCTCCTGAACCGAAAGGTGACGTAACGGGGTTAAGAAAAGACGAACTATTTTGTTATCTATAAGACTTTGTGATAGGCCCTGCCAGGCGAAGGGGTAGCGGCGTATTTTCGAAGAAAATAGCCGCGTAGGGGGAGACTTCCCCCTTCCAGGCTAAATGGACGATGAATCGTTTATCCGATGAGGGCGTTGTAGATCTCGATCAATTGTTTTGCCGTCGAGCAGAGACAGGCCACGTTATCGGCAGTCTGTTTTTGGAGCTGTTTGAAGGCATCTTTGCAAGTGAAGAGGTCGAGAGCATCCATCGTTACTTCGAAGCAGTCGTCAGCGTTGTACTGATCAAACAGGAAGCCATTCTGATTCGTCTCAATTTTTTTGATATTGGTGACGGGATCGATGGCTGTTTTGGAGACACAGGACGCGTAGGCGACGGGGACGCAGCCGAAGAGGCGAGCTTTGAGAGCGAGTGTATCGATGGTTTCGCGCTGTGGGATGACGAAGCAGAGGTCAGCGGCGGCGAGAATCTCACGGACGTCGGCGCACTGCGGGCGTTTGCTGATATAGCAGACGGAGCCACGGAATTCGTTGGTCCAGTCTTTGACGGCGTTCATGTAATTTTCGTTGCCGTCGCCGCAAATGACGAGTTCAACTTTTCGATCCATGATGTCATCCAGGATGTCATTGACCATGTCGAGACCGGATCTGTCGTTGAGTTCGCCGATGAAGGCGATGAGCGGACGACGGGGATCGTCGGCAAGACGGTGAGCTTTGCAGAACGCGGATTTGAGTTGCGGTTTGGAGGCAAGGTCGATGGCTTTGAGCGCTTTTTTGTCGATGCCGACCGTAACGTGGGCGAGTTTGTCGGCGCAGCTGAAGAGGACGCCTTCCATGCCGATGTCTTTGCCGCGGTTGTTTTCGATGAGTTTTTCGACGTCATCGTTGGCGAACACGAGCTTGTCAGCGAAGAGATAAGCGCCTTTGAGGAGGCTGATCTTTCCGTAGAATTCCATGCCTTCGCTGGAAGCGAGATGTGCGGGCAGACCCAGTCGGTTGACGTAGCTCATGTCGATGAGGGCTTTGTTATTGATGCCTGCGAGTGACTGAACGATTTTGGCGGAAGCAATCTTTTCGATGTAGGCATAGGCGGTGCGCATCATGACGGGCACGAGCGCCGTGCCGATGCCGTCGCAGTGCACGATGTCGTAACGGGAGGCAATCTTTTCGATGAACTGGCAGACGCCGTGGGCGAATACGGCCGACGAAATGATACCGTCGTTATTGCAGACGCATGGACGAACGTGAAGTGCTTCAGAATCAAGATAAAACGTACGGATGTGCGCGTCGCGACGACCTTCGTAGATGCGGATGTGTTCATTGCGACCGTCGATCTGGCAGTTCGCATCGATCAGACGAAGCGCCAGGGGGCTTTCGCCTTCATGAATTCCCGCAAAACGCGGCACGATAATGTCAATGTTCGCGCCCTCGCCATAAATGTGTTTCGGCAACACTGATGTCAGGGTTTTGATCGAACAGAAATCACTTCCTACGTAAAGAATTCGCATTTCACTATCCATAAAGAATGCCGAAAACAGACCCAAAACATGCCTGCGTGATGACAGACACGGCTTCTGCGCCAATGTCGCGGCGCTTTTTTACTGGGTTTTTTCGGTCGAAAGACTGAAAAAATCGACTCCACCTAAACGGAGCCACCAAACCCCTATTAATAGCGCGTTTATACTATAAAAGTCAAGGCGATGTATGGCCTATTAACCTCTAATCGTGGTTGTTCGAGCGCGAGGTCAGGCGATAAAGGGCTTCGTTGGGAACCCAGACCGTTCGTTTGTCTGAGCGTTCGATCAATGTCCAGTTTTCTCTTTCGACCAAAACTTTAACGGTCAGACCAGGCATGAAGGCGTCTTCGGTCGCGATCGGGGCGTCGTATGAAGGAATGGCGCGCACGGCACTTTCGTCCAATAAGATCGCGAATTTCAGGTCCTGAGTTTGAATGCGGATGAAGTCGAAGATCATCAGCAGCAGGGACAACGCCAAAAAATAGACGACGAGCAGGATCACGATCCTGCGTACGAATGTTTTTTTGGCGTAAAGCAGCGCTACGAGACAGGCAAAGAAACCAACGAGGTTCACAAAGAGGAAACAGCGCACTGTTTCCTTCGCGTAGTATTGTGACCATGACCAGAAAACAAATTCGTTTGAATCACCGCGCACAAAACCTGTATTGGGTTGACTGTCGTGCACTTTAAGTTCGATAAAACGCTGAAGCTGTTGCTGCATCTCCGTCGTTTTGTCATCTGAACGTACGAGCGAAAGTTGTTTGAGTTGTGCAAAAGCCAGCGGAACCTGTTGATTTTTGTAGCTGACGAGTGCTTGATTGAACAGCAGGTCGGCCGGCAGATGGGGGGCATTCAGCTTTTTGACCAAGACTTCGTAGTCTTTGTACAGGTTGGCAGCTTTGGCGTAATCGCCTTGGTCGAAGGCTTCCCGTGCGTTCAAGTCGAGCGCAGCCATTGTGTTGAAGTCTTCCGGCGTGATGGTCGATGACAGGTCGATCGGCTCCGGCGTCGGCGAATTGCCCAAAACCACATTGGGCGCAAAAACTGACATGAACGCAGCCCACCATGTGCCCATAAACACGAGCAATTTACGGCGGCCAGCGTGTGACGACGCTTCGACGCGTTTAGACCGAATGATATTCAAACTGGTTCTCATGGCGTCTCCCGTGGTTTAAGGTCTTTGAGGATCTGAATCACTTCCTCACACTCTTTGGGCGTAAGCGCAGGATGCCCGGAATAGCTGGCCTGCGCAAGCGTGTCGTAGTAGTCCGTCAGACATAGGGCCTGGTTGGTGTTCAAACCAGATTCGCGCAATAACTGAATATCGAGGTGGGAAATGCGGCTGAAGGATTGATCGAACGCCATTTCGAGCAGTTCACGCAAAAGACTCAGCTGCGCCGTCGTTTCGGTTTCTTTTAAAAAGTTTTCGATGACTTCTTCACGGTGTTGTGAAGCATCCTTATTTTTTTGGAATTGCTTTCGGGCCGATCGCACAAATTTGCCGCCAAAGAAGATCGCAAACACGATGGGGGGCAGCCACATCAGGAAGGTCGGCAGGTAAGGCGGTTTTTTGTGATTGGGGATATGGATCGGTCTGGGTTTCAGACCATCGATCTCTAGGATCGTGTTGGTGTTTTCGAGACTCGACTGTCTGAAATCGCTGGCGATGGCGACAAGATGAAAGCCTTCAGTCTTGAGGTGCTCATATTTTTGTGTCGACGGGTTAAAGGACACGAGTTCGACCGGTAAAAAGTCGTAATGTCCCTGGGTGAGGGGGACGATCATAAACTCATAGATCGTTTCGCTCACAAATTTGTCGTCGACGACTTTTTCGATCGTTTGTAATTTTCGAGGCGGATAAAACCTGATCTTGCCCTCAAAGGGCGTATTTTGCCGCGTTGTCGGGGCATGAATGACCATGTTGGCCGTACTCGTATTTGAAATAATGTGAACTTTGTATGTGAAAGGCTGTCCAACAGGGGCCCTGCGTATTTCTGGAATCTCGTCGATCAGCGACACTTCTCCGACATTGTGGAGGTCGAAAAGCGCAGGGAATGGTTCGGGCGGCGGGAGGACTTCGACGATGTGTCTGGCGTGGGTGATCCAGTTCACCGGGTTGTGGAACGGCACGTTGACGCTTAATTGTGGTAAATCGAGACTGCCGGTTTTGATGGGCGAAACGAAGTAGGTGGCAAAGGGCTCGCGGGTATAGCGTTTGCCATCAATGATGGCTACGTCAGCGCGTGGCGTTTTGTCTTCGTAGACTGCAAAGGAAAGAAAATCCGGTTCGGCGTTTTCGTAGTAGACCTGTCCGCGCGACGCCGCCACGTACACGTTGTACTGCACACGAATGTATTCACCCAGATAGATCCGGTGTGTGGGCACGACGAATTCGATGAACATATCGTCCGGTGCCGTGGGCTGAGGAAGCTGTACGGCAGCGTCAGCCGGTTGTGCCACCGGTGCTGTCTGCCCCGGCGGATCGGTGGGGGGCGTCTGCGACCAGGCTGCCGTCGTCGGCATGAACGTGAGGGCTGTGGCAACAAGGAGCCCGTTGAGCCATTTACCATTGACGGTCATAAACTTTTTCCTCATCGTAGCTTATGCCCTGCGTCGGAAGCATGACAAATCCCTCTTCGTAGCTGTCTAGCGACTCGTTGACGCGGTCTTTTTCGAACGCATTAAGGGCTTTTTGAGACGCATTTTTGTTGTCGGCAGAGGCATCTGGCGTTGACTGGTCACCTTTGGTGTCTTGACCTGGACCTTGCGGACTGGCTTCAGTCTCGGAATGCTTTTCGGGCGTATCGTTATCGTGATCACCATCCGGCGATTTCTTGTCGTCCTGTTGTTGTTGATCCTTGTTTTGTTGTTGTTCTTCGTCCTGATTCTGGTCGTGGTCGTTTGGTTTGGATGAATTCGAATTCTGCTGGTCGTTGGGTTGAAACGTGACGATCCAAAAAGCTGGAAGCGTTTTCGACGTTGATTTGAGGATGCTCCGCTTTGTGATGGGGCGTTTAAGGACGTAATTCGCGTGAGACGGGTGATCAAACCAGTACAAGGGCGAAACGATGCCGGTTTCTGTCAGAAAATCATCGTCCCTCGGGTCACCGGTGCGCAGCAGGCTTTCAAACACAAAGTCATGATCCTGTATCGTTTGTAGTGAAAAATACGACTGAGCGATCGTGTATTGTCCTGTCAGTTTATCGGACGTGAAAACGGGCTGAATGTCGATCGTCGTGCCTGGACACTGCCAGCCGACCTGGTAGGCGAATTCCGGCTTTGGGTTGGCATCAGAGGACATATTGAGGTTCACCTGAACTGGTTCGGTGACGGTATCCTGACAGTCCTGTGACGAATGGAACTCAAAAGTATAATCAAGTGGCGTATCCTGGGTCGTTTCGAGTGAGATCTCGAAAGTCTGTTCCTTATCAGTTTTGTTATAGAAAGTGATGATGATCGGGATGGCTGACGCACTTGGTGCATCCGACTGATTCTGTGTTTCCGGCATGGTGACGTGATAAAACTGAGTGCCGTTCACAAGATCAAAGTTGGCCGCGTCTTCTTCCGCCGTTTGTGGTGGCAGATTTTCGTCGTCCGTTTGTTCAGTCTGGTCAGTGGCGTTCGTGGTCGGCGCATTCGTGTTTGGTGAGGTTGCTTGGGTGTCCGCCACGTTTTGGTGCGCATTATTCTGTGTCATGTCGTCGGCTTGTGCCGTATCGCTTTCCGATATCGTTGTCATGTCTTCCGGCGCTTCAGCGCGTGCAATGGACCAAACGACGTCGTTTGGTCTGGCCGTGGCAATGAGGACGAAGCCTGCTTTTTGGGGGGCGAGTCGGATGTTGAAGTGATCTGGTCGGGTCGGGCACAGGAGCAGGTCTTGGTAGGTCACGCCTGAAAGCGGCTCGACCGTTTGTGGAAGCAGGTTTCCTGACCATGTGATGTCATCGTCGAGTGTTCTGCAGTCCACTTCGCGATCGAATTCGAGAACTGCTTTGGCTTCTCCCTGATTTGCGGTCGTCCACTCAATGAAGTATGGCGAATCTCCAGCCATGGCAAGGATCGTGGGGAGTGGAAGAACGACTCGTTTAAGCGTCTTGGCGTTGATATCAGACGTCGGGGGAAGGGAAAGCGTTTCGTCGACCAGGGGTTCGCTTTTGGGCTTACCAGCATTGTCGCTCGCAAAAATGCGGATGCGTGGCTGACTGTATGGCAACATGGAGGATTCATCCGGCCATTCTGTGCGTGGCAACGCCTCATATACCGTCGATAGATGCAGGATCTCTCGTTCGCGCGCTTCGGCTTTTAACCATACTGGTGCGCCTGGGCAAATGGTCAAGGCATGATCCGGCTCGAACGGTATGGCCTTGTCGTAGGTCGTAGCCGCTTTTTCTTCGTCATTCTGGAAGGTATCACAATTTGGAAATCGCTTTCTCAGAATGTCTGAGATCTGGGACTGACAGGGGAATCCCAGAAATTCCGCGAGGTACAGGTCGTCCAGTGCCTGTGCGTACTGATCGGTCGTTGGGACATTCTCTTCTCGCGTATCGCAGATGCGTGAGAGGGCTGAAAAATAGTGTAACCAGCGTCGCTTTTCGATGGGGAGCGATGGGGCATTCAATTCATAGATCTTTTTTAGGGCTGTATCGCATTGACCGGCTCGGTAGTTTAGAATGATCTCGTTTAGCCGAATGTTGAACTCACCATCTTTTGTGGTCTTGAGAGCCGCTTTGGTAAGTAATTGTTGTGCCGTTTCGTAATCCTGCTTTGCGATGGCTTTTTCGATTTTGGCCAGTGTTCTTGAGTCTTCCCATGGCAGGGGGACATTACAGGCCGTTGCAAAACTCGCCAGTGCCGTGAGGGCGAGCAGGCATTTTTTGTAGGAATGAAGCATCATGGCTAAAGCATTGAAGGAAATAGATTTGGGTTATTGCGCAATCCAAGCTGGTCGTGTGGTGTAAGGTCGTCTATTTTGATCAGTTTTTCACGACCTGGTGTCGTCGTCGCCGTCTTCGTTCAACGGCGATGCCGATCAGAGGTTCAAAGATAAGGTAGATTCCGACCAGCAAGACCGGGTAAAGGAAATACTGGGCGAGTTGTGTATGATCCTGTTTTGCGATAATGCCTTTAGGTTCAACGGCGATACGAATGGCATCGTATTGGTGTGAGATGTTTTCTGCGGTGAGTGAGGGCAGCGTGTATCGGATGTAGATGCCTCCAGTCGTCGTGGCGATATGCTTTAATGAGTCGTCGTTGAATCGTGATGTGACCTGTTCGTCATGATAGATGACGGGTTGTCCATCAGGTGTATAGACCGGTCCGCCGGCTTCGGTGCCAAAGCCGATGACGTCTACATGAATATGTTCGTTTTTTAGCAGTTCAAGTGTCTTTTCAAGATTTTCGCTGTGATCTTCACCGTCTGAAACGAGCAGGATTCGTCGGGTATTATTTTTTTCGGTCGAAAAATCGGCCACACCGAGGATGAGTTCGCGGGCGGCGAGCAGGCCGGCCGAAAAGTCCGTGCCATGGCTTGGCATGATGTCGGTCGATAGTTGTCGGAGTATGGCACGTGACGTGTCGGGATCGACGGCAAGTGGAGTTTGAATGAACGTGTCGTTGGTAAAATAGACGATGCCGTATTCGTCATTGGGCGTTGTTTCGATCAGCGTTGCTAACTCAAATTTTGCGGCTTCAAGACGTGTTGGAAGAATGTCCGCCGTGTTCATCGATTGTGAAAGATCGATGAGCATCGCGATGTGGAAAGGCTGCCGCTGTATCGTCGTCGTCTGTTCCTGACCGGCCGGTCCCATCAGTGCCAGGATCAGCATCAGAAAGCCGAAACCAATGATATAGGGGCGGAAATGAGGTAGGACTGAGAGATCATTGGTCGTTTGTTTTTTGAGATTTTCTACGACCTGGTGCGGCAGATATTTTCCCTTGCGTATTTCGTGAAGACCGAATTGATACAGGCCGACGAGGCCTGTGGCTCCCGTTACGACCAAGATAATGTAGTCGAGCAGGGGACTGTTTGTCCGCATAAACATCGTGAGCACGCTGAAAATGATAAATGCCAGGGTGCTCGTGAGAAAGTATCGTCTGATGAATTTGTCGGCAGAAGGAAGTTTGTCGTCCCCAACGAGACAGTTGTACACCTCTCTGGCTCTGAACATACGCCAGAATGCTTGTGCGATGCAGCACTCATACAGGAAGAAAACCATGATGAGGAGGACGATCGCCTGAGGGGATTGCCAACTGTGAATGAAAAACATGGTGTCAGAGGATCAAGGATAGATGCGCGTCAGCGTGCATCTAAAAAAGTAACCGAAGAGTGAGAAGATAAAGGCCAGGAGTGCGAAAACGCGGGAATAATCGAGATGATCGAAAGGATTGTCGATCTCAACGAGATCTTTTTCAAGATGTGACAGGATCGTATTAAAACTTTCCAGGAGTTGTTGATCTGAAGCCGATTGGTAAGCGAAGCCGCCGGTCTGGTCGGCAATCGATTTGAGCAATGGAAAATTGACGGGATAATCGGCTTTTTGATAGGCGTAGCTATCGTCGTGTTCCACCCGGACGTAGGTTTCATTGGCATTTCCAATGAGGATGGGAAAGACCTTGATATTGTGATTGTTTGCCGCTTGCAGGCTCTGTGCGATGCTGAACTGACCGCCTTTTTTGTCTCCATCGGTCAACAGAATAATGACGCGGTCCTGTTTACCCGCGTGACGCAGGCTTGCAACGGCGCGGGCTATGCCATCGCCGATGGCTGTCTGGGTTGCGGGGATATCATCGATGTAACGCCGGTTAAGAAACGTATCGAAGAGGTTATAGTTGGTCGTCAACGGAATGTCGAGATAGGCGTTGTTACCAAAGATAACGAGACCGATACGGTCGCAACGTGGATGATCTGCAGCTTTTGTGCACTGTTTGGCTTCCTGGGCAACGAAATCTTTGATGGTCGAAGCTGCTGTTTCGAATCGGTTATGGATCGGCAGTCCTGACTTAGTGCGGGCTTCTAACTCGTCGAGTTGATAGTCATAGGCTTTCATGGAGCGCGACATGTCGAGCACGAACATGATGTCGACGCCTTCATTGCGTGAATCGAAAGAGCCGTTTCCGTAAGGTCCGGCCAGGGCCAGAATGAGGAAGATATATGTCAGACCAAAACAAATGTGTGTGCCAACAAACAACCAAAAACGTGGTGATCGGCGCAGACTGATCAGGTCGGCGAGTCTTGGATGGCGATTGAATATTCCGTGTTTGGCTTTTTCGCTGGTGTGTAGATTCTCGATATCAGGAAACAGAAAGCGCTCAAAGAGATATTGTTTTGAAAGCGCCACGAGCAGGTAGAACACAGGCAACAGCAAGAGAAGCGCAAACCACCAAGGTTTTTCGAAGCCTTCAATATTTGTGATGGTGTCGATGGTCAACATGGTCTTGCTGTGCGTGTGAAGGAAAGATAGCGAAAAGCTAAAATGGTGTCTGACGGCGTTGGAACGTGGGTTATATCATGTCTTTAGGGAGAATATCGTCCGGCGTGATGTTGAGCGGATTCGGATTGACGGGGGATTTGACGCCCGTTTGCTCGTTCGAATTGGGACAGTAATCAACATTGTCGAGGCGATCATCGCTGGAAAGGATGCTGAGTCCCTGAACGGGATCTCTGCGACAAGTCAGTAACAGGCCTTCTGAGGACAGGTGTTCGCTGGAAGGACGTCTGGGGACTCTGAGGGCTGGTTTGGATTGACGCGGTTGATCCGCGTCGTTTGATTTGACCGCCGTAATTGGTTTTTCCTGCGAGGAATCGTGTGCCATGCGTCGCTGTGTGGCATTTGGGTTGTTCAATAACGGAACGGCATCCGGTCGAATGGGGTTCGCGCTGATCATCGCTTCTCGGCCAGGATGCAAGTCGTCGGCTTTTGGGGCTTCCCACGAGGATCTGTGAAGGTGTTTGTCGCTCGCACCGCTGGGGGAGTCGTACACCGTGTAGTTCTGTTGTGTGAAGGCGTCGTCGTATTTGGACGCTGTGCCTAGTTTTCGCTTGGTCGTGCGTGTCCCTTCGAGGTCATTCTCAAGCTGTCCGAACTTGAGTATGCGCGAAGCGTCGTTCGCTGCGTAAATATTGCGTGGCGTGAAATCGGCGTTTTCTTGGACTGAATTGTCAGGAATTAGGAGTGATTGTGCAGATACCACGGCCTGGGTCTGCGTTGGACTTTGTGTTTCAGGCGTTTCGGCAGACGCGTTGAGCGCTTCGTCGATCGTCGTGATCAGGTGGCTGGCATCGCGCAGGACCGACAGCTGTTTGGTCGAGTTCGTTTCGTAGCGGGCAAATTTGATCAGGTCGCATTCTAATAGAATGCGTGTGATCTCATCCAGCTGCGCTTCAGAAAGCTGTTCTCCCAACAGGTTTTTGAGCTGACGCGTCGTGCTTTCCATGACCGGTTGATTGAGGCGTGTCGACAGGTATTTGCGGATCGCCTCTGAGAGCGCGTCGTAGTAGTCCTTGATTTCTTTTTCGCCTTCTGGATTGGTCTCAAGGAGGATAGAGAGTTTATCTCGGAAAATTTCGATCGGTGGCTTTTCAGGAATCAGATCTTCTGTTTTAAGCGTCACAAGGTTGCGCAGGTGTTTTCTGTGTTTGACCTGAATCACGATGACAACGATGATACCAAGCAGAAAAACGATGATGGCGACCCAAATAATGGGTGAAACGCGCTTGTGCCACGGATGAAACGCGCGAAAAGCCAACGTGGAGGCCTCGTCGTGTTCTCTCAATTCTACCTTAAGGACTGGTACGTTCGGCTCGAGGGTCAGGGCTGATACGTGGTCTTTGAGGAATTCGATCTCGATCGGTGAGGAGAAGAAAACGCCAGCTTTTTTGTATCGACAGGTGACCGTGATGTCATTCTGCATGCGATGCACCCCCGTCTGACGTGTCATCATGGACAGGCGTGTGGTTGGGGACTGACAGGTAAAGTTGGAAGAGTATTTGAGTTTGAGATTTGTCTGACAGGTGCTGTCGTAAGTCTCTAACAGGTGATACGTTACGGGGGCAAGCAACGGCACGACCGTGTTGGACGTAGGTTCTAGAATAACGGTCTCGGCGTGGCAGACATTGTCGTCAGGGGGCACAAATGCCCATGCACACGGCGCATTCAGCCATGTCAATGTCAGCGCGAAGCCCAAGGACCAAGCGCCGTGCCTCAGCGGCAAAAAATGACGGCTCCTATGCGGGCTGGACGGTCGGCTAACCATGGCTTGCTCTCGTATCAAACGCCCTGGTCAGCGGTTTGATGATGTCATCGGTGGTCGAAAGACGAATGGCTTTCATGTTGGCGTGCATGAAAACGGCATTCTGGCACTTTTCACGTTCCAAAGCGCGTTTTCGAAACATCGAACGGGTTTCAAGTTGCGAGGCGTCACACCAAACCGGGCGATGCGTGACGGGGTCTTCGAACAGGCAAAGTCCCAAGTCAGGTAGATTGGATTCCATCGGGTCGGAGATCACAATGGGCAATAACTTGTGTCGATGGGAAAGCTGTTTGAGGGGAATTTCGTAGTCCTTATCCTGAAAATCGCTGATCGCAAAAATAATACTGCGGCGCTTCAAAAGCTGACCTGCATGCAAAAAAGCGTCGTCAAGGGAACAGGGGCCATTTTGAATGGCACTGCCTTCAAAATGGATGGCTTCCAGAATGAATTGAATGGCGCGGTTTCGCCCTTTGGTAAACGGAATGATCTTGTAGCCGCCGCCGTCGAAGATGATCAGGCAGACGCGGTCGTTATTGTGCAATGCCGAATAGGCCAGCACAGACATGGCTTCGATGGCGGTTTCGGCCTTGGTGCGTGAAACCGAACCAAATCGCATGGATGGGCCAAGATCCAACAAAATGCAGACGCTGAGCTCGCGTTCTTCGACGAACTGTTTCACGAAAAGGGCGTTTTGACGTGCGCTTGCATGCCAGTCGATATATCGCACATCGTCCCCTTCTACGTAGCTCCGGCTCTCGCTGAACAGCATGCCCTGGCCCTTAAAGGCAGAGTGGTACGTTCCCGCAACCGCTTCAGCAGTCTTGATGCGGGTATGAAACTCAATGGCCTTGAGCTTATTGATGTAGTCCTGAAGGGTCATCATGGCTGGCAATCCCGAATAGAAAACAGTACGCTATCACTCTAACACATTATTCGGTTTTGCACAAAGCGAACAAAATTAAGTCTGTTTTGACCTGGCTCGCATCAAAACTACAGGTCATCCAACGGATTGATCGCCGGCGGTGGCGTTTGAGGCTCCGGTGCCGTGTTTGGTTCAGCCTGGGGAAGAAAATTGGTGGCTGGTGGTGCAATGCCCGATGGCGTGAGGCCGAGTTTTTTCTCCATCGCCTGGACTTTTTTGAGGTCAAACGCAATATCATCGCGTCGGCCATGATCGAGCTTAAAAACTTTCACGCCGAAAACGCCGCACTGCCTCGTATCTCGCCAAAACGTCCAGTGAATGTAGACTTTGCCGTCCTTGGAAAGCATCTTTTGAGGCGGAATGATCTTGGGGGAGCTCATCCAGGCGACGCTGATGGCTTCAGCATCGTAGTCAGTGACACCGCTGGAGCGTACAATGACGACGTCGCTGACATTGCCGAGTGAGTCTAGGGTGATCTCGACTTCTGCTTCGAGATCAGAATTCTGTAAACGGATGTCGTGGCTTCGATAGATCGTGTCGAGACGGATCAGGTAGCCTTCGCCCCAGCGCGGATGGATCTCTTTGTGCATGAGAGCGAGGTATTCGGCAACGTCTTTGTCGTGGTTGATGGCGTTGCCCTGTTGGCCGACACCAACGGTCGGGCCGTCAGCGCGATAGGCAGAGTTAAAGCGCTTTTGTGCCAAAGCAGCTTCTTCGACGATATCGTTGCGATCACGTGCTTTGAAGACTTCGTCGGCCGTATTGGCGGCTTCATGCAGCAGCGTTGGTGCCATGGTCATGGGGCTGATCTGAAGCATTTCGGGCGTCAACTTGATCTTTTCGGGTTCCGGCGACGGGGCGATGGGCGTCGTGTCAGGCGCGCTGGGTTGCGGCGCTTGGACTTCGGCGGCTTTGGGGCGCGGTGGTTTGGGCGTCGGCTTGTGCGGCGTCGGCTTTTTGGGCGGTGACGGTGGTCTGACTTGAGTAACTTCCTGACGCGAAGCCATCTCTTCGTTGACGAGTGGTTTGGTCGCGTCAAACACAGATGCAGTCAGTACTTCTTCCGCTTTAAATCGCAGTTCGAACGGGGCGACAAAGGCACCGCCGGCTTGTCCGTCGCCGCTTGGAAGTGTGGATTGACGTTCGCCATCGAGCTGATAGGGCGCGTCGAACGCGTCTTCATCGACGACGAGTTCGTAAAGCCCCGCATCATGAATTGGGTCAAAAACGACGGCTTCTTCGTGTTCTGCGTGGCGTTGGGCGTTGTAGCAGGTTTTGGTCGCGTTTTCTTCATCGACGCGGCAAAGGTGTATCGCGCTAAGTTTCACGCCCGGTTCCGAGAAAAATAAGACGGGGCGAAGCGCCTGAGTCGGAAGAATATTCACGACCTCTTCTGGCTGAGGCGTCATTTTTACGACTCGGACCAGGTGATCTGGTTTCAAAAATAAGGCTAATCCCGCAAAAATGAGGATATGGGCGAGGATCGCGATCGTCCAGGCCTGGCGCCAGTGACGCGCATTTTTGCGGGAGGTGGTCTTCATAGATCAGTCCAGTCGAATGGATCGAAGCGCCGTGTCATCGTTGAGGGCTTTGAGGGCTTCACCCACCAGGTAAAGCGAACCAGAAATGTAGATCGTGCCAGTCTGACCGACGCGTTGTGCGGCGCGTTCGACCGCCTGGGCAAGGCTGTCACAAGCCTGAGTGTTCGCCAGGCCAGTTCGTTGACAGTAGGCGGATGGTGTGAGTGCTCGTGGGTTGCTGATCGGCGCCACGAAGATCTCAGCGGCGTCAAAAACACTGAGATATTGCGGAAACATAGCGTCGATCGCTTTGTCGCCGCACGCATTGACGATGAGCGCATGCTGCGTGGCGTTTCGTTGAGAAACCGCCTGACAGAAGGCTTTGACGCCATCCTGATTGTGCGCGCCATCCAGCGTAATGCGTTTGACCCCGTGGGCGGCTGCGAGTTCGCTTGGCACGTCGTACATGCGCCCGACCCAACGCGTTTGTGAAAAGACGTTTTGGGCGTTCGTTTGAAGATCGCCGGGAATGAGACCGAGCTGATGGGCCACCAAACCGGCAAAAAGCGCTTCGGCAGCGTTATCGAGCTGATAATCGGGCATGTTTTCGCATCCGTTCATGGGCAGGGTGACGGCCGGCGTCACGAGTTCTACGCTTCTGTCCTCGCGTCTTTGCCAGTCGAAGTCTTCACCAAGGGCCCAGCACTGGCTGCAACCCCGGTCAGCAGCTTCTTTTCGCAACACCGCGTGGGCATAGCGCCCAATAATAACCGGTTTGTTAGCCCGCATAATCCCGGCTTTTTCGCGTGCGATCTCTTCGATGGTGTTTCCGAGATACTGCATGTGATCCAGACTGATCGAGGCGATGATGCTGAGCTCTGGCTCGAGTGTGTTGGTCGCATCCAGACGGCCGCCCAGGCCGACTTCGAAAACGCCCAAATTGACGTCGGTGCGTCGAAATGCGTCGAGTGCCATGGCCAGACAGCATTCAAAGTACGTCAATACGGGCGTTTCGCTGTGTTCTCGCCGCTGGGTGTCGACTTCCGTGTCGTCCGTGCCGCCAAAGCGATCGAGGATCGACCAGCCGATGTCTTCGAGCAAGGCTTCGTCGAGGCGTTCGCCGTTGACACGAATGCGCTCGCTAAAGTCGAGTAGGTGCGGCGATGTGAACAGACCAGGTCTAAGGCCGGCGTTCTGGGCGAGATTGGACAATGTCGCGGAGATCTGTCCCTTGCCGTTGGTGCCGGCGATCAGCAGGCTAGGGTAATGAGGAAGACCGCCCAGACACGTTTCGGCACGTCGCATCGCGTCCAGGCCAAATTTCATGACGCGTTCGTTCTGCTTAAAAATGCGTTCGCGAAAACGTTGTGGATCGTAGAAATGAGATTCGTTTGGCATAAAAAAAGCCGCACATGGGTGCGGCGAAAGCGGTCGAACGGATCGATAGGGATCCGTTCAAAGCCATTGAAAAAGAATGGGTTACTTTTCAAAATAAGCGTAACGGTCGTTGAGTTCCACGTAACGCATATAACGTTCATATTCTGTATCATCGAGAATTTCGAACGAATGATCGGCTTCTTTAAGATTGATGAGCTTTTTGGAGACGAGTTTGTCGAGCACGACTTCGAGTTCAACTTCGTCCAAACCGAGGTGTTCGGCGAGATTTTCGGGGATCTTGCCCGCGTTGTTAGCGGCTTCGGCGCGAAGTTGCATCATAACACGGCCGAGGTTGGAGCGCATTTGAAGAACGCTGATGCGGAATTGGGCTTCAGCAAGTCGGCCGGAAAGTTTCTTAAGCATGCGCATGGAGAGCTCGCCATTGGCGCGAATGAGCTGTTCAAACTGCGCGGCTTCGATGCACAGAAGTTTTGCATTGTCCACGACGGTCGCCGTGACGGTCTGAGGGGCTTTTTGAAGGAGGGCGAGTTCGCCGCAATATTCACCCGGACCGAGAATCTCAAGCTCTACCTCTTCTTCACAGACGAGCTTGGAGATGCGAACGTGACCTTCATTGATGACCCAGACTTTGCCTGCTTCATCGCCTTCGTTGAACAGAACTTTGCCGGCTTCATACGTTTTCGCCAGCTTCTCAATCGCCTGATTATTATCCATGACAGAGGCCTCTCTTGTTTGAATTCTGCGCAAATGCGCTTAAAAAACAGCGCTCGTGTACCACACTTTTATTTTTTATACAAGATACCCCTTGACGATGACGTCCCATGTGTCAAAAAATAGCAACCACGGCAATGATGCCGCTTTTGGTTCATTCAATCGCTAAATTTTGGAAATTTGAGGGGGAAGTCTCCCCCTGCGCGGCTATTTTCCCATCCGTTGGATGGGAAAATACGCCGCGACCCCCTCGCCTGGCAGGGCCTGCTCCGAAATGAAGCGGTTTTTAAAGGAGTTGTTTATGAAAGTCTTAATGATCAATGGTAGCCCTGAAAAAGACAGCTGCACGGGGCGTGCACTTCGTGAGATCGCTGATACGCTCAAAAATTATGGGATCGAGAGTGAGATCATTCAGATCGGTAGGGAAGTCGTTCGCGGCTGTCTGGCTTGTGGTGCCTGCAAAAAGTTGGGACATTGCTGTATCGATGATGTTGTGAATAAAGTCGCTTCACGTCTGGATGAATTTGATGCCTTTATTGCTGGATCGCCCGTTTATTACGCTTCGGGTAACGGAACGCTCTACGCGTTCATGGACCGTCTGTTTTACTCGGCCTCTTCCAAACTTCGTTACAAACCTGCTGCCGCCGTGGCCTGTGCTCGCCGCGCCGGTACGACGGCAACGTTAGATACGATCAATAAATATTTTACGATCAATCAGATGCCGGTCGTCTCTTCGACTTATTGGAACATGGTGCACGGTTTTACGCCGGCGGATGTTGAAAAAGACCGCGAAGGCCTTCAGACGATGCGCAATATTGCGCACAATATGGCCTGGTTGCTTCGCTGCATCGAAGCCGGCAAGGCTGCCGGGGTGGACAAGCCGGCAACCGAGTCTGGCGCCTATACACATTTTATTATGGGATAAGCCATGAACGCCCCATCGAAACGTCGATGGGGTATGATTCCGCGTTTTGACAGGATCGTGTTTATGGACTATTAATATGATCGAATTTTCTGTGTGGGCAGGCACATGTCGGAAGAACGCGTAAATACTCCGGTTAATCGACCCATTGATCAATTACGAGGGGTTCCCCCTGAGAATGTCAAATTGATCAAAAGACTGTCAGCGGGCGGCGTTGCTGAACTGTGGCTCGCGTCGCATCCCGATCTGGCTGAGCCTTTTGTCGTTAAATATGCACGCTACACATGTGAAGGCAACGACTACATTTTAGGGCAATTTGAGCGGGAGTATGAGGCGTCTGTTGCGCGCTTCGAACGCGGTATTTCGGATGCCGGCATTCACATCACGGAATGTGACGTCGATGCGCTCTCTCATCCCTACCTTTATATGGAGTACTTTCCCAGCTCAGACCTCGCCACGCTCATGACGAAGTGTTTTGACTGGTGTTGCATCAAGACGATCTTTGCCCGTATTGCCAACCGGCTTGGTCAGATCCACCGAAATGGCATTGTACATCGTGATATCAAGCCCGGTAATATTCTCATTTCCAGGTCTGGCGATCTTCGACTCATCGATTTTGCACTTTCGACGATCGACGGCGAGTGGCATGTTTATCATGAAGAGGGCATGGCGTTGGGCACGCCGTTGTATATGTCGCCCGAACAGGCTTATGGCAAGAAGATCATGTTGACAAGCGCGTGTGACTGGTATGCCGTCGGTGTGATCCTCTTTGTCTGGATGACCGGACATTTTCCGTTTCAGGGCAAGACCGCGTCGGATACGATGAAAATGCATTGTTACAGCGATGTGCCGATGCCTGAGAACTTGAGGATCATGTCTGCGCCCGACGAATTACCGTTGATCTGTCACAGCCTGTTGTCGAAGGAACCGAACGCGCGTTTTTCTGCGGTCACCCGGTTTCGCGACGTGTTGCGCTAGATCACCCAAGGTCGCAGGCCCTGCCAGGCGAAGGGGTAGCGGC
>JAZUKH010000083.1:0-49649 GCA_045643185.1 Myxococcota bacterium | reverse complement strand
TGGTGTAGCACTTCTCGTTCGTTTAAAGTAAAATGGGTAAATGATCGCATCAAACCTCCGTATGAGTAGCTGTTCAAATCATCATACACCGGATTGATGCGGTCTTTCTTCATTTTATGCATTTGAAACGATAATCTGCCGACTTCCCCCTACTCATAAAAAGTACGCGTTATGCAGCAAAGCAACGCGTGAATTGTGAATTAGCCTTTGAGGGCATCGACTTTATCGGTGCGTTCCCATGTGAAGAGGCCATTTTCGGCTTTGCGTCCGAAGTGTCCGAAGGCAGCGGTCGGTGAGTAGATCGGGCGGAGCAGATCGAGAGATTCGATGATGCCAGCGGGTTTGAGTTTGAAGGTATTGCGAACGCGCTGTTCGATGATGGCTTCATCGATGGTGGCGGTGCCGAAGGTGTCGACGAGGACGGACACGGGTTCAGCGACGCCGATGGCGTAAGCGAGCTGGACCTCGGCGCGGCGGGCGAGTCCGGCTGCGACGATGTTTTTGGCAATGTAACGGGCCATATAGCAGGCGCTGCGATCGACCTTGGAGGGGTCTTTTCCCGAGAAGGCGCCACCGCCGTGACGGCCCATACCGCCGTAGGTATCGACGATGATTTTACGGCCGGTCAGACCGCAATCGCCCTGCGGGCCACCGATCACGAAGCGGCCGGTCGGGTTGATGAAATACTTGGTGTCTTTCGTCAAGAGGTTGGCGGGGAGGGTATCTTTGATCACGAGATCCATGATCGCTTCACGAAGCGTTTCGTTTGACACGGATTCCGCGTGCTGTGTCGAAATGACGACGGTATCGATGGAGTGAACTTTGCCGTCGACGTAGCGAACGCTCACCTGGCTTTTGCCGTCGGGACGGAGGAAGTCGACTTTGCCGTCGTTACGGATCTGGGAGAGTTTGCGCGTCAGCTGGTGGGCATACATGATAGGCGCGGGCATGAATTCGGGCGTGTCATCGCACGCAAAACCGAACATGAGGCCTTGGTCGCCAGCGCCTTGTTCTTTGACGATGCCTTTCGAAACGTCGACGCCCTGGTTGATGTCGTGGCTCTGACCTTCGACCGCGACCATCACGCCGCACGTGCTGTAGTCAAAACCTTTATTTGAGCTGTCGTAACCGATCTTTTTGACGGTATTGCGCGCGATCTCAGGGATATCCACCCAAGTGGATGTTGTAATTTCGCCGGCAACGATGATCAGACCGGTTTTGAGCAGCGATTCACACGCGACGTGGGCGTGAGGATCTTTTTCGATGATCGCATCAAGAACGGCGTCGCTGACCTGGTCAGCCATCTTATCGGGATGCCCTTCTGTGACGGACTCACTCGTAAACAAAAAATCTTTTTTTGACATGTTAAAATCCTTACAAAAAAGTAGTACGGGAACCAGTTATTTGTTCCGGCGCACACCTTGTGCAGCCAGCCCAAAAACCCGCGCCCTTATAAGCGTAACGCGTCCAATAAACAAGGTGAACAGGGCCAAAAAAACACACTATTTTAGTCCTTGTCAGCTCGCGTAATCGTGTTAATGTAACGCGGCCGCGTAGATCGAGACGGATGTAAGATGCGACCCTGGGAAAACTTATGAATACGCTAGAATGCATCGAAAACGAACTTTTGCAGACCGACGCCCATCGCTGGATCCTGGGCTGTGACGAAGTGGGACGTGGCCCACTGGCTGGACCCGTGACGGCGGCCTGCGTGGCATTTCCGATTGATCTGGATGCTCAGACACCGCTTTTTGCGCTGTTGAACGATTCCAAAAAACTAACGGCCAAAACGCGTGAAGCGCTCGTTCCGCAGATCGAACAAACGGCGGCTGCCTATGCCATCGTTGATCTGCCGCCAGAAGAGATCGATCGCATAAATATCTTGATGGCGAGTTTGACGGCTATGCGCATGGCTGTCGGCGAAGTTGTCAAAAGGTTGAGTGAAAAAAAACTCATTGTGACCCGGGCTGGTGGCATTCAAAAGTCGTTATTCTCCTCGCCCAATGCGGACGCGCTCGCAAAAGCCAACGTTTTCGTTGCCGTCGACGGGAATAAACGCATTCCAGAACTCGTCTATCCTCAGGAGGCATTCGTAAAAGGCGATGCGCGCTCTTGGAACATTGCGGCTGCGTCCATCATTGCTAAGGTTCACCGTGATCAACTCATGGCCGAATATGATAAAATCTACCCGGGCTATGGCTTCGCAAAACACGCTGGTTACCCGACGCAGGCTCATAGGGATGCCATTCACGAACTGGGCTTTTGCCCGATCCATCGACGAAGCTTTAAGGTTAAATAACGAAATTATATTTCGTTATCTCGGATTATTGTTGAATTAAATTCGCATAAAGGAATGGTTATGGAAAAGATCATCATTAGCACTGACAACGCGCCGCGCGCGATCGGTCCGTATTCACAAGCAGTTCGCGTTGGCAACCTCGTTTTTGTGAGTGGCTGCCTTGGGTTGGACCCGCAATCCGGCGCGCTTCGTGAAGGTCTTGACGCCCAGACGCGTCAATCGCTCGATAACCTTGGTGCCATCCTTAACTCGATGGGACTCGACTACACGCATGTTGTCAAAACGACGGTCTTTTTGAAAGACCTCGACGATTTTGCCCGCGTCAATGAACTTTATGGTGCGGTCTTCAAAGACGCGGCTCCGGCACGTTCCTGTGTCGAAGTTGCGCGACTTCCCAAAAAAGCCCTCGTTGAGATCGAAGCCATCGCCGTTTATCCGGAATAATTACGCATTATGGACGACAACAAGACCATCACCATTAAACGTTATAGCAATCGTAAGCTGTACGATACCGAGCACTCGCGCTATGTCACGCTTACGGAACTGGGTGAACTGATCCGTCAGGGTGAAACGATCAAAGTTCTCGACAATGACACGCACGCCGACTTGACCGAAGTCACGATGACCCAGATCCTGATGGCGCAGCAAAAGCAGAAGCAAAAGGGCATTTACAACCTGGTTCAGACGCAGGCTGAAATTCTTTTGCAGCGCATCAGTGTGCCAGTACAGCAGATCCGTGACGAAGCGCTTCGTCAGGTTGAAAAGCAGGTTGAGCGTTTCAAACGCCATGTCGATGGTGAATCGGCTGCGGCGCCAGAACCGGCGCCTTCCGAAAACAGCCGTGTCGAAGACAAGGCGCCCGAAGCTTCGCCTTCGATTCTGCAGCGTCTCGAAACGCTCAAACAGTCTTCCGACGAAAAATTGCTGTCATACCTGTTGTTTCAACGGGTCGAGCAGCTTGAAGCCGAAGTGAACGACCTGAAACAGCGCCTTGAAGCGCTCGAAAAGAAAGATGACGAGCGTTACTAGATTTGGTTTGACGGGCGGCATTGGCAGCGGCAAATCCGTTTGTTCGCGCTACCTGGCGCAGCACGGTTTTGACGTCGTGGATGCCGACCAACTGACGGGCGACGCGTACATTGTGGCGCACGATGACTTGGTGCGTGCCTTTGGCGACGACATTATGCTGCCCGACCGTCAGATCGACCGCAAACGACTCGGTCTTGTTGTTTTTAGCGATGCTGCGCAGTTGGCGACGCTCAACGCGATCATGCGACCGGTCATGCGCGCGCTGGCTGCCGCGCGCATCCAGGCTGCGCCGCGCCGCGTCGTTCTCGATGCTGCGTTGCTCTTCGAAGCCGATTGGCAGGACCTGGTTGAGCGCTCCGTCGTCGTCGTTGCTCCTGAACCGGCGCGCATCGCGCGCATCATTGCGCGCGATCACACGACGCGTGAACGCGCCGTGCAACGTCTGCGCGCTCAGTTCACCGACGCCGAACGACTAAGACGCGCCGACGCCGTTTTATACAATGTCGGTGACCTCGAACTGGTTTATCGACAGATCGACCGCATCTTCGGGCTTTGACCTGGCAAAACACGTTGTTCCCATGTCAGAGACGTGCAGTCCGTGGAAGGTGACTTAACCTTGGGCCAGGGCGCAAGACCGACTAGGTTGGTAGATAAAAAACACCGACATGTAGGCCCAATTACATTCCCCCATCTTATATATTGCCAAGCCGTCACAAAATGTGACGGATTTTTAACAAAAATTTTAACAAGTTATGCGTATTATCCAAATCGTAGGCCCGACGGCCTGTGGCAAAACGAATTTTTCGGTCGAACTGGGTGTCGCGCTTGGTGCCGAAATGATCAACGTCGACTCGATGCAGGTCTACCGCGACCTGGCGATCGGCACGGACAAGCCTTCCCCGGAACAGCAAGCGCGTCTGCCGATCCACGGCATTGACCTGATTCCACTGGGGCCGCCTATGGACGCCTCGGCCTTTGCGCAATATGCCGATGACACGTTGAAAGCGATTGCGGCGCGCGGGCATCACGCGCTGATTTCAGGCGGCACTGGGTTGTATCATCGCACGATCTTGCATGGCATTTTGGAAGCGCCGTCGCGCGACGACGCGATTCGAGCCAGGCTGCGCGCGGAACGTGATGAATTGGGCCAACCGGCGATGTTTGAGCGCCTTCGTCAGATCGACCCGCAAGCGGCCGACAAGATCATGCCCACCGACTGGGTGCGTATCGAACGAGCGCTGGAAGTTTACATTATGACGGGCAAAAAACTGAGTGAACAGCAGGCCGAGCACGGGTTTAAAGAAAACCGTTACGAGCGCCTGTGCTTTGGCTGTTGGCGTCCACGCGAGTCGCTTTATGAAAAAATCGAGAAGCGTCTTGATGAAATGTGGGCGACCGGCATCGTCGAAGAAACGCGCATGTTACTGGAACACGGTCTTAACGCCAACGAGCTGCCGGTCAAGGCACTCGGTTACAAACAGGCCGCAGCGGCACTTCGTGGCGAATGCAGCTTTGAACAGGCGTTAGACGATGCCAAGCGTGAAACGCGGCGCTTTGCCAAGCGTCAGCTCACCTGGTTCCGTGCCGACAAAGATGTGCACTGGATCAGAATGCCGTTAAATGACGTCGAATTCCGCGCCGTCGTCGAAGCCTGTCAACGTTTTTTGGCCGGCGACGACGTGTTGTTCGACAATATCCCCATCGTGGACGAAGCGTAGCACGAGGGAACATTATATTATAATGTTGATAAGTCGGCGCCCGGAATGGGCGCCGTCTCGCAATTAAAGCGCGTCGACCATCAATTCGGTGACGAGTTTGGTGTATTCGACAGGATCAGGAAGCGGCGAGCCTTCTGCCAACAGCGACTGACCATAAAGCAGATGGGCGAATTTGCCGATGAACGGATCATTGGCGTTGGCGCTGTATTTGGTCAACAATTTGGCGAGCAACGGGTGATTCGGGTTGATCTCAAGAATGCGTTTGGTCTGAGGCATAGCGCTGTTGCCCATCTTCGAGATGAGGCGCTGAAGCTGCGGCGACATATCGCCATCCTGGCTCACGAGGCAGGCCGGGCTTGAGGTCAAACGCGCCGACAGACGAACACTTTCGACTTCGTCACCGAGTTTGTCTTTGAGGGCGTTCATCAGGTCGTTGAAGTCTTTCTGCTGTGATTCGAGCTTTTCGCGATTGGCTTTCTTTTCTTCTTCGGTGCCCAGTTCGACTTCGCCGCGACCGATGAAGACGATCTTCTTCTCTTTGTATTGCTGAATGTTGCTGAACAGGATCTCATCGTAGGGATCGGTGAAGAAGAGAACTTCGTAGCCTTTCTGCGTGAAGGCTTCGAGGTGCGGTGAATTGCGCAGAACGTCGACCGATTCGCCCGTGATGGCGTAGATAGCGTCCTGATCGGGTTTCATACCCGCGACATAGGCTTCAAACGTCGTCATGGAAGCTTTTTTGTTGTCGCCTTCGGCCTTGGCATCTTCAGCGATCGTATTCGTCGAAGCGAACTTCATGAGTTTGAGCAGACGCTCTTTGTTGTCGTAGTCGCTGCCGGCACCTTCTTTGATGGCACGTCCGTACTGTTCCCAGAACGTATTGTATTTATCGGCATCATTCGTCATGAGGTTCTCAATGGCATCGAGAACTTTTTTGGTCACGTGCTTTTTAATTTTGCCGATCATGCGGTCTTTCTGAAGAATTTCACGCGACATATTGAGGTTGAGGTCGCTGGAATCGACGACACCTTTGACGAAGCGGAGGTAATCGGGCAGCAGTTCGGCGCATTTGTCCATGATAAGGACGTGCTGCGCGTGCAGACGCAAACCGTATTTGGCGTCGCGATAGTTCATATCGAACGGCGCGCGGGCCGGCACGAAGATGATGCCGCGATATTCCATCGAACCTTCGGCCTTGATGACGATGCGCTGCAACGGATCGGTCCAGTCGTAGGTCAGATTCTTGTAGAATTCATTATATTCTTCGTCTTTGACGTCTTTTTCGTCCTTGAGCCAGATGGCTTTCATCGAGTTGGCCTGCTCCCAGGTCTTTTCGGTGACTTGATGCGTCGGATCATTGCACGTCGAGGCATCATGACCTTCCTCTTCGGCGACGCCTTCGCGATGGTGCGTGTGTTCGCATTCGACCATGATCGGATACTGCACGAAATCGCTGTATTTCTTGACGGTTTCTTTAATGATCCACTGATCGGTAAAATCCGAAAGTTTATCTTCTTCATCGCTCGGACGCAGATTCATGATGATGCGCGTACCGAACGTGTCTTTCTGGCATTCTTCGATGGTGTAAGTGCCGTCACCACTGGATTTGAAGGTATAGGCTTTGTCCTGACCGATGCGTTTTGTCACGACAGTCACGTCGTCGGCAAGAATAAAAACGGAGTAGAAACCAACACCGAACTGACCGATCAGCGAGGCCTTGTCGGCTTCATTGGCTTTTTTGAGGTTTTCCATGAAGGCCTTGGTGCCGGAGTGCGCGATGGTGCCGAGGTTGCTGATGAGCTCGTCGCGCGTCATGCCATCGCCGTTATCTTCAATCGTGAGGGTACGCGCCGCTTTGTCTGCCCAAATCTTGATTTCGAGCGTTTCGCCGTCCGTCAGTTTCGACGGATCCTTGACGGCTTCGAAACGACGACGATCAAGCGCGTCCGACGCATTCGAAATCAGCTCGCGAAGGCACACATCCTTGCTCGAGTACAGCGAATGCGCCATCATGTGAAGAAGTTCTTTGGTTTCTGATTTAAATTCAAATGTTTCCATATTCTCACTCCAAAATAGATCGGGCCCGATTGGAGGCCAAAAAAGCAACGGCAAAAGAAAATAGGCACAGCGATTCGTCTGACAAGGGCTGGTTATCATTTTCTGGCTCGGCCTATTCGCTTCGCGAATACGGCCGACGCAAATCGTCGATCGCACAGCGATTCGCCGATTTATTTTCTGGCGCCACATAGCTCAGCTAAGGTTACTTGTTCAGCCTTAATAGTTCCTGAAGTTGGCATGTTTGAGCGAAGCGAGTTCCACACGGTCGACAAAAAAGGGCGCGCCCTGCGAACCCCCTGCGTGCCGCAGGCCCATGCCTGCTCCAAAACAAAATATCAAGAATACAACAAAATGTGATTTCCCGGCTGAATAGTAACCAACTAAGTCTCGTTTTTGGTATGATTTTTGATATACACCGGCTTTTGTGGCACATTGATGTCACGCCATTTCACGTTTGATTAAAGGCAAACAATATGAAAAAGCTATCTTGTTTATGTGCATTACTGGTTTTCGCGTTGTTGGCACCCTATAGTGCCTTTGCGCAGTCGGCGATCTCAGACGAACTGATGTTTTCTTATGACGAATTGGTTGATTCTGACGCCGCATTGAACGTCGATATGGCACTGTTGACAGGCTTCGACGCCAACGGGTTGACGCGCGACGGTCGACCGCCCGCTGGTCGACCTGGTCATGCTGCCCCGCCGTCGCCTCGACCAGCGCCTCGCCCCCCCGCTGCTCGTCCAGCCCCTCCTCGCCCGGCACCGCCATCACACGCACATCATCACTACGAAGTCCATGATGTCGTGCTCGACGCTATGATCGCTACACCTGTGCCCGAAGATGATCATTACACGCTCGGTTACGGACTCCGTGGCATCGGAACTTATGTTTCCGACACGGATTTCGGCGGCGGCGTTGGCTGGTACTTCAAAATCCGACCCGTTCGCTGGATCTCTGTTGAGTTCGTCAACGATTATCTATTCAATGAATACAGCTACGACGGATTGCTGCTCAGGGTCCCGTTATATCTCGACCTCCAGGCGCATCTCTTCGACTACGGTAATCTCGACGTTTATGGCCTCGTCGGTGGCGGTATCTCGCTCATCCTGCCTGATGATTATTACCATCACAGGGAATCCGGCGTCGTTCAGGGCGGTCTCCAGGTCGGGGGCGGAATCTCCTTCCTCACCAGTGGATTCGAGATCGGCTTTGATGCTCGTTACACCTACGAATATCACCGTCACTCCGGTGAAGATCAACACGGTGTCCTGCTCTCACTTATCATCGGACTTGCCCGATAACTGGCTCACGTGAACTAAAAACCGCCGCAGTCGAGACGTGCGGTCTGCATGTCTCTGCTGCGGCGGTTTTGTTTTTTTAAGCCCCGTCTCTATGGTCGGTCTGCCCGTCTCTACGGGGCGGCTTTTATTGTCTGATTCATAATACAAAATCTCAGCCGTCGCGAAGCCGAAGGCAAGCAGGCTGAGATTGGGTGAGCGGACGCGATTTGTCCGAAGCCGAAGGGTTGCGACGTAACGTGGTACGTCGTCGCGGCCGCCGACTCCAACTTAAGTTTACGATGATCTCTGTTGAATTTTGTACACATAAAAATTGCTTTTTATTTCGAAAATCTCTAGCATCATTTACGTTTTTTGAGGGCTGAAAACAGTTCAGCTTTGTTGGCACAGTCGTTTTAGGGCGACTACGTTATCTCTTCCCTTTACAAAAGGATTATTTATGAACAGGAAATTTGTTCTTATCGCCCTTCTTTCTACCCTCGCTATCTCAGCTAATGCTTGTGATCTGGAATTCTGGAATCATTCCGAATGCGATGACAGCTATACGCCAGAGTGTGTTTCTACGACGGAATACCAGGTTTGTCATAAGGGCAAACTCGCGGTTCAGTCCTGCGGAGAAACATCCTTGTGTCAGGTCAATGAGGCTGGCGTCGGCGTTTGCGTAGACACAAGCGAACCTGAATGCGCTTACGACAAGTTCTGTTCAGACAATAAAGTGTGTGCTGAAGGAAAATGCGTCGATCCTGAGTGTAGTGTCGACAAACCCTGCCAAATTGGTGAATTCTGTTACAACGGCGCTTGCCTTGATGAACCCGCACTGCTCACGCCGAATGCCATCGATGACCTCGTCGCCCTCCCCGCGCCGCTCGTTGACGGCGAAACCGCGCCGGTCATCCCCGGAACTTGCACGCCAGACGCCATCATCACTACCGAGGGCTCAAACGGCGTCGAAAACAATTGCGTCGTCCTGCCTGGCGAAGTCGTTCCGACCATCCCCGGTACTTGCACCCAGATCGATATCAGCACGACCAAAGATATCGCCATCGATAAAGAAAATAGCTGCATTGAGCTCTATGGCGAAACTTCTGGTACGGTCACCATCACCGATAAAAAGAAATATGGTGCGACCATTAAGCTCAATAACATCAAAATTAATGAAAATGCCGATGGGTCGGGACTTGCCATCAAAAAAGGTGACATCCAGAACCATTACGTTCTCCTCCTTAAAGGCAACAATGAGATTACCGGTAGCGCTAACGTTAATACCAAGAAAGCTTTGAGCTGCAGTGGTAACCTCGATATCGTCGGTCCCGGCACGCTCAACGTCAACGCCAAATACAAAACCGGTGTCGGCGTCGATGACGTCCTTAAGATCTATGGCGGTACGCTCAATATCAACGTTTCTCGTGACGAAAACGTCGTTTGGGAAAAACCGAGCAACCCTGAAAAAGGCTTCGGTATCAAGGCTGGTAACGGCTTTGAAATGGTCGGCGGTGCTCTCAACATCCTGGCGCACGACGCTGTCGAATACAAAGGCGTTGAACCGCGCGGCGTCAAAGTCGACGGCACCGATGGCGCTGAAGACGATGTGGATTGCTCACAGGAAAATTACGGTGCAGGCAAAGGCTATGTGAAGATCAAAGGCGGCAACATCGTGATTCAGAGCGATGCAAAAGCCCTCTCCGCTGGTTGGGATATCGAAGAAGATACCACCAATGACTGCGACCACGACAATCCCACGCCGGATCTTGAGATCTCTGGCGGCAATATCAAGATTCGTACTATGGGAATCGTTCGTCCTGATCCCGTTGACGAAAACGATGAGCCCAAACTCAGCCCGGAAGGCATTGAAGCCAAAAACGACCTCACGATCACCGGCGGCGAAATCTCCGTCATCACGGCCGATGACGCGATCAACGCTGGCCACGACATCGTGATCAAAGGCGGTAAGATCATCGCCTGGAGTACTCAGAACGATGGTATCGATTCCAACAACACGCTCCACATTGAAGGCGGCCAGATCGTGACCATGGGTATGCACGGTCGTGAATGCGGTCTCGATGCTGACTACAACGAAGACGTTTACTACACCAACGGCACGGTGATGGCGCTCAGCGGCAACAACAACGCGCCTCAGGGCAACGGTAACGCCAATTTCGCTCAGGTCGTCCTCGGAAACAGCCCCCTCGCTGGAAAAGCGATCGTCGTCACCGAAAAAGACAACGACAATATCATCGCTGCCATGCAGGTGCCTGCTGAATACGTCAGCGGCAACAACCTCGTCGTACTTAGCGACAAGATTAAAGCCGGTCAGACCTACCGCGTCCTCGTTGACGCCAAGCTTGATCTCGCGGATGGCGCCAGACTCTTCGACAGCATGCTCGGCATCATGCTCGACGGTGCTGCTACCGTCGCCGGCGGTGAGGAATTCTTCGTCAAAGCTGGTCTCGTGCCTGTCGAACCGCCTCACGGTGCCAAACCCTCCGATGAAGCTGAAAAAGGCCTCGACTAATTACTTTTTCTGATCTGGCGACGCCTATTGGCCTGCGGCCAATACGGCGATCGCAAAACGCTATCGGCTTCGCCGATACGCGTTTTGAAAAGACGCTATTCGCTTCGCGAATACGCGTCTTTTTTTTGCGGTGTGCCTTTTCAAACAACACGCGGACCGGCCGGTCCGCGGTTGGATGGCGCGTCGTTGCTAGGCCTTCACGTGTTGTGCGCGAAACTTCTGATTCACCGTAAAACAGAAATCATCGAGTACTGAATCAGGAATCGGGTCACCGTTGAAGGACAGACACAACGAGGGCAAGCCCTCGTTTTCGGCAATGTGATAGAACTGCGACTCGGCGATCTTGCTGGGCATGCATTCGAGCGGACCAACGCTGACGACGCCTTGGATCTGACCGTGGCGATACGCCTCGAGCGGTGTGCCGATCGTCAGGATCTCTTCACCAACCAAGTCAGTACGCAAATACGACTTGGCCGTTGCCAAAATGCCCGGCACGTCATGGCGAGCACTCCAGCCAAGTGCTTTGGCCATCGGTTTGTAGAAGGCACGAAGCATGTAACGCGTGAATTCTGACGTCAAAAGCTCGCTCATGGAGCGCGCGGTGCCAAGAATCTCGCGGTTGATCACATCTGCGTATTCGATCCACTCAATGAAGTGCGAGAACAGCACTCGCATACCCCGTTTCTCGAGCGACTTGATCAAAAAGTCATTCGCGAATGGGTCGTTTCTCACATAGATCTCGCCCGTGACACACACCGTCGGAACGCGTTTATCCGTCTTGATCGCCGCCATTTCGCGCATACAGTCGCGCACGATGTCTGCGATGCCAAAGAAGTGTTGTGAAAGAACTTCTTTGGCGACGTAGGCCGACCAGATCGGTTGAAGTTTATACGTTTCGAGCAGGTGAATGATGCGGTTCAGGTGGCGCTGATAGATTTCGTCGGCTGCTCCGGCGCGTGACTCGACGGGACGCACGTCGTAAAGCGCCATCATCATCACGTCCGTGGCAATAAATCCGGTGTAGATCGCCACAAACAGGTCTTTGGGGACGCCTTCGCTGTAGTCAGTGTCGGTCATCGACCAGACTTTGACGCGATCACCCAGTCCAAGGCGGTCGATGACGATCTTGTCGAGCAGATTGTAGCAACCCAGTCGGCACGGGCCATTGGATCGCGGCATAAACCAGATGATGTTCTTTTCTTCGGGATGGTCTTCAATATATTCAAGAAGGCCACCGAGCGTGATGAGCGCCGGCAGACATTCCTTGCCCGACGTGTGACGACGACCGAGCAGCAACGTGCGACGCGTTGGGATCGGCATCGGCTCGCAGCGTACGCCAAACGAGCGGAAGCCTGCTGCCAGGATCTTGTTGTCGTCACCCATCACGGGAATCAGCAGCTTCGCGTCGAGCTTTTTAGCTGCGACGAGCGGCAGGTTCTCGTTTTCTAGCTTGTGAAGGTTTTGCGGCTCACGCACGGGCGCGCCCGATTCGAATTCGCGCACGCAGTGCAAAAACGCCTCGATACGCGTCTTGGTGCCCGCGTCACCCGAGTGACCGTCGGTCTCGATGACCGCGTAGGGCTTGCCATACATAATGAATTGGAAGAAATGCAGGTTGAAACTGTCTGGTCCGCATGCGTAGTTTGAGCACCATAACGCATAAATGCCTGGCGTGCGGCGCACCTGTGTGGCGGCACGCAAGTTGATCTGGCCGTAACTCCAATACGTGTTCGTGTAAAGCGGCTCGTCTTCGTCGACGGGATAACAGTCGACCGGGATCGCCATCGCTCCCTGCGTGCGCAAAAGTGCTGGCACGTTGCTGTTGAGCGCGTTGTTGTGGATCGTATAATTGCGGCCCAACACCACGATCGTGGGTAAAGCATAGGCCTTCGCAAACGCCATCGCTTCGCGGCCGATCTCTTTCAAACCTTCGTCAAATTTGGTGAACTCTTCGCAACTTTGTTCAAAAACTTCTTCAAAATTCGATGCATCAAGTTGTTCCGCAAATTTTCTGCAAGAATTTTTGAACGCGTCGCTGTGGATGTTGCCGG
Organism: Myxococcota bacterium; assembly: GCA_045643185.1. Classification (GTDB taxonomy): domain Bacteria; phylum Myxococcota_A; class Bradymonadia; order UBA4248; family UBA4248; genus RGIG464. The sequence continues at coordinate 36,684 of JAZUKH010000083.1, read as the reverse complement.
GACCAAGGTCGATGACCGGGCTCAAAATACGTCCGGGATCCATCTGCAGATCGTGGCGCAGCATGTCGGCACTCGACTGAACGACCGGGCAGATCGCCGCATACGCTTCTTGTTTGGCGAACTTGCCGCTGCGCATCATCGGCAAAAAGACGAAGTCGGCGTCAGACGCGTTCATGCGGCTGGCAATGCCGTGAAAATGCTGCATTGGAGCGCAAAATTGAACGTTGCTTTCGTCCAGACCGCGTTTGAGATCCTGAATGCCTTCGCTGTAAAAGACTTTGAGGTCATAACCGAGGCGATAAAGGAAGCTGGCAAAGAAGACGAAGAAAGTTTTGTTCTGAAATTCCTCGCTGATGGCGACAGTGCGGCGACCGCGCGCCGGAAGACCGGCGATCACTTTGTCGATCGCTTCGGCACGGGCTCGGAATGGGTCCGGCGCCAGGTCGGGCAGCTTTTTGACGAGCGTGCCCTTATCCCAGAGCGAACACGCGCCACCCCAGGTGAATTGAAGATCCTGACCGTGAATGCGAACACTGATCTTTTCGATCTTACAATGGTTACCCGCGCCGCCGCAGCCCTTGTTGGCATTACACACGAACGTCTTGCGTTCGAGCAGTTCAGCGCGCAGAAACTCGGCGAGTTCGACACCGTCGGCCGCGTCGAGCGGGCGGTTTTTACGGGCAAGACGAGCAATACCAAACGCCCCGATCGTGCCAGGGTTAGGTGGAATGACGACGTCGGCGTGGGTCTGACGAACGACCGCGCAGGCAAGGGCTTCACTCGAAAACGGCATGCCCTGACAGAACACGACATTCCCGACCGAACGGTTGCCTTTGACGCGGTAAAAATAGTTCAACACCACCGAGTCGTAAATACCGGCAAGAATGGCTGGGGTCTCAATGCCCGCTGCCACTGCGTCTTCGATGACCTGGGTCATAAAGACGGAACAGTGTTGGCCAAGGCTGACGCCGTACGGCGCGTGCAATGCGATGTTCGCAAGCTGCGTCAAAGAATCGATGTCTTTGAACTTTTTGCCCTGTTCTTCGATGAATGAACCGGTGCCGGCGGAACAAGCCTCGTTCATGGCACAATCTACGATCTTTGCATCGCTCAATCGAATATACTTCGCGTCTTGACCACCGATCTCGAAGATCGTATCAACGCGCGGATCGATGGTGCGGGCGCCTTCGGCGTGTGCTGCGATCTCATTCATAATATAAATGCGGTCCTGACCATAGCACGTGGCGAGCATGGAACCGACGATTTCGCGCCCAGAACCGGTGACGCCAAAACCGACGACATGAGCCAGGTTGAGGCCTTTGTCGACGAAATCCTGAACGAGCGACTTGGCGGCGCCGACGGGGTTGCCGTTCGTGCGGATGTAGCCTTCCCAGACGACGTCGGCGAGCATCCCGTCACCGTCAGCCGCGACGGCCACGGCTTTCGAGCCCGTCGAACCGATGTCGAAGCCAATATACACGCGCGTGGGTGCCTCGAGCACACGGATCGGCTCGGCCGGAAGACGCTTGATCATCGGTAAAAAGTCGGAAAGCGGCGAAATGCGGTCAAAACGCGCCACCTCTGCCGTGCGCAAAAGATCCGCGCCAGGGGCTGGTAACGGGTCGGCACCAAGTTCGGCGGCTAGACACGCGCAGCCCAGTGCCTCCAAATAAAACTGTGTCACTTCGGTCGTGCCGAACAGCGTCAGACCATGTTTTTCGCAAAATCGGCTAAAATGGCGACGAATGCGTAGCGAACGCGTCACACCGCCCGCCAAAACCACGTCTTTCGGGCACATCGACGTTTTAACGAGCGCCTCGACGTTCTGACAGATCGCGTCATAAACACCGGCCAATATGCGTTCCTGGGATTCGCCTCGATTGGCAAGGTGGGTCATGTCCGTCTTCAGAATGACGGGGCAACGACCGGAAAGCGGACAAGCCTCTTCAACGTTTTCGCACTTGATGTCAGCTTCGCTCAGATCCATGTCGAAGCGTTCGACGAGCTGACGCAAAAAGTTGCCCGTACCTTGCGAACAGCGCGCGTTTTCGCGAAAAATATCCGCGCCGTGACCTCGGCGTTCCAACACACTAAAACCATTGCAACCAATTGTGATAAACGTCAATGGACGTGAACCGTATTCGTGATCCAGACCACGCGTTTGAACGGCGCGCTTGGGATAGTGTTTCAAAGAAAGGTGGTTCGCAAAGCGACCACATACGGCGCAACCAACACAACCTTTGGCGCGAAGCACCTCAAAGACGTTTTCAAGACACTCCGCCATGCACTTGTGGTGCGCAAACGACGCACGATCTACGATCTCAAACGTCTCTGACGAAATAATGACATATTTCACCGTCTCGGCGCCTACGTCGACGCCGGCAAACCATTTGCTCATATCTTCCTCAAAAAAAGTCGGTCTTAAAAAAACCGTTGAATATTTCGCATGGCCTCAACGTATTTTGGAAGCGCGTAGATTGCGACAAAGCGCGTCTTGGCCACAGGCACAAAAAAGGCGTGCTTCTAACGTCATTTGGCCGCGTTTTATTCAATATTATCCGATCTTTTTGATAAACGAATGACGCGTGCGATCATACCATCAAAAATGCCAGTGACGATATCGCCGGGCAGATATCCGGTTTCGAGACGATAATTCGGGTCGTCGTCGAACGGCGTATGTGGCCAGGCGTAGCCGTCAAATACGGGCAGGTCGACAAGGCCGGTCGTTTTGGCGTAGTACCGGTTTTCAACGACATCGACGGCTTCGCTGTCGACGGCTTGGTCGGCGCGTAGCGCTCGTGTGAGCGATTCGCCACACGCGATCTCGAGCGCGGCGCGCACGAGATCGACGCCCGTTGCCATTTCGGTGACCCCGTGTTCGACCTGTAAACGGGGATTCACCTCGAGCAGATGGATCGAGCCGTCAGCGGCGACGAGCGTTTCGAGCGTGCCCCAGCTCAAATAGCCGAGTTCCCCAAACACGCGCGCGACACGCTCGGCGAACGGTCTTAGCCACGATTCGGCTCCCAGTGGCACGTGGCGCTCCATCACTTTTTGACAGCGTTCCTGCGCTGAACAATCTCTCACGCCGAGCACGCGTGACTCGCCCCGTCCGTCGCCAAACACCTGAAACTCAATGTGACGACCGCGAACAAAGGGTTCCACAAAAAACGCGTCGGCTCGTGACGTTTTGACTTGGGCCGCGAGCGTTTCAAGCATCGTCGCCGTGTTTTCGCACAAAAAAACGCCTTTGCCGCCGCCACCGCTACGGCGTTTGAGCGCCCACGCTCGGTCACCGCCGGCGCGCACGCGCGACAAAAACTCGGGATCAGCGCACGACACGGCGTCATTGACAAGCGCCAGACGTTCACTCAGCTGGCGACGTGTCTCAAGCTTGTCACCAAATAGAGCAAGCGACGTTGTGGAGGGGCCGATAAAATGAATACCGGCGCAGCGACATTGTTGCGCAAAGGCCGCCTCTTCGCTCAAAAAGCCCCAACCTGGCAACAGCGCCTCGCAATGACGTTGTTTTGCCGCTGCGATCAGGTTTTGCGCGTCCATAAACGCGTCGCGACCGGCTCCCGTCACAACGACCTCGTCCGCCTCCGACTCGACAAGCCTTAAACGCTCGGCTCGTGCCACGGCTAATACGGCTTGCGCGCCACACGCATGAACGCCACGTATCAAACGAACCGCACAATCGGCTCGATTCGCTATAAAAATTTTTTTGTACATAAAAAACTTGGCACGCAACCTGCCTAAAGTCCGCCCCGTTCGGTCGCTCTCACAGCGACAATTGAATCTAAATGCTTATCATATAAGGAGTTTCGTCATGAGTAAAGTTTACGGTTTGTGTTTTGCGCTTCTGTCCTTGTTCGTTTGCACGAGCGCATTTGCTGATGCTGAATGCCTCAATTACAACGGCAAGACTGCCTGCGGTTACGACTGCGTTGGCTACAATGGCGACGTTCAATGCGCACAAACGCCGAATGGCGCCTGCCTCGGCTACAACGGCGACATCGAATGCTGGGATCCTCCCTTCTGGGCCAACCAGAAAGCGGAATGCCTTGGTTACAATGGCGATATCGCTTGCGGCTACGGTTGCGTCGGCTATAACGGCGAAGTCCGTTGCTCGCAAATACCTGGCGGCGTTTGCAGCGGCTACAACGGCAGGATCACCTGCATGGGCGACTAGATCCCTCTGCGTCAGTCAATCTCATCTCGTGGCGTCCGTTTTGGACGCCACTTTTTTCTATTTGTGCTATCATGGCTTTGCAGGTTGTAAGACCTGCTTTTTTTGTGTCATCATTATTACATTACGACGAGGATAAACGACCCATGAAGCACATCTTCATCGTCAATCCGGCCTCTGGCAAAAAGAACTCGCTCAAAAGCATTCAAGCCAAGATCGACGCGATGCGTGACGAATTTGACTGTGAGATCTATGTCACAAAAGGTCCGAATGACGCGAATAATTATATCAAGTCCTATTGCCGCGATCATCAGACGCCTGTGCGCTTTTACGCGTGTGGCGGCGACGGCACACTCAACGAGGCCATTAACGGTGTCGTTGGCTTCGATTTCGCCGCCGTGGGCTGCGTCCCGTGCGGTTCAGGCAACGATTTCGTCAAATATTACGGCGACAAGAGCAACTTTCTCGACATCACCAAACAACTGAATGGTACCGAAGAGAGTATCGACCTCATTCGTGTGGGCGATCGTTACGCGGTGAATGCCGTCCACTTTGGACTCGATTCGTGTGTCGCCAACATGATCGTTCAAAATCGACGAAAATTCCTCATCGGTGGCCGCAATGCATACCCGTTTGCCGTGCTTGTGAGCATCATCATTGGCATGCGTCATAAATGCCACATCGAAGTCGACGGGGAACCACTTAATCAAAAAAAAGAGATTCTGTTGTGCACACTCTGTAACGGGCAATACGTCGGCGGATCCTATCACTGCGCGCCGCGCTCGCTCAACAACGACGGCCTGCTCGAGTGCTGTTGCATGGATGCCATTTCACATCTAAAATTCTTCCGTACCTGCAATGCCTACAAAGAAGGCACGCACCTCGACGATCCACGCTTCCAAAAATTCATGCACTACAAACGCGGCAAGGTCGTGCACGTCACCGCGCCCGAGGACTTCATCTTTTCAATGGACGGCGAGATCATTCATAACAATGATTTCACAGCCGAAATCGTTCCCGGTGCCATCAAGTTTGTTGTTCCAAAAGACGCAAAATGCATCATTGACCCTGCATAACTTTCTTTTGGGCGGGGGAAGTCTCCCCCTACGCGGCTATTGGCGTTCGCCAATACGCCGCTACCCCCTCGCCTGGCAGGGCCAATGACACAATTTGTTATATTTCAACCTTTTGTGTTGCAATATCTTTGCTTGAACGAACAAAATTCGTTAAAACGTCCCTTTGGGGTATTGTCACCTGTTCAAGGTGATAAATCGAGTTCAAGCCCCAAAAGCTAATGCGTTATAAACAACACGCCGCAAATTGAGCCAATGCCAGTTTGCACGCGAAGGAGCATATACTTATGAATAAACGTAATTCACTCGCCTACTTGATGTGCATGATCGCCGCCAGTTCTGCAGGACTCGCCGCGGCACCCCAAGACGCCCAGGCTCAGGACTCCGTCAACAGTCTCCTCAAGCCCGTCGTTTTCATCGCGTTCGATACTTCGTCTTCCATGAACGCGTCTTTCGGTAATAATGGAAATACCCGTTTTACGTCTGCACTTCAGCAGTTAACGGGAACCGTGCTGACGCCCAAAGACGATAATCCAACGAATTCATGTAATATTTGTTCTGAAAGAGGAAATAATAACTGTAATAAATATAAAATAGGTTCAGATGCGAACACTTTATATAAAGTTACTCGTTATCCGAGACAAGTGCTTGAATGCTCCAATGGTATCTGCGACTACAAAACCGTTTTTGTTTGTGCAAAACATTATACTGGCAAAGGAAGGTGTGATTATCATAATGTTGATATATGTAAAAATTGTGTAAATTTTTCTAACACAAATACTCGTGATAACTACGGTTATTCTGAAGATGATGGGGACGATTGCACCACGTCTTCCAAAAGTGGTAGCCGAACGACCGTTAGAAACCTTAAATATGGTTTCGATGGCGATTTGGAAGAATTTGAAAAAAGTTATAAAAACGACGGGGCTTTACATAAATACCTAACGGCAGCGAAATTTGGTTTCGTCGCTATGGCTGATTATAAAGTCGATCGCGTCGATGGTTTTGTCGGTGGCGTCAACAAAATTTCTAAGTCCGACGAAAGCGACGCAAAATACGGTATCAAAGATTATAATGGCAAAGTCGGACAACAGGGTGAGGTCGGGTTTGGTATCTGGAATGCGGTTATCAACGGACCAAGTCCCACGATCTATCCGACGCCTTCTGACGACGATGAAATTGTGCGTAAAAGCAATTTGGCTCTCATTAACAATCTTCGAAGCTACACGCTCACAAGTATGCAGACGCCGGTCACCGGCTACCTCGAAGATCTCGGGTATATGTTCAATAACGAGAGTAAAGTTGATCAGGGGTTGCTCAAACAGCCTAAATCGGGGACCAAATATTCCAATTCGAGCCAAATTGAATATTTGACCGATCCACAATGGTCCTGTCGTAAAAAAGCCGTTATCGCTATGACCGATGGGTCACCGGCACAATATGACCGAAGCGCAAAGATCGCTAATGGTAAGCGCGTGAGCGAAATGGATAAAGTCGTCTCGAGCTTGAGACAAAAAAACTCTAATATGACAATTTACTCTGTGCTTTATGCTCAGGGTGAAAAAGATATTACCAAATTCGGTCCCGGACGAAGCACATATAATAAAAATGCAAGTGACGTCGGCGTCATGCAATGTCTGGATAATATCAGTTGGGATGGTAGTAAAAATGACTGTGTCGACGGCGTTATGAACCTGATCGCATGGAAAGGCGGCACCTGTCACAAATACGGTCACATCGGCGACTTGATCGATCCTGATGATAAAGCTGCTTTTGACAAATATCTCACCGCCTACATCAAAGGTAAATACGACGGTGACGAGCGCAAAGTCGACCCCTGTTATTACAACGCCATCGAAGGTGACGCGCTGCGAAAATCCATCACGCAGATCCTCAACGAACTCAGTGAAGGCTACGTGTCGAAGTCAAAAATGGTGACGACGACAGCGGTCGGTAAGCAGACGACGAAATACAATTCCAAACCGACCAATGGCTGGTACAACATTTATTCGGGCTACAACGTCGCGCTTGGCGCGATCAAACGCACCGACTTGCAGCGCGAAGCCTTCGTTTGCCGTAAGGGGAGCTTCGAATTCGACAAAAACTTGTCGATCGACATGGCCAAAAAACTCCGTACGCGTCTTGAAGGCGTTCAAAACAGCGCTGGCAATTACGAAGGCGGCTGCCAAAGCGATGGTAACTGCATCACGAACCGCGCCATCTTCGTCGGGGACTATTCCAGCACAAGTGAAAGCCTCACCAAAGGACGTTACGCCCTGTATCCCGAGATCATTCACATTTCGAATGAAAAAGCTGGACAGATTCAATATAAACCAGATGAAAAATCCACCAAGCTCGATACCTACAAGTTTTTTGATAAAAACGTCGGCTTCGAGGATGCCCTCAAAAAAACGAAGGAAACATACATTACGAGTGGCGACTCTGCTTTCGAAGATTACATCATTTCGCCTTATGAATGCGTGACGAACGTCGATTGCATCGCCAAGATGAACGCCATCGGTGACTCCAGTGCGCTCTACACCTGCGATCAGGGCAAGTGCATTCCCGAAACCAATGGCGACTACTGCACGAGCACGTGCAGCGGCAACCAAGTCTGCCTCAACACGCAGTGTCGTGACAAAGGCGGGGCTTGTTCCAAACACGAAGACTGCAGCGACAACGAGGTCTGCCACCTCGGTTCGTGTGTGACCGGCGTGCTCAACAATGGCGATATCCGTGACCTCGTTTCCAGTATTCCCCTTGGTACCATCGAGTATGCTTCGCCCGTCGTCGTGCCGCCGCCTTCCTACATGTATAAGAGTACCGAATACATGTCGTTCAAAAACCAATACGGCAACCGCGACACGATGCTCTACATGCCCACGAATGACGGTATGTTGCACGCCTTTGTGCTCGGCAAAAACGATACCGATGCCGATTACCACAAGCTCTTTACAAATAGCCCGAAACTTGAAACGCCGAGTGAGTCCAATCAACAGAACGAAGGTGAAGAAGTCTGGGCCTTCATGCCAAAACGCGTGTTGCCCAAGATCCATGAACTCACGAAGTTTGAAGGCACACCGATGATCAACGCGACGCCGGTCACGGCCGACGTGCGTGTGCCTGTGCGCGACAGCGCCGGGCACGTCACGTACGAATGGCGAAGCATCCTCGTGGGCGGCTTCCGCGACGCTGACCGTGGCTACTACGCTCTTGATGTGACCGATCCTGAAAAGCCCGAGATCCTCTGGGAGATCGATCACCAGTGGCAGCCAGGTACAGCCGTTGACTATCCGCCCATCGACGAAGAAAAAGTGATCACCAAAGACAAAGAAGCTGGTCTGATCGACAAGTATCCGTTCCTTCGTATGGGTAAATCTTACCCCGAAGCGGTGATTACCAACGTCATCGTCAACAACGTCGTTGAACCGGTCGCCATTATTTCAGGTGGTATGGGCAAAGGCGGTGACGACATCACGGGTAAGGCCGTCTACATTGTTCGACTCAAACCGGCTGACAAAGATCACTTGCTTGTCAAGGCGTTCAATTTTGACACCCAGATCACCGGCACGCCTGCCGTCTTCCCCGCTGGCTTCAACGCCATCGCGCGTCTCATCTATGTCGGCGATGAAAAAGGCGCTCTGCACCGCATCGATATTTCGGGCGACTTTGATGACTGGGATCAGACCGCCCTCAACTATGACGGCGATAAAGTGGTGCCGATCTTTGATCCCAACAACATCAAAGCGCTTAACCCCGACAACTCGTCTTATGAAAAGATGACCTACAAACCGGCTGTTTCGGCGCTCACGACCACGGGGTATCCCGACATTCAGATCGCCTTCGGCAGCGGCGACAGCAGCAACGTCTCTATCGGTGCCCAGTCACTCAACTACGTCGCCATCATGGTCGATCACTACAACGCGACGGACAAAAAATATCATCTTAACAACCTCTATCCCGAGGCGACCAACGCCTCGACGCGTAATCTCAAACCACTCGTGCTTGTCTTTAACCCCACGCCCGGTATTCACTCGACGGATGGGAAACTCCAGACTTTCGAGACCGATATCGGCAAACAGCTCTTCGAGATCGTTGTCTCCAAAGCTGTTAATCCGCACGACATTGAGAATGACGAGATCAATACCTGCCAAAACAATGGCGGTTGCGACCAGCCCCAGTCAGACGGTCAATGCCCGTCTTGTTGTGGTCAGGGAACCGAGTTGTGTTCCAAGAACTGCTACGAAGAGGGCGCCCTCATCACCTGTAACATCGAAGCTAACTGCTTCCAGTGCAACGGCATCGACGATAAGAGTGGTTGCGATGCTTCCTGCAACTCGTCCATGTGTGACCGCACCAAGTGCCAAGGCTGCGACTTCTGCCCGTGCGGTAACGAATGCCGAAACAAACACGACGAACTCTGCGCCTCTGTCTGCGATATGTCCGGCGAACTCTGCCGCGAAGATTGCGGCAAAAAACTCAGTGAGAACCAGCAGCTTTGCGCTGACGAAGTCACAAAATGCGAAGAACAACACAAAGCTGAAAAGGACCAAAAGGTTCAGGCCTGTAAAAATGACTGTAAAACCAGAAATTACGACGAAGATATTTCGCAGTGCGTTGATGAATGCAAAGATGCGAATCAAGTGGACGAAAATACCGTTTGGCAATGCCGTGGTGAAGGCAAAGAGTATGAGTCTAAAAATTCTTGTATAAGAAACTGTAGCCAGGATAGTGGTAAATGTAAACAAAAGCTTGGTCCAGGGTCTTATTGTGTAAAGAGCGTTACGAAAGAAAAGAACTGGTGGTTATTTAAGACTGAAAGTGAAAAAATGGAAAAATGGAGCAGTAAGGAAGCGTGCGAAAACGAGTGTAAACACGTCGGAAAATGTGAGTACTTATGGGATGGGCCATTTACTAAAAAATATTTCTGCGTTACTGAACCTCTTAACCCAGAAGGTTTTCTCAGTTGTTTAGTAAACAATATCGTTCAAGAGGGGAAAGACTGTGACTATACATTATGCCTGCCTAAAACGAATACAACAGGCGATCCAAATAAATATCAATCCTGTTTAACAGATGACTATGAAAAGAAATGTAAACAGAATGCCATCGATATGTGCCAGAAGGCCTGCGAGGACATTCCGATTGAAAGTTGCGATGATGAGTCCTGTGAAAACTCGGCGATGAGTGAATACAACACTTGCGGCGATGCCTGTGCTACGACGCAGCATGCTTGCGATGAAAAGTGCGATGGCGAAATGGACATCTGTAAACAGGCTTGCGTTGACGACCGCGACAAGTGTCTTGAAGATCACTTTGATGAACAGTGCTTCAAGACCTACACGTCCTGTCTGCAAAAACTCAACGATCTTAGCAAAATCAAACCGGAAGATCAGGACTGCTCGCGTTGTTACAACTACTGCAAGCCTTACGACACGGGCTTTGCCTGGAAATGCGGTGAAGGCGGCGGTGGCGAAGACAAGCGCATCTTTGATGGCACTTGTGTCGGCGAAGAAGGTAAAAACCGAGAATTAGATAAATGTGGCAAAAATGACAGAGACGCTTCTGTCTGCAGGAATACAGTCAATGAAAAATATGAAGCCGATAAAGCAAAACGCGACGCGTATTGCGGTGGTCAAGACTGCCACACGACCGAATACGTCGACTGGCAGCGTTGTAAACACAGCGATGGTTCCTCCACACAATACGAGTTCCTCGACTGCATCCTCTATTGCACCGACGAAGCGCCTGCGGATAATGGTGTAATCAGCAGTTCAGCCAAGCACCTCTACTCGTCTGGGTGCACGTACCAAAAAGCCGATGCCAGCTACCTGAATTGCGACAACGAGCTCTTCAGAGAATGCGTCGACAAGTGTGATCCGGAAGCCATTGATGTCTGTACCGATAACTACATCAGTTGCGCTTGCGACGGCGTTCAGACGCCCGACACAGACGACGATTACACTGGCAAGAAAGTCGTTTGTCATTGGCCTGGAAACGAGCTTGACGGTCAGGATATGACTGGGCTGTGTCCCGGCGATGCCTGTCCGTGTGTGGAACACGGCGAGTGTAATACAGGCGGAAATGGCACGGTTTGCAAAGATGGTTCGTCTGATCATGTGTATGACGACGCACATGCTTATCAATGCAACGAGAATGGCAAGTGCGCTAATAGCGAATGCATTAAAACTCAAAGTTTCTGGTGTGAGTTTGCCGACAACCCGCGTTATGAAGGCAAAGCTTATACGATCGACAATAATGCCTCTTGCAAATCTATGTGTGTGTTACCACACTACGAGATCTGCACCGACGACTGCCAGGACAACAAGTCTGAAGAATATTGTTCACCACTGGTTGCCAAGGGCGATTGCTACAAATCCGACGTGGCTGCAGACTGCGCGAAATCGTGCGGCAAATGTGTGGCATGCGCTCCGAGTGATCCGAGTGCTGCGACAGAACGTTGGGGTGGTCCCGGCTCGCGCGAACGCGCGGCCAAACGCGACGCTGGCGGCAAAGATGACGATAATCTTGTCAGCATTCGTCCGCGTCAGAAGCTCATGGGCGCACCGTTCACCTACAACTTCAAAACGTATTTCCCGACCTACAATGCGCCAGACCTCGACAAAGACGAGGCACAGGTCGTCTGCGACAGCGGCTTTGCCTCCATTTGGTATGCTGACCGTTATATCGGTAAATCACGTTGGAGCGTTAAAACCACAGGCGTTCAGAACCAGTCTCAGTTCGATGACGTTACGGGGAGCGTCGACCATGGTAAAGAAGCTTCGTCCTTCAAGAACAAAGTATTCGCGAATGGCGGCTTCATTAACCTCGGTGCCGGCACGATCGTTTATGGTCTCTCCATGACGACGCAGAGTACCTGCTACGACGACGAGAATAAGACCACGTCCGTCGCGGCTCCGATGCTCGTCGCACAGACCGGTATGGCTGCTGGCGTCGAAGGCGCCACGACCAATGCCTCTCACAAAAATGGCACGACCAATAAGAAAGACATCACGCCGGGACAATCCACTGATGTCGAAGTTATGGCCATTAACGAAGAAGCCATTCAGGCGCAGGCTCAGGTCCTCTCCTGGGCGAGTGTCTACGAATAAACACGACGTTCATCGTTTGAATAAACTCGTAAAGCCTCCCGTTGTAAAGATATGCCTTGGCACGTCTCTACAACGGGGGGCTTTTTTTTGTTCGTGACATTTTAATGACATTTGAATGTTACAAGTACAAACTTGGTGCACTAGCCCTTTGGAGCGCTTTGCGCCAAAAATTGGTTTTATCTCAATCACATGGGAAGGAGCCCTCTAACGAACATGGCTGCGTTCAAACTTAATCGCTACGAAGTCGATCCCAAACAAATCATGCACTACAACCAGGATCTTCAGCTGACGACGCTTTCAGCGATGATCCGTCGTTCAGCGCATCGATATGCAGACAGGCCGCTCTTTGGCGAAAAACGTGCCGGCCAGTACCAGTGGATGACCTACGCGGCGTTCTACGAACGCGTCCTTAAAATGCGTTCCTTGCTTCGCAAACTCGGTCTGGGGCATGGTGACCGACTTGCCATGATCGCCAACAACTCGATTATTTACGCTGAAGCCATTTATGCGGCTTACGGCTTGGGGGCTGTTGTCGTGCCCATGTACGAAGTTCAGACGCTCGAAGACTGGCGTTTTATCTTTGGCGATGCTCAGCCCAAGATCGCGATCGTGCGTAATGAGGGCATTCGTGAAAAGATTGAGAGTTTGCAGTCAGCCGGACTTGAACAGATTCTCGTCATCGACGCCCAAAACGGCCAGACGCTCGCGGAACGCGTTGACGCAGAGACGCCGATCGATGACGCGTGGGATGATGCGCATGAGGACGAACTTTGTGACATCATTTATACGAGTGGCACCACCAGCCGCCCACACGGCGTCGAGCTTACGCACAAAAACGTCATGCACAACGTCATGATCTGCGCCCAAATGTTCGATTATGGCTGCGAAGACCGAATTTTGTCGTTTCTGCCCTGGGCACACGGCTTTGGTAAGACCGTCGACTTGACGCTTTTTCCGGCACTGGGCGCTGCTGTGGGGTTGGCTGAATCCGCCAAGACCATTGCGGTCAACCTCACCGAGGTCAATCCGACCGTGTTGTGTGCCGTCCCCAAGATCTTTAATCGCATCTACGACGTCGTGAACCTTAAACTCGAGAACAATGCCGTGTTGCGTCACATGTTTGAACGCGCCCAGGCGATCATGCACAAAGCCCGTAAGCATCCGCTGAGTCTGACTGAACGCATCGAGTACAAGGTGATGGACCGACTCGTTGCGTCGAAAGTCCGCGGCGCCTTTGGCAATTCGCTCAAATTTTGTGTGAGCGGTGGTGCCTCATTGTCACGCGAAGTCGCGACCTTTTTTGAGGACTTCGGCGTTCGCGTGTTTGAAGGTTACGGCATGACCGAACACTCGCCCGTTATCTCGATCAATTACGATCCCGACAAGATCGGCTCGGTCGGCGTGCCTCTGCCGGGCGTCAAAGTCGAGATCGAGCCACTCGAAGGTTTTGATGACGATGATCGAAAGATCGGCGAGATCGTGATCTCAAGCGACTGTGTCATGCGAGGCTATCACAATGATGACGCGTCGACGGCGGCTGCCATCGACGAGCGTGGCCGACTGCACACCGGCGACACAGGTTACATCGACGCACAGGGCTTCATTCACATCAAAGGCCGAATCAAAGAGCAATATAAACTGCAAAACGGCAAATACGTCGTGCCGGCCGCCCTCGAAAACGTTCTTAACACGGCACCTGAGATCGAGTTTTCGGTCGTTTTTGGCGCTGGTCAACCCTGCAACGTTGCGTTGCTGCACCCGTCTGAAAGTTGCCTTAACAAGTTCATGGCCGCGCATCCCAACCTCAAAAATGCGCCCAAATCTGTGATCGAAGAGCACCCCGACCTTCGCGCGGCCATGGCTCAGGCCATGGCTCGTGTTGACAATAATTTCCGCGGTTATGAACGTCCACAACGCTTTGCGATCACGCTCGAAACGTTCTCGATCCAAAACGGCTTACTCACGCCGGCTCTCAAAATCAAACGCCGTGCTGTCGAGAAGTTCTTTGCCAACAAACTGGAAGCGCTTTACCGCGTAGAATAACGACGATCGGTGTATTTTGCGTGGAAACGTGCGGTCCGCACGTCTCCACGTTAGTCTTTCACACCAAAATACTGCATCCAAGCAGCGTATTTGTCCTGAGCTGCCAGGCAGGTGTCGCGAAGGAAGACACGTTCATTTGGCCAGTTCTCAAGACCGCGATAGTAATAAATCTTCATAGCGTCATCGATAATAAACGGCACGATATGATGATGAAGACACTCTTTGAACATGATGAGGCGTCCAACGCGTCCGTTTCCATCCTGGAATGGATGAATCGTTTCAAAATGCCAGTGAAAATCGAGAATATCATCCAGTGTCACCGTATTGAGTTCGTTGTATCGCTTGAGCAGTGCAGACATATCTTTGGAAACGTCCTTAGGCAAAGACGCTTCTATATTACCCACTTCATTGGCAGTGACCTTGTAACGTCCAATTACAACATGCCGTGTTCCGTCATCTGTTCCTTGTTTGAGCATCGCGTGAAGTTGTTTGATCAACGACTGGGTTAGGCGTACACGAGCATGTTCGATCACGTAATTCACGCAGGCAAAGTGATTGACCGTTTCAATAATGTCAAGAATACGCGCTGGTGCTTCTTTGGAATCGATCGTACGCGTTTCGAACATATAACGCGTTTGATCATGCGTCAGTTGACTGCCTTCAATGTGATTCGAGTTATACGTCAATTCGATTTGGGTTTTGTGATAGAGTCCTCCCGAAATCTGTTGTCGCATTTCGCTTTGGAGTCGATCCAAAATTGAGTTTGGCGTCTTAACCGCCTGGATGTGTCTGGGTTTTTGTGCATTTTCCGGTATTAGCCAGGTTTTGCCGACTAACATCACGCCTGAAATGCGCCCTTGAGCGCAATAATTTCGAACCGAGCGTTCAGAAATGTTCCACTTTTTTGCAACGTCTGTGACGGTTAACCAATTCATACGATAAAGCTCTTATGTTGACTTTGCCACTATCGGCAAAAAACTTTGCTTGAAATAGAGTCCGATGAATAATTGCCGTTATCGGCAAAGATTATCGATAATTTATCACAAATAAGTTAGGTTTTTGTCGGTAACGGCAAAAAATGCCGTTATCGGCAAAGATTATCGATAATTTATCACAAATAAGTTAGGTTTTTTGCCGATAACGGCAAAAAAATGCCGTTATCGGCAAAGATTATCGATAATTTAGCATAAAAAGTTAGGTTTTTTGCCGATAACGGCAAAAATTTGGTTGCCGCTTGGGAGGCAAGGTGTCAGCCCAGAGCGAGCAGGCCGGCACAGACGACGGCAGCCGTTTCGGCGCGCAACACTGTGGGTCCGAGCGAGACGGGGGTGGCGTTGTGTTCGAGGGTGGTGACTTCGTTGGGTGAAAAGCCGCCTTCCGGCCCAATGACGAAGGCGATATCGCCCGACCAGTTGGGCAACGCGTCGGCGAGTGTGCGATACTGGCCCAAATGGGCAAAGTAGAGTTGTGGCACGTCGGGAGCGCCGACCAGGTCTTTGAAGGCACGTGGTTTTTCGAGGACCGGCAATTTTGGATTAAGACTTTGTCGTGCGGCTTCAACGAGGATCTTTTGCAGTCGGTCGGCTTTTTTGTCCCAGTCGGAGGCTTTGACGACGCTTCGTTCGCACTCGACCGGTATGATGCGATCGACGCCGAGCTCGGTGACTTTTTCGAGCATCCATTCGAAGCGCGGCCATTTGAAGAGTGCGACCGCGAGGGTGACGCGAAAACGGCGTTTGAGCTCGGCGGTTTTTTGAATCGACTGGCAATCGGCGCGTCCATCGCGTTTGAGGCGCGCGACGACGAGGTTTTGCAGGTCATCCGTAATTTCGATCTCGTCACCGGGGCCGAGTCGCATCACGTCGACGACGTGATGCGCGATATCACTGGGGAGCTCGAACGGCTCCCCTTCGGTGCAGTGAAGCAGATCGGTGGTCTGCGTCATGAATCGTTTCATGGCTTACTTGTTGCCGTTGACGAGTTTATCCATTTCGTCGGCCGTGGCGGCACAACGGAAGCCAAAGTGGTGCGCCGGGTCGTTGCTGGGCACGTGTGAGCGGCGGTGAATGCCGGTTGCGTGGTTGGGTTCCCAGTACCAGGAGCCGCCGCGCGCAATTTTGTGGCGATAGCGGCCGCATTTGTGGCCGTCCACTTCTTCACCCTGGCACGGGCCTTTGGGATCGATGCCTTGGCAGTCAGCGCCGCAGGCTTCGTAGCTTGGCGTGTACCAGTCGGCGACCCATTCTTCGGCGTTGCCCATCATGTCGCACAGGCCATAGCGGAATTTGCCTTTTGAACAGACTTCCAGCACGCGGCCTTTTTCGGGATGTGTGCCTTTGCGCTTTTTCTCGCCGCAGGAACGGCCCTTGTCGTCCATAATGACGGCGTTGTCACACGACGAAACGGGGTCGTTGCCCCACGGATAGATGTCGCCGTTTTCACCGCGTGCGGCTTTTTCCCACTCGGCTTCGGTTGGCAGGTGCTTGCCTTGCGCTTCGCAGAACTTTTTGGCGTTGTACCAGCTCAGACCGGTGATCGGCTGTTTGGGGGCGTCAAAATCGACGTATTTCGGACCGTCTTTTTCGCATTTTTTGGCTTTGACGCAGGCCTGGTAAGCCTCGTTGGTGACTTCGGTCACATCCATATAATAGGTCTGCATCCAGATCTGCTGTTGCGGATTCGTATTGATGTGGTTTTTCTTTTCTTTTTGTTCTTTGGTGAAATAAGCGCGGTTATAGCTTTCCTGATTGCATTTGACGTGTGGATCGTTGTCGGAGCCACGCAGGAATGGTCCACCGGGTATGCATGACATGCCTTCGATGGGGGCGACGCAATCGCGGATAGCGACGCCGTTTGGGAGCGTTTTGGCGGCAGCAGCAGGTTGAGGCGCTGCGGCAGGGGCGGGCGTAGCGTCCTGTGCCATGGCCTGACCGCAGATCAACAGGGTCGAGCCAGCCAACATCGCAAATAACTTTTTGAGGATCATCATTCTGTTTTCCTTCATCCAAGTTGGTGTGTGAGTGCGCGGCGTATGCCATAGCCGCGCGGGACGGCGTATGCAATAGCCGGCCCCAGATCAAGGCGCGGCGTATGGCAAAAAAGGCGCGAAGCGTGCTTTTTTTGCCATAGCCGCGCGGGCTGGCGAATGCAATCGCCAGCCCCATAAAAAATTGCATAATAAGATAGCAAAAAAACGTCTGGAATAGTTAAAATACGCGCCTTGTTTTATCGGAATATGTGACCGATAAAACGGTCAATCACGAGTAACCATCAAAGAATTGGAGCAATAACATGGAATTTCGCACAGAACATGACCTTATTGGCGAACTGAAAGTGCCTGCGGATGCGCTTTGGGGCGTTCACACGGCGCGTAGCCTTGACAATTTTAAGGTGTCGGGGCGTCGCGTCCATTCGAGCTGGATTCACGCCATGGGTGATGTGAAGCTTGCGTGCGCGAAAACGTCGATCTCGTTGGGTCGCTGGAAGGATGATCCGGCCAAGGCCGATGCGATCGTGGCTGCGTGTACCGAGATGGCGTCGGGCAAACTGGATGAATACGTGGTCGTGGATGCGCTTCAGGGCGGCGCGGGCACGTCGTTGAACATGAACGTGAACGAAGTCATTGCGAACCGTGCGTTGCAGATCCTGGGTGAACCGCTGGGCAATTATGCGCACATTTCGCCGCTTGACGACATCAACCTGATGCAGTCGACGAACGACGTTTGTCCGACGGCGTTTCGTGTGGCGTTGTCGCGTTGCATTGAGAACTTCATGCCGGCGCTCAAGACCCTGGAATTGACGCTTCGCCAGACGGGGGCTCGTCTTGAGGATGTCGTGAAAGTTGGCCGCACGCAGTTCCAGGATGCCGTTTTGACGACGCTTGGGTTTGAATTCAAGGCTTATGCAGAGGCGTTGAACCGCGACTTTGTGCGCATGACGCGTGCGCGTGAGGCGTTGAGAACGGTCAACTTGGGCGGCACGGCGATCGGCACGTGTGTGAGTGCTTCGCACGAGTATGTCGAAAACGTCGTCGACACGTTGGCGCAGATCACGGATATGCCGCTTGTTCAGGCGGCTGACCTGATCGATGGCACGCAGAACCTTGATGATTTCTCGTATGTGAGTGGCATTTTGAAAGCCTGTGCGACGTCGTTGGTGAAGATCTCGACGGATCTTCGCTTTATGTCGTCGGGGCCGACGGCGGGCATTGGCGAGATCTCGTTGCCGGCGCGCCAGGCAGGGTCGTCGATCATGCCGGGCAAAGTGAATCCGGTCATCACGGAATCCATGATCCAGACTTGTATGTTGATCATTGGGCACGACACGACGATTTCGTACGCGATCAGCCAGGGCAACCTTGAACTCAACGCGTTTTTGCCGCTGATCGGGGATTGTTTGCTGAACGGCTTTGTGATGCTTCAGGAAGCGTGCATGATGATGGCGACGAAGTGCATCAACGGTATCGTGGCGAACGTTGACAAGTGCCGTGCGGGCGTGGCGTCTTCGACCGCGTTGATCACGGCGATGGTCAAGCGTGTGGGCTATGACCGCGCGTGTCAGCTCGGCATCGATGCGATGGCTGAAGGCGTGACGATCCGCGAAAAATTGTTGCAGACGGGGTGGGTCACGGAAGCCGAGATCGACAGCTTTACGACGCCCGAAGTCGTGCGTTCAACGATGGCGGACAAAGATCGTCATCACTAGAACATTTTGGACCTTGCAGCCAGCTTGGTTGACGCGTTCCTTGTCAGTCAAGTTAGGCTGATGCACGAGCGTGTGTCTTGGTTGGAGGCACAAAAAAAGCTCCCCTTTTTGGGGAGCTTTTTTAATGTTCATAAGGTGGTGTGGTCGTCTGCCTGATCGTGATCATGAAAGGCGCTCGGCCCCGTCCTGGTTAATCATCGATCTCGAATGTTTTTGAGATCTGGGTGCACCAGTCGCCATCCAAATAATCCTTGTCGCTTGCCATACAGGTGACGATGACGGTCTTTCTGTGTTTGATGAAGACGGTCTGATCGACTGTGATATCCCGATTGTTGTAGCGATATTCCATTCTGAAGAGGAACGCGTCCATATAGTTGATGCGGTCGGACGTGGATTTTGTGATTCGGAAATTCTGTGTTTTGAATTGGAAGGCGGACTTAATGCTGTTCGTTATGGTATTGGCATAAGTTTTGGCGAGTTCCGTGGAGGTCTTGGTAGGAAGATTGTCGATGACCATAACGGAGAGGCTGGGCGCGAAGTCAAGTTTTTTTGGCTTTTTGGCGTTGAGTTCTTTTTGTTCATTTTTTTCGAACTCATCGGCTTCTGGGGTACCTGGTGCCGGTCGTTCGCCATTTTGGATTGCTTCTTTTCGGGCGTCAGCGCGAGCTTTATCGTCTTGCAGAGTCAACGGTTTTGCGCCATCAGGACCTTTGAAATAGACGACGTCGAAGCGTGAGAAGTTTGTATTGACGAGATTATTTGGGATGAAATCGATACCTTTTGCCGTGGAAGCGTCTAGACGGATCCAGTCTTTAGGGGGTGTGAAAGCGTAACCGAGGTTACTTGAATATTTTGTGTCGTCAACGGTGCCTGCGAAGGCGGAGCCTGCGACGAGGCAAGTGCAGAGGAGTGGGGCTGTTTTTGCGAACAAATGGTGTAGGAAGTCGGTCATGATCACTCCGTTTGAGAGGTATCGCAGATAAAAAAAAAGACAACAGGCGGTGCCTGTTGTCTTAGAAGGCTAGATGCGGTCGATTGACCGAGCATCCTGGCTCCGGAATGGATTAGCCATTGGAGCGATTAGCGAGTTTAGCGATGCGGCTAATTTTGCGGGCAGCGCGTTTGGCAGGGATGATGCCTTTGGAACCGGCTTTAGCGATATTCGCGATGGCGTTTGAGAGCTGTTCGGCGGTATTTGAACCATCGGCACAAGCTTCACGGAAAGCGCGAACGGTGTTTTTAATTTTGGTACGGCCAGCGCGATTGCGTTCGGTTTTGACGGCCGTCTGACGAATACGTTTAATGGCTGATTTATGGTGCGCCACTTTGAATCTCCTCAAAAAGTAAAAGTTCGGGGCGATGGAATGTCCCGTCAATAAAGAAACGACAGATGTAAGAAAGCGTCCGCTAAAAATGCGGGTGCCAATAACGGGCGCGAGTTTTAACACACAAGAATAGTGATGTCAAAGAATTTTTGAGGATAAAGCGGTTTAGAAGTTGGTGTGAAGTCGATTCGACATGCCTTGACCGGATTGGTTCGAAAAGCGTATAATATCAAAATGGTTATGTTTAGGCATTGTCTCAACCAACGACAACGGAAGCCAAAGAAGGAGATAGTATGAAACGATACGGATTAGGTCTTGCGCTTGCGGGGATCCTGGCCTTGACGCAGGGGTGCTCCCTTGGCCCGGAATCAAAATCGAGCACGGATCAGGATCGTATTGGCGCGATCGAGATCAACATTAATGATCTTGTCCTCGACCATGTGACGTGCATCGATGGCGATAAAACGGACTGGAAATACTTCTCCGTGCCATCTGAAGCGGAAGTCGCCGTCGCGTTCGCCTTCGATGAACCGACTGCTGGCGGGCGCATTATCATCCGAAAAGCGACCGGTGAGGAAATGTATGACCTCCGATTCCAGCCAGGCGCGAGGAATATTCAGGAATTCAGGGCTATGCCAGGGCATTATTACCTCGAAATCAGTTGCGATTCTTTTCAGTCGGAATATACGATCGAAGTATCCTTGCCGAACTAGAAACATCCCAACATCAAAAAAGAAAACTTAGTAAGTATCACCGCACAATTTCGGTGCAAAAACTATAGAGGAAAGCAATGGCAACGAGGCTCGTGTGGGCAGCCAAAACAGACGTTGGGCTCAAACGCACAAGAAACGAAGATAACTTCATCATGGTTCCAAGTCAGGGACTTTATGTCCTGGCCGATGGCATGGGTGGGCACTCGTCCGGACAGGTCGCTTCGACGCTTTGCGTCCAGCATGTCTCGCAGTTCATCTGCGAAAAAGCCCATCAACCAGGCTTCGAATTCATGTATCCGGCTAATCCAAAGCTGTCTTACGAAGCCAACTTGTTGGTCAATGCCATCAAGTACGCCAATGAACGCGTCTATATTCAGTCATGCAAAGACCGTTCGATGGAAGGCATGGGGACGACCGTCACCGCGATCTTCAATGCACCGCACGGCTTCATACTCGCCCATGTCGGCGACTCCCGAATCTATCGCATTCGAAAAGGCGAGATCCAGCAGATGAGCCGAGATCACTCGCTCATGAATCATTTGTTGGATACAGGTGAGTTAAAACCGGAAGACGTGCCGGCTTTCGCAAACAAAAACGTCATTTTGCGCGCCATCGGTCTGAAAGACAGCGTTGAAGTCGATGTGAAGGAAGTCAAACGCGAACAGGGCGATGTCTATCTCATGTGCTCTGACGGTTTGAGTGACCTCGTGACCGACGCTCAGATCGCTCAGACCGTCAGTTCTGCGCCCAATCTTCAGGAAGCGTGCAACACGCTGATCGGTCTTGCCCTCAAAGCTGGTGGCAAGGATAACGTGACCGTGGTGACGGTCGGCATCGAACAGGAAGACAACACGGTGGCTCCGCGTCTGGCAAGTCAGACGATGGCGCCGGTCAAGGCACCGAATGCGCCCGCCTCTGTGAGTGACGGCGCTTTGCGTCCCGTCCCCGTCGCGGTGCCTATGCCTGTCGCTGCGCCGACGCCGATGTCCAAGGCTTCGCGCCCCGGCATGCCGCCCATGGCGATGGCTCGTCCCAACGGAATGCCCGCCGCACCCGGTGTGCCCATTCCGGCCATGGCCCCGGCTCCCGTTCGCATGCATTCCGTCCGTGAATACATCATCACTGAGGTTTCGCCCGTCACGCCCAAACGCGCCATGCCAAAGCCGCCTGTCGCACGCCCGCCGATGCCGGCTATTCCCGGCATGGCAAAAACTCGTCCGACAAACGAAGCCGTGCCTGTTGAAGCTGAAAAGCCGTTGGTGACCTCGGCCGATGATTACGAAGACGAGGATTCGTCGTGCGAGACCTGCATTCAGGATCGTAACGACATTTTGCGCGAGATCGGCATTCTGCCTGCTGGCGCGCCGACAGCAAATCCCGCTGCGGTCGAGTCGCCGCGTAAGATCGCTGACAGCGCCGCCGATGAGCTCGAGCGTCCTAACGCCGCCTTGTTGCTCACTGCGCCGCCGACTGCCGCTCAGAATGGCGGTGACGGCTCCGAAAAGACCCAGATCGAAAGCGTTCTGTCTGAAGAATTCATTCAGGCTCATACGGATACGGCCGTCGCTCTGCCGGCTGTGAAACGCCTTGAGGCGTCTGATCCAGCCGTTGACCATGGTTCACACTTCACGCTTGGGGTTGCGCCCGCACCTGTCGTCGCGCCCGCGCCTGTTGCTGCGCCTAAGCCGGCCAGTGTTCCCGGTTATGTGCCTTCCGAGGATGCCGTTTTCGAGGCGACTGAGGTCAAAACTTCCGCGCCTGTTGGGCCTGGCACCTATATTCCGCCTAAGAATGTCGCTTCGACGCCCAAGGATTATTACGAAGACGATGACGATTCCATCGAGATCTGCCAGAACGTCTACCGGGAATCCGATGATGACGATGAAGATGCAACCAGACAGCTCAATGCGCCGCCGTTCTGGAAAAAATAAATGCTGATGTTTTGGGAGGGGGAAGTCTCCCCCTACGCGGCTATTTGGCAATGATGCGGTGGAGACGCCCGGACCGGACGTCTCCACCGCGTCTTTGCCAAATACGCCGCTACCCCTTCGCCTGGCGGGGCCCAAAAACGTGCTATGGCGCGTTTTCACATACGTTTTCATCAAAGCGCGGTAACTTCAGGTTGCCGCGTTTTTTTGTCCATGTGTTGTCGCTCAGACAGGCGTTCTGACCAGGCGCGGCATGGCCGCGCTTTGACGCTGGTCGTTAAACGTAAACTTTGGAGAATAACAGGTTTTATGAAAATAACTTCGGCTAAATGCGAAATTAAGCGAATCTTGTTTGTGACTACAACCTTATTTATGTGTTTTGTGAGTTTTGGCTGCAAAACGCAAAAGCCGGTCGACCAGATGGATCGCGAGGAAAAAGTGGCCATGGTCGTGACCGGTGAGCATGAGCTCACGGACGAGGAAGTCGCGCAACAGCATGAAGACCGGACGGAGATACTCGACCGCGTGGAGCAAGGCAACGAGGCGAGCAAGGCCGTCACGGATGCCATGCAGTATGCCAAGTCGATCTTGCCTGCCGACGCGTTTGAACAGCTTAAAGCAGCGCAAACGCAGTGGGAATCGCAGGGACGTGGTGTTGACATGAACACGCTCGTCAAAAATGGCGTCGATATTCACGAGGCTTTTGCCAAGGCCACGCAGATGCGCGCTGAGAAGATCCTGGAACAGGTCAACCGCGCAGTTCTGGTCGAGACGTCGAACGGATTTCAGGGTTATTTTCGTGCGTCGGGCGGTCAGTCGCTCGAGATCTATCGCATGGACGACGCTTTGACGGTGACGATTCGCTCGGTCGAGCCGGCGTTCGTGATCGCGGCGAGTGGCAAGATCGCGGAAGAGGGCATCCACATCGTTTCTAAAAGCGACTTGGATGTGGCGCTCGACCTCAAACAAGTTGATGAAAATACGCTCGAGTTGTCACCGCAGCCGAGTTTTTCACAGTCATCGCTGTCGGCTTTTGCACCGACGGTGACGGCGCAATATCAACGCGTCAACAAAGGAGAACTCAATGTCTTCTCGTTTTGATCGGTCAGAAATCCATGTGACGTTGCAGGCCACCGTGCGTGACTGGGCCAACGCGTATTTGGCGCCCCAGGCGACGGAACGCGACCAGACGGAAACATTTGACCGGTCGCTGTTTGCGCGTCTGTCGACCGAGTTGGGCATCACGGGCATGACGTTGCCCGAATCATTGAATGGTGCCGACCTGGACGAAGCCGCGACCGTCATGGTCATTGAGGCACTGAGTGAGGTTGATCCGGCCTTTGCCATGAGTTACCTCGCCCAGGAACTGCTTTTTACGCACCAACTCTATCGCACGTGGCACGCGAGTCAGTCGCCCATACCCGCGCGACACGCGGAGATCCTTAAAACTCGTCCGATCGCGGGCATGGGCATGACTGAGCCGAATGCCGGTACCGACGTGCTTGGCATGACGACGACGGCGACGCAGCTGGACGATGGCTCGTTTGAGCTGAATGGCTCAAAAATGTGGATCACGAACGCGCCCGTTGGCGACGCGTTTCTCGTTTATGCACGTACAGGTGAAGAGCGTCGTGACTTGAGCCTGTTTTTGGTTGAAAGCCATGTCGATGGCTTTAGCCGCGGCGAAGCGGAACACAAGCTCGGTATGCGTTCAAGCCCGACGGGTGCGCTGCACTTTGACCATTGCCATCTGCCTGCCGACGCGCTCGTCGGTAAACTTCACGAGGGGCTTCGTCCCATGCTTCGCAACCTCGCCATTGAGCGTCTTGGACTGGCCGCCCAGTCGTGCGGGCTAGCCAAGACCTGCCTTGACATCATGAAAAAATACATGCGCGAGCGATACGCATTTGGCAAGCCAATATCGAATTTTGGACAGATTCAGAAACTTGTTGCTGAATCTTATGCTCAGTATCGCGCATGTCGGTGTTTTTTGTACAACGTGTTGGAAGACTTGTTGGACGAAGTGCCGACGGCGTCGATGGATGCCGACGCGGTCAAGCTGATGTGTGCCGAGATGGGCGAAGTTGTGAGCCGCAACGCCATTCAGGTGCTTGGGGCGAACGGGTACAGCCAGGCTTACCCGGTGGAGCGTCTGCACCGCGACGCGATCTTGCTGTCGATCGGTGGAGGCACCAACGAGGCCCTGCAAAAGAACCTGACTAAATTGATGTAACGTGGTTGTTGGCCCTGCCAGGCGAAGGGGTAGCGGCGTATTTGGCAATGACGCGGTGGAGACGTCCGGTACGGGCGTCTCTACCGCGTCATTGCCAAATAGCCGCGTAGGGGGAGACTTCCCCCTCCCAAACAGACAAAACAGGTTAATTTTTATGTCACAACGTGTATTCACCCTAATTTTTGGCCTGATCCTGAGTTTTTGCGTGGCGAGTCTTTGTCCGACGGCGGTTTTGGCGAAGCCGGCCGTGAAATCGGCGAGTGTGAAGGCTGAAAGCGCAAAACAAGGGAAGTCGAAGCCGCAAAACAAGACGGAGCGGATGAAAGCGGCGACCGAGTCGATCAAATTGTCGACGGAGGCGCTCAAAAAAGAGCAGTTTGCGTCGGCGTTGGCGCATTGTCGCGATGCGATGGCCGTGGCGCCCGAACTGAAAGAGGTTCCGTTCATTTGTGCGCAGCTGATGGATCGCAATGACTTGCCTGATGAGGCGCTGGGGCTCGTCAAGACGATGCTGAAGGACGACGAAAAATGGGCGAAGGACTTTGATCTGTGTTTGTTTAAGGCGACGCTTGAGACGAAGGTGGGGCAATATGCCGAGGCTGCGGCGACGTACGAGCAGTGTGAGGCGCCCAATGCGTCGGCGGAGTCGGCGATTCTTGGCAATTTGGCGGAGATCGAGATGATCGTGGGTCATCCTGACAAGGCGATCGCGATCTACGAGGAGGCGATCGCGCTGGATCCGAAGAATCCGCATGCCATTTTTGGTCAGGTGGTGGCGTGGGTGCGCGATGGCGACATGGCACGGGCGCAGGCGCGTTTTTTTGACGGCGTGGCGATCGATCCGAAGCTGACGTTTTTTGACAGTGCGTTCTTTGTGCCTGAGGGCGAGTTGTGGTTTCATCGAGCGGTGATGGACCTGTTTTCGCACCGCGTGAGCGAGGCGGCGTTTGACCTTGACCAGTACATTTCTAAAGAGCATCGTTCGGCGTATCGTGAGATCGCGGTGGCTTTGCGTGACTCGCTCGCGACGGATGCGCGTCAGCGCGTGGGGGCCTGGCCTGTGGTGCTGGGTCGTGTTCAGGCGGTGGCGTATCGTGAGGGTTTTATTGCGTTTGCTGATCAGAAGAGCAAGTCTGTGTGGTTGCTCGATACGGGGCGTGGCACGGTGACGGAACGCGTGCGCGACGTCGAGCACGTGATCGGCATGGCGTTTGACGCGTACAGCGGCACTTTGCGCGTGCTGACGCCCGAACGGCGCTACGTTGTTGACCCGGCGTCGACGGGGTACACCTATTACGACGTGCGTCCGGAAGAACCGCGGTGGGTCGGCATCACAACGGATGGCTCGACGGTTTTGGGCGTCAATGCCGAAAAAATGCTGGTTTCGGCGCCGTTTATGAACGTTTACGCGCAACATGGCATCGTGATGGTGCCGAATGTCACGCGTCATGTCGCCCTTTCGGACGATAAAAGCGTCATGTTTTTGGAGACGAACAAGCTGAATCTCTTTGTCGATATTCCGTCTGACAAGCTTTTGTCGGCGCCGCTCGAAAAACTGGTCCTTACGTCGATCTCTTCTGCGTCGCAGTTGTTTGCGGTGGGATTAGTTCGGGGGGCGCTCGTGTTTAATGGGGCAGGAGAGATCGTCGACCGAATCGGTTCGGTCCAGGATCAGCCGGTTTCGGCGCTTGCGTTCGATGCGACCGGCAAATATCTTCTTACCGTCAGCGGCACGCTCGCTGAACTTTGGCGTTTACAAGACACTTCAACGCGCATCACAGGAAACGACGAATGAAAAAGCACTTATTTTTTGTATTCTTGGTATGGATGTTGGCCGGATGTAGCTCGTCTCAGCCGTCTGAATGGTCAGACGAGGGAGGTGCTGCGTCCGATTCAGTGATTTTGGCGCAATATGTGACGGATCAGGGCCCGAATTTTGGTCAGGGCTATGCCGTGAAGTCAGGTCGACGCACGCACCTTCACCCGACCGAAGATGAGTTGAATTCGATCGACATTTTTGCCGAAGCGGCACCGGCGACGGTTTTTGTGACGCAACGTCAAAAGATTCGCACGGGTGGCGGATTTTGGTCGTTTGAACCGGCTCGTACGACGGAAGTCGATGCCGGCGCTGGGTCTGGCTTCGTGTGGGACAAGCAGGGCCACATTGTGACGAACTATCACGTGATCCGCGATGCGTCGAGCCTTACGGTCACGTTGTTCAACAAAAAGACGTATGACGCGAAAGTTGTGGGCGTCGAGCCCAAAAAGGACATCGCGGTCATTAAGATCGAGGCGCCTGCCAGTGAGTTGACGCCCATTCGCGTTCCGGGAGAGGGCTATCAGCTTCAGGTTGGTCAAAAAGCAGTGGCGATCGGGAATCCGCTTGGTTTTGACCACACGATGACGTCCGGCATTGTGTCGGCACTTGGCCGCGAGATGCTTGGTGTCGGTGGCGTTAAGATTCGTGACATCGTTCAGACCGACGCGGCGATCAACCAGGGCAACTCGGGCGGCCCGCTGCTCGACTCAAGCGCTCAGCTCATTGGCATGAACACCATGCTCGTTTCGGAATCCGGCGCCTCGGCAGGTCTTGGGTTTGCCATTCCGTACACGTTTATCAAGCGCGTTGTGCCGCAGATCATCAAAACCGGTCATGCGGAACAGATCGGGATCGGCATTAGCGTCGTCAGCGACCAGATCGCGCGTCAAAACGGCGTGAATGGCGTCATCATTCAGTCGGTCGGCAAGGGGTCGCCCGCTGAAAAAGCCGGTTTGCAGGGACTGACTCAGTCGCAGAACGGCATTTTTATCAACGACATCATCATTGGTATCGATGACAAGCCGGTCAAAAACTACGATACGCTCTACAATGCGTTGGATATGTACAAACCGGGTGATACCGTGAAGGTCAAGGTCAAACGTGGAAAAAGCAAGTTGACGATTCCAGTCGTCGTGACGGTCATCAACAATTAGACGCGACGACGTACCACGTTACGTCGCTACCCTTCGGCTTTGAACAAATCGCGCCTGCTCGCCCAATCTCAGCCTGCTTGCCTTCGGCTTCGCTACGGTTGAGATTTTGAATTTATGACCAGACAAAGCTTCCGCGTCTGAGATATCACCTGTTTCGGTTAAAAAAATCCGCTCGTTTTTGCAATGTCGTGATGCAAAATGCTAGACTGTCAAAGTATAGTACCCTCCTTGAGGGGTAAAAACGAGGAACAGTTTGTATGAAAAGAGTCAACCTTTTGAATATTTGTCTTGCGCTTGCCGTCATGGCTGGATGTTCGGACGGAAATGGCGTGGATGATGACCAGAATCTGGATCTAGCTGTTCAGACGCACGCGATCTTTGGCAGTGCGGAAGGCAGTCCATGGCTGGTCAGTGCTGAAGATTCGACTTCGCTTAAAGGCGTGAACGATTCGGATATCATTTCGAATGGTTACTATGGCTTATCGATGACCCTGGCGAATGTGAAGAGCGCGAAGGCGTCAAAGATCTTGTGGGTCGGTCAGGGGGGGGCTGTCAACGACAATTCGACGGATAACAAGGTCGTGGGCGGTGTTTACGGCTATTTTGTGCATGACGATGGCATGGACGCAGTGCCTTCTCTGTATGTTTCGCTGTCAGAAAGTACAGGCAAGAATTCTTTTGGTCGTAGTGTGATCTCTGGCGATTATTGTCCGGGGCTAGGTGGCAATGCGCGTATAAGTGACTTGGTCATCGCGTCTGCGCCAACCGTGGACAATGGTACGATAAAGAGTGCCGGCGGCGTGATCGCATTTGGGTACTCATTGGAGGGCGATGAGAGCAAGGTGGTACCCTACGCGACCTTGTTGAGCTCGACGTCGAAGATGCGTGTTGGTCAGGCCATGACGATGGCGGATGTGGATGGCGATGGTAGGATGGACCTGATCTATTCGGCATTCGAAGGCCCGACGCAGCGCGGTGTGCACGTAGCGTTTGACATTTGTAAACATTTTATGAATGTGGCCAGCCCTGAAAAAGCTGGGGAACTTCCGTCGGATACCCATGTTATGCTGGATACGTCTGCGGACTTATATGCGACCCAGTTTGGTCGCCGTCTGTATGTTGCCGATCTTAATGGTGACGGTTCAAAAGAGATTGTCGTGACGGCACCTGGCTATGTGGTCGATTCGGAGATTTACAGCGACAAGGGGGAAGGTGCGCTCTACTTTTTCCAATATGACAAAGATTTGGGCCAGCTCGTTCAATCGCGCGACCCGTTGATCGGTGAACAGAGCCTGGTTGATTCAAGCCAGATGGGGGAAATGATCACAAGCGTCGCTTTCAAAGACCTGAATGGCGATGGCAGACTCGATCTGTTGGTCGGGGCGCCGAATTACAGCGGCGTTCAGCTTGTTGATGGCAAACCGCATTTGTATGCTGGTCGTGTGCGTTCTTTCATCAATGAGGGGGCTGGTAAGCCTTTTGAAAAGGTTGGTGACCTTGAGATCACGAATGGCGATAAGAATAGTCACTTTGGTTCCAATGTCGTCGTTACCGATATGAACCATGATGGTGTGGATGACCTGGTCGTTGCTGCGGCTGGTGATTTTAATGCGTCGCCACGCGAAAAAGGTCAGTTGTACGTCTATCTTGGGACGAAAGATGGCACGATATTTAGCAAAGCCCCATATTGGCATCACAGTGATATGCATAGTTCGGGGAATCACGGGGCGAGTATTTTAACTGCTCAGCTCGATGGTTCGGGTTGGGATGACCTGATCATTGGCTCGCCGGGGCAATTTGATCTGTCGAAAGCGTCGGCAGGCCGAGTGGAGGTCTTCTATTCGCGTAGTACGCCGTGTTATACGGCTGACAAGTGCCTGGTCAACGAAGTCTGCTATGACGAAGGCGAAATTTCGGCGGATAACCGTTGTCTGGTTTGTGATCCCAACAAGGATAACTTTGATTTCCAGCCGTTCGTCTGCAAGACTGGTTCGAATACGAACCCGTGTATAGACGAACGCGCGGTGTGTGATCCGGTCGCGCAGTGCGAAGGCATTCCGAAGGCGGATGGCACGTCCTGTGGTGTTATCAGTTGCTCAGATGACAACCTGTATGTTCCCTTGTGCAAAGCGGGTGAGTGTCTGTCTGACGCCACTTCGTGTGGCGATTACAAGTGCAGTCTGGATCACAAAGCCTGTATGGTGGCGTGCTACAGCGATGCGGATTGCAGCCAGGCTGGAGCTGAGTGCAAGCTTGGCGTTTGTAAGTTCGACGAGCCGCCTGTCGTCAACATTGTCGGTTCCCCATTCACGGTCGAAGCAGGCATGGATGTGCGCGTCGTTGCTGAAGCGTATGATCCGGATGGCGATGACATGACGTTTGCTTGGTCCAAAGTCACGCCGTCGTTCTCAGCGAATTTTGAGGCGTCGACTGAACAGGCCACGTGGTTGCATGTGAATTCTGACGCCAAACCGGTCACGTATGAGATCAAGTTTACGGCGATGACGCCGAACGGGGCGTCGGCCTCGGCTACGGCCAGTGTCATCGTTCGTCCTTCGACCTGGAAGAATGAACCGCCGGTCGTGGTACTTGATCAGGAATTGATTATGTCTAAACCGGGTGATCTCGTGTTTCTTGACGCGAGTGCCTCGTATGATCCCGACGGCGCGACGAGTGCGTTGAGCTACAACTGGGAGAATGTCGATCAACTTAACGGCATTTTGACATCGGTCACTGCGTCCAGCACGGCGTTCGTGGTGGATCAGAACGTGGCTGAGGGATCCTACAAGTTCAAAGTGTCGGTAACCGACGAGGCTAACGACGTGTCGGAAGGCATCGTTACGGTCGTCATTGAAGCCGAAAAACCGCCTGTTGATCCACCTGTTGATCCGCCAGTCGATCCACCTGTTGATCCACCGGTCGATCCGCCTGTCGAAGTGAAGGCGCCGATCATTACGACGCCGGCTGATGGCGAAACGACGACGCTTCAGCCGTTGATCAAGGGCGTTTCGCCGAGTGGCGAAGGGGATGTCTACGTCTGGTACTACAAAGAGGACGATACGACGGCACATTTGCTCTGCATGGTGAATGCGGACCCTGACGGCGATTGGAGCTGCATGCCTGTTTATTCGATTCAGCCTGGTGAATACACGTTGCGCGCGACGTGGGTCGATGGTGACCTCACGAGCGAGCAGAGTGATCCGATCAAGATCATTGCTCAGGATGATGCTCGCGTGACGATCACGGCACCGTTGAATGGCGATAAGATCGATGCTTATGAAGGACTTATCGTTTCAGGCGAAGCCTGGGCTGAATCGCGTGAGATCAAAGATAACGTCGTTAATCTCACGTTGAGAGACCAAGATCCTAAGGCTGCTGAAGAGATTGCTGCCATGTGTACGACCAAGGTGCGTGCGGATGGTACCTGGTACTGCCGCCTCGTGTCTCAGGGTGACTACGCGACGCAGGATGCCTATCTGCCTGATGGCAACTATCGCCTCGAAGCTGTGATGTTTACTGACGATTCTCAGGCTTATGTGGATAACATTGAGATCACGATCGAAAACGAAGTGCCTTCGAACGAGGTTGTCGGTCATGACGCGCGTGGTGGTTCCTGTCGTGCCATTCCGTCAGCCCCCACGGGGCATGCGCCCTGGTGGATCGCGCTCACGGCGCTCGTCGGGCTCGTGCCTTTGCGTCGTCGACGCGGTTAGTGGTTAAGTGATTCAACAACGAAAAAATCGCCGTGAAAACGGCGATTTTGTCGTTTTTTTTGCTCAAAAACTGAGGCAGGGGGCAAAAAACAATCTACGAAAAGGATGGCGCATGTGGTAAAGTCTAGGGTGAAATTGCTCATTTGCGAGTCTTGACGCAAAGTCTTAATCCGGAGTGCACAGAGATACATGAAACACCCTAATCCGATAAGTTGGTTGCTGTCGCTGATGATTTGTTGTTGTGGAATCAGCGCGTACGCTCAGGATTCGATGATGGAACCGGAGATGGCAGACGCTGCAATGAGTGGCGATGACGGGGCGTCCGCTGTGACTGCGCCTGGTTTTGATATTCAGCAACTTTCGGCTCGAATGTCTCAAGACCACTCGACGACAGGTGCCTGGATCTGGACTCAGGATTTTGTCGATCTCAATGACGAAGTCATTACAGTGTATGAAGATCCACAAAGCACAAAGGTGCTTTATGCCGGTGGCGTAGACTTCATTCAGGTCAGCAACGACGCTGGTGAGACTTGGATGCCCGTGTATTCGATGAGCTCAGACGTGCCGACTTTGGCGAAAGGAGAGAATGTCGCGTTTGATGACAGCGAGATCATCGACAAAAAACGCACGTTGATCGAGGATGAACTTGAGTCGGTTTATGGAGCGGATTTTACCGAGACCATCATGGATACGCTCGACGATGATGACATTCTGAGTGCCAAGCACACCGATGACATCAGTGAGCTTTCAAACTACGAGATCTCGCTCGACCTCAGCACAGTCGCTTATGATAACGGTCTTGTTTCGTCGCTCGACCAGGAAGAAGAGGAAGTGGACGACGATAAAGACCTGTCTGAATTGAATAATCAGGATCTTATCAATCGTTACCGCATTTTGCTGTCGCTCGGTGCGACCGAGGAAGCTGCGCTCGATATGCTCGCCCAGACCAAGGCGGCTTGGCAGTTCTTCAATAAGGGGAATTCGACCTATGCCGTGACCTCGGATGCTCTGTTGATGACCAAAGATAAAGGCAAGTCATGGAAGCCCGTTTTGACGGCTCAAGATGGTCAGCCGCTGTTTGCAGGCGCGTTGAGCCCGGATGGCAGATCGCTCTTTATCGGTGGTCTGAACGTGCTGAGGATCTCAGAGGACGCTGGTAAAACCTGGAATGATGTGCCCGTGCCCGGTGCCGTGTTCAAAGTTCTCGTCACCAGTGATCGAGAAGTCGTAATCGGGTCGACCGAAGGCATTTATACGTACAGTGTCGAAGGCAAACAACTCCAGGCTTTCAATATTCCCGTGCTTTCTGGTGAAATGATCGTCGACTTCGACATGACTGCGATGAATAACAGTATGTTCATCACGGAGTCGAATCTTTATCTCTTTGACGGCGTTCGTTTTGAACGCGTGCTCGGAATGCCGTTCAGCACTCAGCCGCTTCGTCAGATCAACCTCGTACCCGGCGAAGACGCGTCGCATCCCATCGTGCGAACGGAACTCGCCGTTTACGAATTGGGCGAACATGGCTGGTTCTGTCACGATGAAGGCATTTTCGGCGAATTGACGCGTCACATGACTTTGTCGCCTTCCAAAGACCGCACCAATGCCGCCATTATGGTCACGAATCAGGGCGTCATGGTCGCGGCCCGCAACCGAGGTAAACTCAGCAATCCTGATAAACTCGACTACCTTAAACGACTTTGGTCCCAGGAACCCTCAGAAGGCGACGTTATTCAAGCGGCACTCAGACTCTACGGACTCGATCAGGGCTCCGATAATCTCTGGAAAAGCCGTTTGTGGGTCTCCATGGTCCTGCCAGATGTTAAATTTGACTACGTCTATAAACCGCAGGTGACCGATCGCGCTCAACGCGTCATCACTTTCAAAAATAACGATTTCTGGTCCGACGTGCCCACTTGGAATCAGAACCACAGCACTGTCAGTTATTGGCAGATCATGGCGCATTGGAACCTCAACTTCGACGAGTATACCAAACAAGAGATCACGCTCGATCAACTTTACGTTCAGCAGGAAACTCAACGTCGAAAAATAATTTATGCGGTCACGCGTGCGTTCAATAAACGTCATGCACTGCAAATGCAGTCTCTTAAACGTCGTCCAAACCTCAAAAACGATATCAAACGTGATCTGCAGATCGAAAAATTAGAAGTTCAGCTCTATTACATGACCGGCGGTTACTTCAAGCCGAAAGATTTCATATAATTTTACCGATTTTTCGTGATTCGAATGAATCACCTTCCATGGAGAACATCATGAAACGCATCCTCGTATCTTTTGCCCTCGGTATTGGTCTTATCGCAACGCCGATGATTGCTTCCGCTCAGGAAGAGACCTCTGCAGAGATTCTCGCGCACTACAAAAATGAACCTACCGCTGCCGAAACGATCAATGCCGCTTTGGATTACTCCGGCTTGAATGGTGATCGTCTCGAAAGCATGTACAAACGTGCGGCTGGTTCCAAAGCCCTTCCCAAAAAACTCTCTTACGAGTTTACGGGGCGTTATCGTGACACCGATCGTCCTCAAACCAAGACCACGTACGGCGGTACCGATGACATCAAGAACCTGACTCAGACTGTCAACACCGATTACATTGAGGAACAGGATTACGATCAGCACAAGATCCACGCCGAATGGGAACTTTCCGGCCTCGTGTTCAATAAAGAACAGTTGGACGTCTACAAAGCCATGGCTTCCTCGGCGACGAGCCGCAATAAACTCATCAAAGAAATCTCCGACCTCTATTTCAAACGTCGTGCGCTTCAGGTTCAAGTTGATACCGACTCCGAACTCGATGTCATGGCCCGTTTGCAGATCGAACTCCAGATCCAGCAGATCACCGCTGAGATCGACGGCCGCACCGGCGGTTGGTTTTCGAAAGCCCTCCGTAGCGGTCGCTAAGCTTGTCGGCGCTTTTTTGATCGCCCTTTGATCGCTTGGGAAGGGGGAAGTCTCCCCCTACGCGGCTATTTCGTATTTCTGTAGAGACTTGTGGACCACACGTCTCTACAGAAATACGAAATACGCCGCTACCCCTTCGCCTGGCAGGGCCCTTCGCCTTGTTAGGTTCATTTAATTCGGGGTGAATGGATCATACGGGACTCGGTTGCGTCCCTTCGCCTTACGTGGTGAGTGTTTGGCCGGGGCGATTAGGTTCAGTCGGGCATTCGTTCGCGTCCCATGGCTTATTGATCTCGTCTTCGTCTTTGCCAGTTAACGTGTTTATTCCGAAGCACATATCGTTATTTCGAGTTACATTATGAACAATCGCCGTGTCCTTTGGCTGATCAGCCTGGTTTTGCTGGTTTCTGGTTGCAACAAAACGAGCGTTTCGCCCGAGGTCGCCGACGAGATCGTCGAAGTTGAGCCTGAGTTGCCGCCGCCGCCTAAACAGGTTTTGCCGCCCGGTGAACCTGGTCCGTTCGTCCTCCAAATGAATGAACTCCTGCCGACACAGGTGTTTGGTTCGGCCGCTACACCAGACTTTTTTAGCGTCGCGCTTCAGGGCGATGTGCGCGACATCACGCGGTGCACTCAGACTCAGCTCACTGTGTGTTTCAAAGGCGGCGCCTACATCACAGAACGAATGAATCCGAACGAAGCTAAGTTCGTTCAACTTTACGAGTCAGACACACAATCCGGTGCCCGCATCGACGATCTGGTCGCGACGAATAACCGGTTCATCTATGCCATATCGGATGGTATCTACGCTGGCGATACGCGTAATGCGTCGCTCGTGGTCGTCGACACGGCTGCGAAAGTCGATAAGACCATCGCGCTGAACGTTGCAGATCAAATCATCGACCAGGTCGCTCTCGTCGCTGGTGATGAAGATTACGTCGCTTGCACGCTGTCACACGCAGAACAGGGACACTCCCCGTCACAGATCCGTTGCGAACAGTTTTTGGGCGATGGGTCGCGTCAGACGCTGTTCATTTGGTCCTTCGACGTGCAACCCCGTTCCTTCGATGTGGCTCGCCTCGACCAGGATCTGCTCATCACCTGGACTGCTGGGGCTAAACTCTATGCCGCGTTTTCTGACGAGCCCCAAAACATCATGGAACTCGGTACCGCGACTGCCACTCGCCCCGCTTTGGCCGCTGGGCACAAGCAATTCATGCTTGCCTGGCAAGATGCCGAAACTCAGACCCGCGTCGTTCGGCTCGTGCGTGGCGAAGCGCCTTCACAAAGCCTCGTTCTCAATGGTCTCACCTATCGCTCTATCGGCGGTTTTGTGCCCACTGTGCCCGGTTTTGTCCTCGCTTTTCGCTTTGAAAATGCTCAACAACTCGCCGTCATTGAGCCAGATCTGTCAGCCTGGAACCTCGTCGAAGGCTCAAAAACTTGGCGCCAACTCAGTGGCTATGCAGCTATCGATATTCAGGAAGCTCACCAGGGTAAGATCTTGTGGCAAACAGCGGATTCTCTCATTACCGCCAATTAATTCTGAAGGCCGAGTCTTTGCGGCTTTCGCGGTTTTAACGCCTTGCTTGGCTTTTCCACGGTTTTTTTTGCGTGTTTTCGTACCGGAATTGCGGTTTTGACGTCGTTGGGGATGCCGAGAGGCGCTAGGTGGCGCGCTGGGCGCAGTACGCCCTTAGAACATGGGCCCGCCCCCTGCCGCCACCACCGCGGTTTTTTCCCGAATGCCGTCT